>JANOTB010000095.1:0-16374 GCA_031416115.1 Gemmatimonadota bacterium
CATCGATCTCGCGCCTTTCCCGACGAGCCGTCAGTTCTTCTTCAGCGTCGATGTCGGCTACTAAGTCCACACGATCATCCACTGACGACTCTCGATTCCCATGAGGAAACCAATGAAGAAGGGACTCTATCTCGGCCTGGCCGTCGCGACGCTGTTCGTCGCCGCCTGCAGCGCCGATCCCCTGTCCATCCCGAACCTGAACTCGCCACCCGTGGAGGGGACCGCCGCGGATCCCACCGCGCTGCAGTTGCAGGCAACGGGCATCATCCGCCAGCAGCGCGGCGGACTCGGCGCGTACATCACGACCACCGCACGCTTGGGCCGCGAGGGCTACATCTACACGCCCAACGAAGGGCGCAACACCTCGCACTACCTGATCGGGCTCGCGGGCTTCAACAGGCTCGACCCCGCCGGGTTCGCCGTGGGCACGTGGGCTGGCAACTACGGCAATCTGCGAGACATCTACAATTTCAAGCTCCTGGTCACCGGACTGCCGCTTCTCACGGCGGCGCAGAAGAGCGCCGCTCAGGGATTCGTGCGGACCATCGAGTCGCTCGAGCTCCTGTATGTGATCTCGACGCGAGACTCGCTGGGAGCCGTGGTCCAGATCAATCCGAACTCCAGGGATCTCGCGCCGTTCGTCTCACGCGATTCCGTCTACCGGTACATCCTCGGCACGCTGAACGCCGCCGACGCGGAACTCGCGGCTGGTGGTGCGGCATTCCCGTTCGTGATGCACGCGGGCTTCACCGGCTTCGACACGCCGACGACGTTCCGTCAGTTCAATCGCGCGATTACCGCGCGCGCGGCGGTGTACTACGCCACGCGTGGCGGCGGTGCAGCAGCTTGGACGCAGGCGCAGACGGCCATCGCGGCGGCGTTCCTGAACCGGACGCCGGTCAACGCGGCGGCGATGAACGTCGGCATCTATCAGGTCTACTCGACTGCGACGGGTGACGCGCAGAACGGCGTCGGCCAGAACGCCGACTATCTGACGCATCCGAGCTTCGCGACGGACCGCGTCGCCGGCGACCTGCGTGTGTCCAAGTGGTCGGTCCTCACGGTGCCGCGCAACGCGCCGCAGGGTCTGGGAATCACCACCTCGCTCGCCATGGCACGCTACGCGACCAACACCACGACCGTGCCGATCATCCGCAATGAGGAGCTGGTGCTCCTCAGCTCCGAGATCCGCTGGAACACCGGTGACAGGCCCGGGGCCATCACAGATCTCAACTTCGTCCGGTCGGTGTCGGGCGGCGCGGGAATCGGCGCGAGTGCTGCCACGGCCGCCTCGACCGATGCGGTGTACATCCAGGCGCTGCTCTACGAGCGTCGGTTCTCCCTGCTCTCCGAGGGACACCGGTGGGTCGATCATCGTCGCTTCAACCTGCTCGCTCAGCTTCCGCGCGACCTCACCACGGGTATCAACGCGCATTTCATCGCGCGCGTGATGCCGCTGCCGCAAGCCGAGTGTCTGGTCCGTGCGCGGGCGGCAGACCCGTTGCTGGCGGGGCCGGGGTGCTAGAACTACAGAGGTGAGATGGGAGATGGGAGAAGCGGGCCCGGCGAAGTTCGCCGGGCCCGCTTTGCGTTCGCTCTCTTCTGCTCGCATCCATTCGGCCAGACCGACGGATCATCGCCGCAACTCGCGGACCGCGTGGGCGCCTTCGGGCAGGATGATCCGCTCCATCGCGAGCTGAACTGCCGCACGGGAGCCAGGGAGCGACACAAGCAGCTTGCCCTGCGCGCTGCCTGCCGTCGCGCGCGAGAGGATCGACGCCGTGCCGACCTGTTCCTGATAGCTCAGCATGCGGAACAACTCGCCGAAGCCGGGCATCTCCTTCTCGAGCAACGGTCGCACGACCTCGATCGTCCGGTCGCGCGAGCCGAGTCCGGTGCCGCCGGTGAGCACGATCAGGTCCAGGTCGTCGCGGCGCATCCACGCCAGGACCTGTGAGCGCACGCGATCCTCGTCATTGGGCAGGAGTCCGTGCTCGAGCACGGTGTGCCCTGCACCCGCGAGCGCCTCGCGCAGGTATCGCCCGGACTCGTCGGTCTCGGCGGTGCGCGAGTCGCTCACGGTGAGCACGGCACAGCGGAGCACGGTGAACTTTCGCGCGTCGGCGCGGTGCGCCTGCGTCCCCTCTGGGACGGTCACGCGCCGAGGCCCTCGGCACGCAAGGTCGAGAGGACGCGCTCGCGCAGGGCCTTGGGGCAGCGCTCCTCCGCGCGCGCGGTCTGCACCACGGCGAGGAACCGGCGCTCGAAGTCGGCGCGCTCGAAGCAGGGCTTGCACTGCTGCACATGTGCCTTGAGTCGTTCCTCGAGCGAGCCGTCGAGTTCACCGTCGAGGAAGTCGAAGAGGCGTTCGAGGGCCGCGTCACAATCCACGGGGGCACCGATGGTCGACTTGTCGTGATCTGGCGTCATGCGGGACTCCCTGTGGGGCGCGCGGGCAATAGGCCGGCGTCGCGGGCGTGTTGCGCGAGGCTGTGCTGCAAGAGCTTGCGTCCGCGGAAGAGTCGCGAACGCACCGTGCCCACCGGAACACCGAGCACCTCGGCGGCAGCTTCGTACGGCTGGTCCTCGAGGTCCACGAGCACCACAACGGCGCGGAAGTTCTCGGGGAGTTCGGCCAACGCGGCAGTGATGGCAGGGCCGAGATCGGTACGGTCGAGGATGGGATCGAGTCCGCCGCGCACCCAGGCTTCTTGCGCCTGCGCCGCGTCGGCGACGGCCGACTGTTCGTCGTCGAGCGTGACCTCGCGCTGACCGCGCTCCCGGGAGCGCAGGAAGACGTTGCGCGCGATGGTGAAGAGCCAGCGACGGATGTCGGTGCCGGGCTGGAAGGTGTGCCAAGAACGGAAGGCGCGCAGATAGCTGTCCTGCACCACATCTTCGGCGTCGCTCGGGTCGCGGGTGAGCGAGCGCGCGAATCGATAGACGTCGTCCATCGCGGCGATGGCGGCGGCGCTGAACTCGGGTGGAGCGGCGGGCCGGGCTTCGGCCTCAGGGGCATCGGTCATCATGGGAACGTCTCACAAATCCCGCCGGGACGCAAAGGTTCCGGCGATGTAAGGACTCTCCCTGCGACGCATCGGGCGGACGCGGACTTGCCTAGCGGGCACTGCGGGACGGAGCTTTCGGCATGAGCATCGCCCATCTTCGAGAGGAGTACCGCCGCGAGCAACTGGATGAGCGTGACGTCGCCGCCGATCCGCTCGCCCAGTTCCATCGTTGGTTCGCGCAGGCGCGCGAGGCCGAGGCGCCAGAGCCGAACGCGATGGCACTCGCGAGCGCCGACGCACAGGGCGTGCCGAGTTGCCGGATGGTGTTGCTCAAGGAAGCGGACGAGCGCGGATTCGTCTTCTTCACGGACTACCGAAGCCGAAAGGGCAGCGAGCTCGAGAAAGTCGACGCGCGCGCCGCGCTCTGCTTCTGGTGGGCGCCGCTCGAGCGGCAGGTGCGGATCGAGGGGCGTGTTGAGCGTGTCACTGCGAGGGAGTCTGCCGAATACTTCGAACAGCGACCGCGCGGGAGTCGGCTGGGCGCGTGGGCGTCAGCGCAGAGTTCGGTGATCGCGAGTCGCGAAGGGCTAGAGCATCGGCATGCGGAGCTCGATACGCAGTACCCCGGCGAAGCGGTGCCGCTACCGCCGCACTGGGGCGGGTATCGCGTGGTGCCCGACTGCTACGAGTTCTGGCAGGGGCGGCAGAGCCGGCTGCATGACCGGTTGCGCTATGTGCCGCAACCGGGTGGCTGGCGGTTGGAGCGGCTCAGTCCTTGACGTTTCGAATGAGGCTCAAGTATGCAGCGGGCGCGATCGCGCGAAACGCGATCAACGCAATGCGGCCAGCGCGTCTTTCGCGGGCTTGAGCTGTGGGTCGAGCGCGACCGCGCGTTCGTACGACAGCTTGGCGTCGGGCTTCTTTCCCGACTTCTCGAGCACCATGCCGAGTCGGTAGTGCACCGCGGCTTTGCTCGGGCGCAGGTTGGTGCTCTCCCACTCCGGCTCGGCGATCAGGTCCCGCAGCAGCGTCTCTCCGCGCTCGAGCTGTTGGCCGCTGCCCGCGGCGAGGCGGCCGATCTGGAACCGCACGGCGATGTCGCGCGGATGACGCACGGCAAACTCGTCGAGCGTGGCGAACGCCGCTGGGACCCGTCCCCAACCGGCCTGACGCTGCGCGAGCGTGATGACGGTACGCGCACTGTCAGGTGCCGCGGCGATAGCGGCACGCATGGCGCGCTCGGTGCCGAGGGTGTCCTTGCCCGCCCACGCCACCGTAGCTGCGGCGAGGTGGCCACGGAATGCGTTGCGCTTGGCGATCTCCCGTTGCTGCTCTCGCGCCTTCGCGTCGCTGCCGCCCATGAAGCCCGGTGCCATCAGGTAGAACTGGATGAGTCCGTCGCGGGCGTCGAGGAGCTCAGGGTCGAGTGCCACGGCGCGCTCGAACTCGGCCTTGACGCGCCGTGCCATGAAGGGCTGTCGCACGGTGCTCGCCGTGGTCGTCTGCTGCCCCACGGCATTGCCGAGCCAGAGGTGGTACGTACCATTCTTGGGATCGGCAGCAACGGCGCGCTCGAACTGCTTCTCAGCCGCGTCGGCCTTGTTGAGGCGCATAAGGCGCAAGCCCTCGTCGAACGCGGCCTTGCCGGCCTGCGCTGAGGACTCGGTGGCGAGCGAGAACAGGAGCGCGAGAAACAGGGTGGTCCGCATCATTGATTCCGCTCAGCGTCGGTGAGTTCACTGCGCAACTTGAGATAACTCTCGTAGCGTACCCGGTCGATCGCGCCGAGTGCCAGCGCGGCGCGTACCGCACAGCCGGGTTCAACGTCGTGCATGCAGTCCTGAAAGCGACACTCACCCAGGTACGGCTTGAACTCGGGGAAGCACTGGTCGAGCGAGGTCGAGGGGAGGTTCCACATGCCCACTTCGCGCAGCCCAGGAGTGTCGACGAGATAGCCGCCATCGCCGTCGGGGAGTGGGATGAGTTTGGAGCCGACCGTGGTGTGACGGCCCTTGTTCACCGACTGCGAGACTTCCTGCGTGCGCAGGTTGAGCTCGGGGTAGAGCGCGTTGAGCAGTGACGACTTGCCGACGCCACTCGGGCCGGTGAACGCGGTGACGCGCCCGTGCAGTACGCTCCGCATCTCTTCGAGACCGTCACCGCTCTTGACGCTCGTGCGATGCACCGGATAGCCGGCCGCGAGGTACGGCTTGGCGAGCTCCTCGACGAACGACGGGTCTATGGGGAGATCGGTCTTGTTGAGCACGAGGTGCGTGCGCAGGTCGTTGGCTTCGCAGATCACCATGAAGCGGTCGATCATGCGCACGTGCGGCTCCGGCTTGGCCACGGAGAAGACCACGAGCACCTGGTCGATATTCGCCGCGAGGACGCGCTCGCCGTATCGACCACCGGGTTCGCGCCGCGCGAGGACGCTCGTCCGCGGCTCGATCGTGCTGATGCGCCAGCCGCTGTCGCGCTCGTCGGGCTCCACGATGACGTGATCACCGACGGCGAGCTTGAGATGCCCCTTCATCTCCTGCTTGAGCCGGCCGGCGAGGCTGGCGTCGCGCTCCTCACCGCCGGCGGTGCGGACGCGCCAGACGCCACCGGTGCCCTCGACGACGATGCCGCGCGTGTCGGTCGGCTCGGTCACGGAGCGCCCTCGTCGTCGAGCGCGGCGGCGATGCGTTGTGCTTCGCGCGCCGCGTCCTCGCGCGCAACGATCAGCGAATCGAGGTGCCGCTGCACCTCGTCGACGGCCATGGCGCCGAGGGCCGTCTTGGCGGCCTCGACGTCGGCGCCGTGGGCGAGGAATGGCGACTCGAGATGTCCCTCCACACCCTGCTCGCCGAACCGCTTCCACTGCACGAAGAGGAAGAAGGCGCCGAACGGCGCAGCAGTGTCAGCGCCGATCTGCGCGGCAGTGTCATCGACGCGATCAGCTAGGATCTCGACGCTGTACGAGAAGCCGTCCCGTCCTTCGAACGCGGCCGGGCGCGCATGGACCGCCGCGTACCCGCCGATGGTCCGCTCGTCACCCTTGGCATGATCGGCCGGGAGGAAGCGGCTCATCGCTGGTGCATCGTGGTCCGGTGCGCGGTGGTCAGCGAGCCGCCGCGATCGGATCGAGCGCACGCCGCACGGGATGCGACCCACCGACGGTGAGTCGCGCATCGAGGAAGTTCCAGGTGGTGAGTCCGTCGTCGCTCTGCGGCTCGAGCATGATCGCCGCGACGAGGGCGAGCGCCTGGCGGCCACTCACGATCCAAGCGCCCCGCGGGACTGCGAGGCGCGCCTCGGCCCAGCGACCCTCGAGCCGCACCTCGCTGTGACCTTGGAACGGACGCGCACCTTTCACGATCGAGTCGATGGTGAACGACTCGCCGCGACCGGTCCAGGCGCGTGTGAGCCGACGCGCCTCGACGCCATGCGCACGCAAGCGCTCGACGATCGGCGTCATGGAGGAGTCGAGGACCCACGCCTCGGGGAGCACGCGCGTGAGCGTTGCCTCGAAACGATCGAGCACGGGCATCGGCACGGGCACGAATACGCGCGAGCGCTTGAAGCCGCGCCGCACGCCAGCTTCATGACGCAGCGTGTCGCCCATGGGAATGAGCGGCTCGACGAGCACCGGCGCGATGAACGGCGCGGTGGTCATGCGGGCGCGGAGCGGCACCGGCGTGGTGACGCCGCGCGCGAAGTTGGCCGCGCCGGCGCGCGTACGCGCCACGACGGTGCTGCCCTGTTCACCAACGTACGAGAGCAACTCACCCACGAACGCTGTGGTCGCCTTCACTCGGCGCTCGAACGGATCGTGCGAGTAGGCCTCGCTCAGAATGCTCACGCGACCGCGGAGCCCGAAGTAGTTCGTGCCGAACCGCGGCTTGTGCTCGTAGGTGAGCCAGCCGCCCTTCGCCAACGACGCGCCGTCCTCGCGCGCGCCAGCCGGGCCCGAGAAGTTGCCGTAGTCGAAGATCTCGTACCCACGCCGAGCGCGCACGCGACGGCGTAGCTCAGGCAGCAGTGTGTCGCGTGTCCAAGGGCCGGCGGGTGCGAGCGCGCCGTTCATCGCCGCGGGGTGCAACGACGGCGCGTAGGTGAGTGCATAGCCGTGATACGAGCCGTCGGTGGTGTGCAGGTCGACGAATACATCGGGGTCCCAGGTGCGGAACATCAGGAGCGACGCCAATGTTTCCGGCGCCTCGTTCTTGATGTAGTCGCGGTTGAGATCGAGCTGCGCACCGTTCGGGCGCTGGCCGACCTGCTCCGGCCCGTCCTGCTCGGAGCGCTGACGTTCCTGCGGCCCCCAGCTGTCGTTGCCGTCGGCGTTGTAGATCGGCACCGCGATCAGCACGATCGAGTCGAGCGCATTCTTGCCGCGGTCGAGGACGAGGTCGCGCAGCAACGCCTGCACCGACTCCTTTCCCTCGACCTCGCCGCCGTGGATGTTGCCCTGCACGTAGACAATGGGCTTGCCGCTCGCCCGCGCCTCGGCCGGCGTGCGCACGAGTGGTCGCGAGACGACCAGGTAGGGCAGCGGCTTACCCTGCGTCGTGGTGCCGATGGTGCCGCGGACCCAAGCGTTCGGCGCGAGTCTTTCGAGCGCGTCAAGGAATGCGATCACGTCAGCGTAGCTCGAAGTGCTGACATAGTTCGACGACTCAGCTCGCGTCTGCTGCGCCTCAATCGAGATCGGCGAAAGGAGCGCGGCGACGACGAGGGCAGTGAGGGCGGCCCGCACGGGCCGCCCCCTGCCGTCTCCCATCTCACATCTGCAGTTCATATGCCGTTCATACCGGCTTCCCCGTTCGCGGATAGAACGTCCCGTTCGTCTTCGCCATCTCCTTCAGGATCGCGGCCGGCACGAACTGCCCCGGCTGCTGCGCGTCGAGCGCCTCGAGTTGCTTCACGACCTCCGCGACGCCGACCGAGTCGATGTACCGGAACGGTCCACCGCGGAACGGTGGGAATCCGATCCCGAACACCGCACCGATGTCGCCGTCACGTGGCGAGCGAACGATGCCTTCTTCGAGGCAGCGCGCGGCCTCGTTGCACATGGCGAGCGAGAGTCGTGTTTGCACCTCCTCGCGCGGCATCTCCCGGCGCTTGGAGCCGCCCGTGAAGAGCGCGTACACGCTTTCGTCCACGCCGTCCTTCTTGCCCTCCTCGTCATAGGCATAGAACCCCTTCTTCCCTTTGCGACCGAGCCGGCCTGCGCCGAGCACCTTTTGCAACGCCTCGCTCGGCTTCATGCGGCCACCGAACGCTTCGGCCATGATCGCACCCGACTTGCCCGCGACGTCGAGCCCGACCTCGTCGATCAGGTTGATCGGCCCCACGGGGAATCCGAACTTTGTCATTGCGCGGTCGATCGCGTCGACGGCGATGCCCTCGTCAAGCAGCTTGCCCGCCTCGTTCACGTACGGCGCGAGGATCCGGTTCACGTAGAACCCTGGCGCATCGTTCACGAGGATCACGGTCTTGCCGATCCGACGGCCGTACTCGACGACCGTCGCGGTCACTTCGGGCGCCGTTCTGGGCGTCACGATGACCTCGAGCAGCGGCATCTTGTGCACTGGCGAGAAGAAGTGCATGCCGATCACGCGCTCTGGACGCTTGCTCGCGGCGGCGATCTTTGCGATCGGGATGGTGCTGGTATTGGTCGCGAAGATCGCCGTCGGCGCGAGCACCGACTCGGCTTCCTTGAGCACGGCGTGCTTGATCGCGAGCTCCTCGAAGACCGCTTCGATCACGAGCGGCACGCGGCCAAAGCCGGTGTACTCCACGGTGCCGGAGACGAGTCCCACCTGATCGTCGAACTGCTGGCGCGTGATGCGGCGCTTGGTGAGCCCGTCGCGGATCACCTCACGCACGGCAGCCACGCCCTTGGCCACGCGGTCAGCGGCCGTGTCCTTGAAGCGCACGGGAATGCCCTGCATCACGCTCACGGCGGCGATGCCCGCGCCCATGAACCCGGTGCCGATCACGCCGATGCGCGGCACGTCGAGCGCCTTCACGCCGTCGGCGACACCGCTGTCCTTCTTGAGCGCGGTGGTAGCATAGAAGAGGAACATCAACTCCTTGCACACCGACGTCATCGCCATCTCGCCGAAGAGGCGCGCTTCCTCGGCGTAGCCATGGGCTTCGGACGCGGCGGAGTACCCGGCGCTCACCGCGTCGATCGCGGCGGAGAGCGCAGGGTAGTGCCCGCCCGACTTCTTGAGCGTCTGCTCGCGCGCCTGCCGGAACACGACGGCGCGTCCGAGCATGTTGTCGTCGAGCAGGATCTCCTTGGCGCCATGCGTGCGGCTGTCACGCTGACGCGCGATGGTGCCGGCGGCGAGCTCCTTGGCGCGCTGAATGGCGATGGACCGGAGGATGCTCGGGTGCACCATCTCGTCCACGAGACCGATCTGGAGCGCCTTCTTGGCGCGCACGTTCTTGCCGGTGAGGATCATGTCGAGCGCGGCCTGCAGGCCGACCCGCTTCGGCAAGCGTTGCGTGCCGCCAGCACCGGGGATCAGACCGATCTTCACTTCGGGCAGCGCGAACAGCGTCTTGGGCGAGTCGGCGGCGATGCGGTACGCGCAAGCGAGCGCGAACTCGAGTCCACCGCCCAAGCAGGCGCCGTCGACCGCAGCGACGACCGGCACGCGGCCCTTCTCGATGCGATGGAACATCGCATGACCGAACGCGCTCGCCTTGGCGGCGTCGGCGGCGGTGCGGAACTCGAGGAACTGATCGATGTCCGCGCCGGCGACGAAGTTGCCCTTCTTGCCCGAGATCAGCACCGCGCCGCGGATCGACGTGTCCTGCTCGATCCGGTCGATGTGCGCGCTGAACTCGTCGATCACGGCTGGCGAGAACTTGTTGACTGATTCGCCGGGGAGATCGAAGGTGAGGACGGCGATGCCGTCGACAACTTCGAGGGTCACCGCTGGTCGAGTGCTCATGCGCGCTCCACGACCATCGCGAAGCCGAGTCCGCCGGCCGCGCAGACGGTCATCAGTCCGAACTGTCCGCCGCGGCGCTCGAGCTCGTTGACGAGCGTCGTAGTGACACGCGCACCGGTCGCACCGAATGGGTGTCCGATCGAGATCGAGCCGCCCATCACATTGAGCTTGGAACGGTCCACCGCGCCGACCGGCGACGAGACGCCCGCACGCTCGGCCCAGTACTGCGACTCGAATCCGCGGAGATTGCTCAGCACCTGCGCTGCGAACGCCTCGTGCATCTCGACCAGGTCCATGTCCTTGAGCGTGAGGCCGGCGCGCTTGAGTGCCACTGGCGCCGCGAGTACCGGACCCTGCAGCAGCTGCTCGCCTGGATCGAGCGCCGCATACGCATAGCCGCGGATATACGCCTTCGGCTTGAGTCCAGCGGCCTTGGCGGCCGCCTCGCTCATGAGGAGCACCGCCGCGCCGCCATCGGTGAGCGGCGATGCATTGCCGGCAGTGACCGACCCATAGCGACGGTCGAACACGGGCTTGAGTGCGGCGAGCGCATCGGCGGTGGTGTCGGTGCGGATGCCGTTGTCGCTCGTCATCGCCGTCTCGAACTTCGGCGGCACCATCACCGGTACGATCTCGGCGGTGAGGCGTCCGTCGGCAGTGCCCTTGGCGGCGTTGAGGTGCGAAGCGAGCGCGAGTGCGTCCTGCTCCTCGCGCGTCACACCATTGAGCTTCGCCATCTTCTCGGCCGACTGGCCCATGGACTCGCCGGTGGTGGGCTCGGCGATCGCCGGCGTGATCGGGATGAAGTCCTTGGCGCGGATCTTGGCGAACGCCTGCACGCGCGCCGAGAGCGTCTTGGCCTTGCTCGCCGCGACGAGCGCGTCGGAGAAGCCGCGCGAGTGGAGGATCGGCACGTTCGAGAGCGACTCGGCGCCGCCCGCGATCGCGACGTGCACATGACCGAGCGCGATCTGATCAGCGGCGTCCGTGATCGCCTGATTGGCCGAGGCGCAGGCGCGCGAGACGCTGTAGGCGTCGAGCCGCTTGGGGAGTAGCGGCATGAGCGCGATCTCGCGTGCGATGTTGGGCGCCAACACCGAGGGGAGGACCGTGCCGAATACCAGCAGGTCGAGGGAGGCAGGATCGAGATCGGTCCGGTGCACCAACTCACTCACGGCGATCTTGCCGAGCTCGATCGCACTGAGTGCCCGAAGGGTGGTGCCGGCCTTGGCGAATGGGGTGCGGACGCCCGCGATGATCGCGACGCGTCGTCCCGGCTCGTAGATGGGCATCTGTAAAGGTAGGTGGGGCCCGCTCGGCGTGCAGAGTCCTCGCGTCCTGCGGCGCCGGGCGGTAATCTCCCCACGTGAGTTCTCCGACTATCCCCCGGCGCGCCCAGCGCCTCTCCGAACTCGGCGACCGGCGCTTCGACCTGCTGGTCGTCGGGGGCGGGATCACGGGTGCGGGCATCGCGCGCGACGCGGCCCGTCGAGGGCTCGCAGTGGCGCTCGTGGACCGCGAGGACTTCGCGGCCGGGACATCGAGTCGGTCGTCGAGGCTGATCCACGGAGGAGTGCGCTATTTGGAGCACGGCTACCTGCATCTCGTGTTCGAGGCGAGCAGGGAGCGCCGTCGCCTGCTGGCGCTCGCTCCGCATCTCGTGCGGCCGATGCAGTTCACCTGGCCGGTCTACAAGGGGGCTCGCGTGCCGCGCTGGCAGCTCGCCGCGGCGCTCACGCTCTACGACGCGCTCGCGCTGTTCAGGAACGTGGGACGGCATCACCGCCTGGGGCGTGACGGCGTGCTCGCAGCGGAGCCGGCACTCGCGCCTGAGGGATTGCGGGGTGGAGCGGCCTACTGGGACGCCGCGACCGACGACGCGCGACTCACGCTGGCCAATGCGATCGACGCGGCGCATGTGAGTGCCACAGTGATCAACCACGCCGAGGTCATTGCGCTCACACGCGCGAGCGCGAACGGACCGGCGGACGGGGCGCTGGTGCGCGACCTGATCGGCGGCGCCGAGATCCGCGTGCAGGCACGCGTGGTGCTCAATGCGACGGGGCCGTGGACCGACGAGGTCCGGCGCATGGAGGGGATTGCTACAGGCCCGACCGTGCGCGGCACGAAGGGCGTGCACATCGCGGTGCCGGCCAGTCGCGTGGGCAACAAGTCTGCGGTCACTCTGCTCTCGCCCGACGACGGACGCGTGATGTTCGCACTGCCGGCGGGGGCGCACACGATCATCGGCACCACCGACACTGCGACGCAGGAGCACCCGCGTGAGGTGCGTGCAGCGCGCGCCGATGTGCGGTACCTGCTCGCAGCGTGCAATCGGTTCTTCCCCGCGGCTCGGCTCACCGAAGACGACGTGGTGAGCGCATGGGCGGGCATCCGCCCCCTCGTTGCGAGCACGAACGCGGGCAACCCCTCGTCGGCGAGTCGCGAGCATGCGATCACGACGACGGCGGCCGGAGTGGTCACCATCACCGGGGGCAAGCTCACCACGTACCGGGCAATGGCGGAGCAGTGCGTGGATCTGGTGGTGCATCGCGTGGGCCGCGGCGTACGCCAGTGCGACACGGCCAGCGCGTCGCTCCCCGGTGAACGTGCCGTGGCCACTCCGAGCGACGTGCGACTCGACGACGCGGGGCCTTGGCGCGAGCAGGACGTCGATCACGCGGTGCGGGAAGAGTTCGCGGAGACGGTGAGCGACGTGTTGATCCGGCGCACCACGCTCGCGTTCGACCGCAAGGACCATGGGCGCGCCGTCGCGCCGCGCGTGGCTGCGCGCATGGCGGTGCTGCTGCACTGGACCGACGCCGGTGTGCGCAGTGCACTCGAGGAGTTCGAACAGGACGTACAGCGGATCTTCTCGGTCGCTCCCTGAGCGCCGACCGCGGCGCGTTGACCTGTGCGCCCGTGAGAGCGACCTTTCGACTCTCGCTTTACGACTCTCGCCTTTCCTGGCCAAGCCAATGACGAACCACCGCTCTCGCTCCACTGTGCTGCTCGGCGCGATCCTCCTCGCCGCCAGTGGCGCCACGAGCTGCGCGACCGAGGGCGGCCCGCTCCCACTGTCGGTGGAGCCTGTCCCCTCCCCCACCGGAGTCGACGCCGCCGAGCCGTTCGTGGGTTCCGGACCGGACGGGCAGATGACCCTGAGCTGGCTCGAGCGCAACGCGGACTCGAGTGTCGCGCTCCGGCTCGCCACGCTGGCACCCGACGGCACGACCTGGTCCGCACCGACTGAGATCGTGCGCCGCACGGATCTGTTCGTGAACTGGGCCGACTTTCCCTCGGTCGTGCCGCTGGGCGAGGGCCGGCTGCTCGCACATTGGCTGCAGCGCAGCGGCAGCGGTCGCTACGCGTACGACGTGCATCTCTCGGAGTCGCGTGATGGTGGTGCCACCTGGGGCGCGAGCGCGTTTCCGCATGCGGCAGGCGTACCCGCCGAACATGGCTTCGTGACGATCCTGCCCACGGGGAATGGCGGCGCGAACATCATTTTGCTCGACGGCACCGCGGGGGCGCTCCTGAAGGACTCGATCAAAGCGAGCACCGGCAAGGAGCCCGCCGAGGGCCATGGCGGCGCTATGCAGCTCGGTTTCGCCAATTGGGCCGACGGCGCGGTGACCACCACGCGGATGCTCGATCCGCGCACCTGTGACTGCTGCCAGACCGCGAGTGCCATGACGTCCAAGGGACCGATCGTGGTCTATCGTGACCGCAGCGACGACGAGATCCGCGACATGTCGGTGGTGCGACTCGTGAACGGCGAGTGGACGGCGCCCGCTCCATTGCACAACGACGGCTGGAAGATCGACTACTGCCCAGTGAACGGACCGGCGACGTCGGCGATCGGTGACACGGTGGTGGCGGTCTGGTTCACGGGAGCGCAGGACACCTCGCGGGTGAACGTGGTCTTCTCGACCGACGCCGGCGCAACGTTCAGCGCACCGGTGCGTGCCGACGGCGGCCTGCCAGCGGGGCGCGTGGACGTGGAGATGCTCTCCGGCGACGCGGCGCTTGTGAGCTGGATCGAGCGCGTGGGTGGTGACACGGCGCAAGTACGTGCCCGGATCGTCCGGCGTGACGGCAGGGTGGAGCCGCATGTGGTCGTGAGCCCGTCGAGCGGCACGCGGTCGAGTGGCTTCCCGCGCATGGCCCGCACCGACGATGGTGTGCTGATCGCATGGACGATCCCCGGCAAGCCGAGTCGCGTGGAGCTCGCGCGGATCCGCACGGGGCAGCGTTGATCGGGCACTCGCGCCTCTCGAGCGCGCTCCTCGTCACCGCGCTGCTCGCGACCGCTTGCGCCGGCGAGAGCGCACCGCGTGCGACGGTCGCCGTCGGCGCACCAGCGCCGAGCTACGCCGCCGAGAAAGCCGACGGCACGCCGATCGCACTCGCCGACCTCAAGGGCGAAGTCGTGTTGCTCAACATCTGGGCGACCTGGTGCAAACCGTGCCGACAGGAGATCCCAGCACTCGAGACGCTGCACCAACGGCATCGCGCGGCGGGGCTCGTCGTCGCGGGTGTCAGCATCGACGTGGACGAGGATCGCCAGAAGGTCGCGGAGTTCGCTACCGCGCTCGGCGCGTCGTATGCGATGTGGTACGATCCCGACGACCGCGTGAGCACGACCTTTCTCGCGATCGGTGTGCCGGCGAGCTACTTGATCGGACGCGACGGTACGCTGCGGTGGCGCCATGTGGGGCCGATCACGGCCGAGGACGGCGCGCTCAATGCGGCGCTCAAGGCGGCGCTCGACGAGCCTCGGACCGACTAGCCCGGCTGGTCATGGATCGTCACGAGCGCCACGACCTTCAGATTGCGCTTGAGCGTGGGGAGCTTGAGCAGCACCAGATCGCCGACCTTCTTGCCGAGCAGCGCGCGCCCGATCGGTGACGACATCGTCACCTGACCCTCATCGAAGTCTTCGGCGTCGCCGAAGATCATGTGGAACTTCTCGCGCTCCTTCGACGTGGTATCCTCGACCGTGACCTTCGACCCCATCCCCACCGCATCGGTGGCGATCTGCGACTCGTCGATCGACGAGAGCTTTGAGAGGCGCTTGGTGAGCTGACCGAGGCGCGCCTGCACGAACTGCTGGCGTTCGAGGGCGGCCTTGTACTCCGAGTTCTCGCGGAGGTCGCCGAGTTCGACGGCTTTCCGGATCTCGTTGGGGAGCGTGACGTTGAGCTCGAACCGGAGCTTCTCCGCCTCGTCCGTCAGCTTCTGCTTGAGGGCCTCGATCATGCCGACGTGCCTCTGGGGGTAGAAAAATCCGACGCCGGCCGTGGGTGGCCGGGCGCCGGCGGCGTCCTGCGTCTTACCAGAGTATACGGCCCCGCACGTTATCGTTCAAGCAATGCTTCAGGTCATCTCCCACGGCGACGTCACGCGGCTCCGGTGCTCCACGCGCACGAGTCGCGCCATGAAGTTCGAGGTGAGCGCATACGTCCTGCGCGGCGTGCTCATCGACACGGCCTTCCCCGCTGTCGCCGACGACGTCGCCCAGTGGATCGCCACCGCGCGGCCAGAGGGTGCGTTGGTCACGCACTATCATGAGGATCACGCCGGCAACGTCGGGCGCCTCGCCGCGCTCGGTGTGCCGGTCGGGCTCGCCCCGGAGACGCTTGCACGCATCGCGCATCCCGAGCCGATCGGGTGGTACCGACGGCTCTGCTGGGGATCCGCGAGCCCTCTCGCTGCGCCCCCTGCCCCGTTCGAGCACCCGGCACTCACGTTACTGCACACGCCGGGGCATTCCCGGGACCATCATGTGGTCTGGGACGAGGAGCGCGAAACGGTGTTCGGCGGTGATCTGTTCATCGGCGTGAAGGTGCGTGTCGCGCACCCGGGTGAGGACATTCGGGGTCAGATCGGTCACCTGCGACGGATCGCGGGGCTCAAGCCCAAGCGGTTCTTCGACGCGCACCGTGGGCTGCTCGAACGGCCGGTGGATCTGCTGCTGGCCAAGGCGGAGTGGATCGAGGAGGTGGTGGGCCGCATCGAACGCCGCGCTACCGAAGGCTGGGATGCTCGCGCGATCCAGACCGAGGTCCTGGGTGCCCGCGACCTGACCGGCATCCTCAGTCAGGGGGACTACTCCAAGCGGAACCTCGTCGAGAGCGTTCTCGCGGGGATCACGAAGGGCGGGAGCAACGCGGGAATGTCAACGAACGCGCCGGCCGCACAGTAATTGGCGTGTCGCACTTGACCGCACGGCTCACTCGCAGTGGGGTACCATCCGCATGACCTCCCAACGCTCCGACCTGCTCCCGATCTATCCAACGCTGCGCGCGCGCCGACGCGCGCGCCTGCGCTCGTTCGTGCTCACTGGCGTCGTCGCGGTGTCCGTTCTGCTGGCGACGGGCGCGGTCCTCGAGGCGCAGGCGCGCCCCGAC
>JANOTB010000096.1:0-26793 GCA_031416115.1 Gemmatimonadota bacterium
GAGTGCGGGACGCATGAATCGCTGGCGCGCTTGGCGATCGGGGTTGGTGATCCGCGCTTCCTGCTCGTCGAGGAGCGCCTCGGCGCCCGGCACCTCGCGGATCGCGAGTCCCTCCGCGATCGCGATGAACTGTGACTCCGATACCGGGAAGCCACGTGGCACTTCACGCTTGCGCCAGATGCGCTCGAGGCGCGCGACGCCGTCGTCAGTGAGTGTGACGCCGATGATCGTGCCGAAGAGCGAGCCTTTACGGCCGGCATTCGGCGCGCGCTCGAGCGCCGCCCAGAGCACACGTTCGACCTCTGGCGCCACGGCGCGGCGAGTGGGATCATCGAGCCAACGCCAATAGGTCCCGCTGATCAGCCCGGTGATCTGCGACGCGACGAGTTCGTCGGGCTCCGCCGTGAGCGCCGCGAGCGCGGCGTCGAGCAACGATCGCGGTGCGAGCGTTCCGTCGAGCATCTCCTCGTAAAGCGACTGCCACGCGACCGCACGTTCGAGTGGACGCTCGAGCTCTCCGGCGCGCGCGAGCAACCGGGTGCGCGTCGACTCCGAGAGAGGGAAGCGTGCATAGCTCTGACCATCCACTCCGGGCAGGATCAGATCAGGTTCGCTGGCGGGCACGCCGGACTCTGCCGACAGAGTGACCGCCACGGAATCGCTGCGTAGCGAGCCTTTGAGGAGTACCGTCGTGTTATCCCAGCCGACCAGGACCGTCACGCGCTGCATCCAGCGAAGATCGCGCACCGCCCGCACGGCCGCGTTCGGCGCGCGCCGGGCGTCTGGCGCAGCGAATCGGCCCGCCAGCGTACTCCAGTCGTCGCGCTGCTCGAGCACGAGGGCCCCATTCTCCCACCGCGACACGATCGTCGGCCGCCCCGGTTCCTCGACCCACGCGCCGCTCCATCTCCGCACGTCCTCGGGCGTCAGTTCGTCGAGGACGGTGACAAGATCGTCCCAGGTCGCGTTGCCGAATCGGTGCGCGTCGAGGTAGCGCCGGAGCCCGTCGCGGAACGTCGTGTCGCCCACCAACGTCTCGAGCTGTTTCATCACCACCGGCGCCTTCTGGTAGATGATCGCCCCATAGAGCGAGCCCGCGTCGCGCAGGTTCGCGAGGTCCTGCCGAATGGGATTCGCGCCAGGCGTACGGTCGACGCCATATGCCGACCCATGGTGCGCCTGGAAGAACCGCAGATCATGATCGATGTCGGGGAACGACGGCTGCACGATCTTCGCCGCCATGAAGTTGGCAAAGACCTCTTTCATCCACACATCGTTGAACCAGCGCATGGTGACGAGATCGCCGAACCACATGTGCGCGGTCTCGTGCGCGATCAGGCTCGCACGGCCGAGCTCCTGCGAGCGTGAAGGGGACTCGTCGAGGAAGAGCGCGTCGGCACGGTACCAGACCGCACCGGGATGCTCCATGCCACCGAACTGGAAGGCAGGCACCGCGAAGAAGTCGAACTTGCCGAATGGATACGCGATCCCCGTGTACGCTTCGAGCCAGCGCACCGAGGCGGCATGCAGGTCGAAGATCGCTTTGGCATTGCGCGCGACCTTCGCGGCATCGGTCTCGCGATGGAACATGGTGTAGCGTCGGCCATCTCGTTCGCCCTCGAGCCGCTGCAGCCTGCCGGCCGCGAACGAGATCAGGTATGTGCTGATCGGCTCGGTGGGGGCGAAGCTGAGCGTGTGCCGGCCAGGCGCTCCGGCGCTGTCGCGCGAGGCCAACGCGCCGTTCGAGAGCGCGTCCCACTCGGCAGGGATCACCAGCGTGACGGCGACGCGCGCCTTGAGGTCAGGCTGCTCGAAGACCGGAAAGGCCGTCGACGCGCGATCGGGCACGAAGAGCGCGTACAGGAACTCCTCGTTGCGATTGAGCGCGGCGTCGGAGCTGCGGAACGCGACCGTCACGCTGCGCCCGCCGTCGGCCACCAGCCGGCCGGGGATGACGATGTGATCCTGCACCACGCGATGTGCGACCGAGTCACCGTCCAGTGCGACGAGACCGACGTTCTCAGCGGGCGCGCGAAAATCGAGGACAAGGTCCCGCCCGGCTCCCTTCCACTCGAACGTGGCCACCACAACGCCGGTGACCGCGGAGTCGCGGGCGAGCGGAACGTCGAATCGTACGCGATACCGGAGATCCGAGACCGCGAGCGCGCGCGACTCGGCGAGCGCGCGCGCGACGCCTGGTTCGGGCGCGGTGGCGGACGCGCGGCGATCGCAACCAGAGACCACCGCTGCTGCCGCCAATGTCACTGTGACCACGACCCGCGCCCGTCGGCTGCTCCGCATCGCTCTCTCCAGAATGGTCATGGCTGCTCGCGCGGGCACCGACCCATCGCCGCCCGCATCCGACTACAAACTTCCCACGCTGGCGAGGCACCCGCAACAGGCACCCGCGATGCGCCGGCGCCGCGGTGTCGGCGCCGCGGCATGAGACAGGCAGGAGACTCCCCGATGCGGCGCGGGGCCGGCCGCCGTACATTCGTAGCATCTGCCGGAGGGCTGCACATGCACGACGCGACGCTGCAGGCCGAGGTCCAGGACGCACTCGGTGCCGCCTACACACTCGAGCGGGAGTTGCCGCGCGGTGGCATGTCGCGCGTCTTCGTCGCGACCGAGAACGCGCTGGGACGACCGGTCGTGATCAAGGTCCTCTCGCCTGAGCTCGCGGCGACCCTCTCGTCGGAGCGATTCAAGCGCGAGATCATGCTCGCGGCGCGACTGCAGCATCCGCACATCGTGCCGCTCCTCGCCGCCGGCCAAGCTGGAGCGCATCTCTACTACACCATGCCGCTCGTCGACGGCGAGTCACTCCGGCAGCGGATGTCACGCGAGCGACCGATGGCGATCGCCGACATCGTCCGCGTCGTGGAAGAGGTCGCACGCGCGCTCTCGTACGCGCACGAGGAAGGCGTCGCGCATCGAGATATCAAGCCCGAGAACGTGATGTTCTTCCACGGACAGGCGGTGGTGCTCGACTTCGGCATCGGCAAGGCGTTGGAGCGCGCCGCCGAGGGACTGGGCACGGCGACCGCGGCGATGCGGATCACGACGCCGGGCATGAGTCTCGGTACGCCGACGTACATCGCGCCGGAGCAGGCCGCGGGCGACGACCGACTCGATCACCGGGCCGATCTCTACGCGATCGGCGTCATCGCGTACGAGATGCTGACGGGGCATCCGCCGTTCACCGGCAGGACCCCGCAGATCGTCATGGAGGCGCATCGCACGCGCGCGCCAGAGCCGATCGGCCCGCGACGGCCCGACGCGCCGGCGCACCTCGTGCGGGCAGTGATGCTGTGCCTTGAGAAGAAGCCGTCGGACCGGCCGCGGACCGGGGATGAACTCGTGCGACTGCTCCATCCGAACGCGAGCTCGGCGCGGCTGAGCGGCGCACGCCGGGCGCTCTCGCAGGTCCCGTTCTGGGTGCCGTGGGCGCTCGCGGCCGTCTCACTGATCGCGGCGATCGTCCTGGCGGTCGTGCTCGCAACGCGCTGAGCCGCTACTCGCAGCCGGGCATGCGGAAGGCGCCGATCCTGGTCGAGTACGAGGTCGCACCGACACGGAGGTAGTCGCCAACGTACCAGACCGTACAGTCGTCCACGGGATCGATCGCCGTCTGCGTGTAGTCCTGCCATCTCAGTGTCGTCGTCTGCGACGCGCCGCCCGTGGCGAGGATCGCCTCGCGCAGCGAAAGCACACCGCGCGGTGCGTCGGGAGTGCGACCCGCGAATCGCTGTCCGGGAAAGTCCGCAGCTCCGCCGAACGAGTACCCCATGCCGATGTTGCCCAACCGATCGAGCGCGGGGCTCGCCATCCAGCGAAAGTGCGAGTCGGGAGCGTACGTCCCCTGCTGATGCACCACGAGTGCACGCCTGGCTCCGACGCGCAACTCGTACCAGCGTACGCCGCCACCACCTGCGGCCGTGTTGACCGAATGCACTGCGACAAGCGCCTCGTGCGTCCCAAAGCGCCGGTACACCAGCCGCGGCATGACCTTGTCGCCTTGGGCATCGAGCCGGCGGTCCGTGCCCGGCTGCGGCACGCAGCGCGTGAGCTGTCCGCCGCAGAGATAGCGATACGGCGCCACCGCGAGGTGTTGTGGCCCGTCGAGGCGCGTGCGGCGGGGATCGTCCCAGTCGACGTGCAACGCCCACACCTGCAGCTCGTCGGCATCGATGATCCCCTTGAGCTGCGAGCCGCCGGCGGCGACGATGATGTTCGGGGCGCCCGCTGGCGGCAGGCCGGTGCCGTCGAGATCGGAGGTATTGAGAAAGTTCACATCCGGGACGATGATGCACTGCTCCGTCGCGGCCTCACCGGCCAGCATGCGCACGCGGTCGGCGATGCAGACGTGCTTCTCGATGACATCGTCCCCGGTGCTCGTCGGCGTGTAGTAGCCATCCGGCCAGACGGCGGGCCGCGGATAGTCGGGGAAGAGCGTCCGGTCGAACTCATACCGATGCCACGCACCAAGCGCGTCGCTCGTGGCACTCACGGCATAGCACATCGCGAACCGTCCCGAATCGCTGGGCGCTGCGGTCGGCCTCGGCGTCCGCCACGGCACACGCCGGAATATCGGCATCACCAGCAGCCAACGCTCGGCGAGTTGATCATAGCGCACGACCGCATCGCCGTTGTTGTTCGATCCGCACGCACCGCCAAAGCCACTGAAGATCTGATTCGTCGGCACCGGCCCTCGCAGCACTCGTCCAGTCGAGTCGTAGATGGCACCGCGGCGTGTGAAGATCGCCAGTTGGGAGTTCACCGTCTGCACGATCTGGTCGCGGCCGACCGCGAGCGAGTTGTCCGAAGGATTCCGGAGCGTGGCGGTCCCCTGCGGACCAGTGAAACCGACGCCGAGTCCGTCGAATGCGACGATGAGGCGGGCGGCCGGCGCAGTGCCGACTGTCGTCTGTTCCACTGCGGCCGCACCGAGCGGCACCCCAGTCGGCGTCGACACGACCGGCGCGCTCACTTGGACCTGCAGGAGCACCGGAGCCGCCGCGAGTGGTGCGGCGGCACTGAACACGAGTGCGGCGACCGCGCGAGTGACTGAGAGGCGAGTTGAGGACGTCATGGTCGGGCAACGATACGCCCGCGGCGCGGCCTCGGACAGTGCAGCAGGCTGGTGTGCCGCGCAACTGGCGTGCCGTGTACTGGCGTGCCGTGTACTGGCGTGCCGTGTACTGACATGCCGTGCCGCGCAACTGGTGGGTCCTCGCGCTGACCGATAGCTTCGCTGCATGCATTACCGCAGCCCCCTCCGCTCCCCGTGTGCTCATGCGTTCTGAGTATCGCGCCACCGAGGCGACCAGCGCCGTCGAGCGGTACGGCGCAGCCTGGGGTTCTGACCTCGCCCTCCGTGTGCACACCTCGCGACTCCTCGGCGCCGATCCATCGCTCGTGCTCCACGGCGGCGGAAACACGTCGGTGAAGTCCGTCGGTCGCGAGATCTCAGGCGAACCGGTCACCGTGCTCTTCGTGAAGGGGAGCGGCTGGGACCTCGCGACGATCGAGCCCGCCGGCTTCCCCGCCTGTCGGCTTGCGCCGCTGCTCCGGCTCTGCGAACTCGAGTCGCTGAGCGACGACGCGATGGTCGACGCACTCCGCTCGCAACTGCTCGACCCGTCGAGCCCCACGCCCTCGGTCGAGGCATTGCTCCACGCGTTCCTGCCGGGCAAGTACGTCGATCATACGCACGCCGACGCCGTGCTAGCGCTACAGGATCAACCCGATGCGCAGGCACTGGCCGCGGAGGTCTGGGGCGACGCGTTCCTCTTCATCCCGTACGTGATGCCGGGCTTCGCGCTCGCGCGGCGCGTGGTGGAACTCGGACGTGATCTCAGCGGCAAGCACGGACTCATCCTCGAGCAGCATGGGATCTTCACATGGGGCGAGACCGCCCAGGAGAGCTACGAGCGGATGATCGCCGGCGTGACCGCGGCCGAGTCGTGGCGTGCGAACACGCGGCCGTCGGTCGACGCACGACCCGCCGCCACGACTGCAGGTGCCACCGCGGTCGCGGCGGTGACCTCGCCAGACGTCGAACGCCGTCGCGCCGCCGTGGCACCGCGACTTCGAGGCGCGGTCGCGCGCGCGGGCGCGGGGCGCTTCGTCCTTGAGTGGCGCGCCGACGCGGCGATCCTCGCGTTGCTCGCGCAGCCCACCGCGCGCGCGATCACCGCGCGCGGCACCGTGACGCCGGATCATGTGATCCGCACCAAGCCGCGTCCCATGTGGCTCGACCTCCCTGCCGACGCCGACGGTCGTGCGATCACCGCCGCATGCGAGAGCGCCGTCGCCGAGTACTCGCGCTGGTACTGTGATTACTTCGCCCGCGGTACCGCGCGCGCCCATCGCCCGCTCACGATGCTCGACACCGCGCCGCGCGTGGTCTTGGTGCCCGGACTCGGTGCGTTGACACTGGGTCGCACGCTCGCCGACGCGCGCGTCGCCGGGGACATCCTGGCGCGCGTGTCGCAGGTGATGCTCGACGCCGAGGCGGCGGGGCGATTCCATCCGGTGAGCGAGAAGGACCTGTTCGACGTGGAGTACTGGAGTCTTGAGCAGGCGAAACTCGCCAAGAGCGCTGCGACCGGCCCACTCGCCGGGCAGATCGCCCTCGTGACGGGCGGAGCGGCCGGGATCGGCCGTGCGACCGCTGAGCATCTACTCGCGCTCGGCGCGCACCTCATGGTCACCGACCGCGACGCCGCGGCACTCGCACGACTCGCGAGAGAACTCGGTATGCGGGCCGGTGGGCGGGCCGGTGCGCGGGCCGGTGCGCTGGCCGGTACGCGCCTCGCGACTGCGGAGATGGACGTGACCGACGCGGCGTCGGTGCGCACCGCGGTCGAGCGATGTGTGCTGACCTTTGGTGGACTCGACCTGTTGGTGTCGAACGCGGGGACGGCGCCGCAGGGGCTACTGCATACCGAGGCCGGCGAGCGCGCACTCGAGGCGTCGCTCGACATCAACCTCCTCGGTCACGAACGTGCTGCGCGCGCGGCGACCGACGTGCTGCTCGCGCAGGGCATGGGCGGGTGCCTGCTCTTCAACGCGTCCAAGAGCGCGGTGAACCAGGGGCCGGAGTTCGGACCGTACGCGGTGCCCAAAGCCGGTCTGCTCGCGCTCATGCGGCAGTACGCCGTGGACCTCGGCGCGCACGCGATCCGCGCCAATGCCGTGAACGCCGACCGGATCCGCACCGACCTCTTCGGCGGCGGCGTGCTCGAGGCGCGCGCCAAGGCGCGAGGACTCACGCCCGACGCCTATTTCAAGCAGAACCTGCTCAGCCGCGAGACCACCGGTGCCGACGTCGCCGCGGCGTTCGGTTGGCTCGCGCAGGCAGAAGCGACCACGGGGTGCGTCATCTCAGTCGATGGCGGCAATGCCGCCGCGTTCATGCGCTAACATGCGCTACGAGGCTGCTTCCATGCACGTCAGCATGCTGTCGATCGCCCTGATGTTCCCTGCCCTGCTCGCCGCGCAGCAGGGCGCGAGCTGCGGCAGTCAGCGGTGGACCGTGAAGACCCTGACCGATCCCGATCGCGATTCAGTCTCGTTGACGGCAGAGCCGACATCGATCGCAGCGCTCGTCTCACTTCCCGAGCCGCGCGAAGCGCGACCGCCGCACGGACGGCTCGCGATGGAGCGCCGCACCTTCCGCGTGCGCGCCATTCTGTCGCATACGCGCCCGGAGTCCGACGGCGACCTCCACCTCGTACTCGTCGATCCGACGGACTCGACCAAGCTGCTCATCGCCGAGATCCCCGATTCATCCTGCGCGATCGGCAGCCGCCATGCGTCGGACTTCGCCGAAGCGCGTCGCGCAGTGGACAGCCTCGCGTACGGCCTGCTCATAGAGGTCACCGGCGTCGCCTTCTGGGACAACGACCACGGGCAGGTCGGCAACGCCGCGAACGGCATCGAGCTCCACCCCGTCCTTCGAGTCGAACCGGTGCTCACCAAGAGCGACATCCTGCGCATGGAGGTGGGCGCCGACCCGCCGGACCCGACGGCAGTCCGTGTCTGGCTCAACCTGTCGTCGAAGGTCTATCACTGCCCCGGCTCGGCGAACTACGGCACGACGACACGAGGGGCATACATGCCGGAATCCGCAGCCGTGCGTGCGGGGGGCCGGCCGGCCGGAGGCCGGACATGTCGTTGAGGCTGCAACTCGGGTCCTCCGCGTCAAATAGCGCGGCATTCCCCCTATATTTCGTGACCGATGACCGCCGCTCCCATCTACCTCGACCACGCTGCCACGACCCCCGTCCGTCCGGAGGTCTTCGAGGCCATGGCCCCCTACTTCGGGCCGCGATTCGGCAACGCCTCGTCCACGCATCGCTGGGGCCGTGAGGCTCGCGCCGCTCTAGACGAGTCGCGCGAGCGCGTCGCCCGTTGCCTCGGTGCGGCGTCCGACGAGATCTGCTTCACCAGCGGCGGCACCGAGGGTGACAACCTCGCGGTGCTCGGTGGCTGGCGCGTGCTCAAGGCGAAGGGCAAGAAGGCGATCGTCTCATCGCCCATGGAGCACAAGGCGGTGCTTCAGGCAGTGCATCAGGCGGCCAAGGAAGGCGCCGAGGAGCGACTGTTGAAGGCCGAGGGCAACGGCACTGTTTCATTGGATGACGCTCGTGTGCAGATCGGCGCCGGCGATCTCGCCCTGACCTCGGTGATGTGGATCAATAACGAGACCGGCGTCATCCAGCCGATCGAGGAACTCGCGCAGCTCACCAAGGCGGCGGGTGGCCTCTTCCACACCGACGCCGTGCAGGCGTTCGGGAAGATCGACATTGACGCACGGAAGATCCCGTTCGACTTCGTCGCCGTGAGCGGCCACAAGTTCGGCGCGCCCAAGGGTATTGGGGCGTTCTTCATTCGCCGCGGCACACCGTTCGAGCCGCTCTTCTTTGGCGGCACGCAGGACCGCGGCCGTCGCCCCGGCACCGAGAATGTGCCGTACGCCGTCGGACTCGCGCGCGCGATGGAACTCGCGGTCGAAGAGCGCGACGCACGTTGGATCGCGCTCGAAGCGATGCGCGACCGGCTCGAGGCCGCACTGCTCGCGCGCGTCCCCGATGCGCTCGTGCACGGCCGCGGCGCCAAGCGCGCCCCGCACATTCTCAACATCTCGGTGCCGGGCACCGACTCGGAGTCGCTGCTCATGGCGCTCGACCTGCAGGGCGTGGCCGCCTCCAGCGGATCGGCCTGCCAGAGCGGGGGCGTCACACCGTCGCATGTGCTCGCGGCGATGGGTGTGCGCGCCGATCTCGCGAGCGCAGCCGTGCGCATGAGCCTCGGCTCGCTCTCCACGACCGCCGACATCGACCGCGTGGCCGAGCTCTTCCCCGCGCTGATCCAGAAGGCGCGCGGGCTCGCCGGCGTCACCTGAACCGCGCGCCGCCATGACCGACGACCGCTGCCTCCTCGACGTCCCACTGCCGCACTCGCTCGCGGCCGGTACGAAGCCGCGTGTGCTGGTCGCGATGTCGGGCGGTGTCGATTCGTCGGTCGCGGCGGCACTGCTCGTCCGCGACGGCTACGATGTGGTCGGCGTGACGATGAAGCTCTTCCATGACGGCGGTGAGGTCCCTGACCGGCCCTGCTGCTCGCTCGAGAGCGTGAACGATGCGCGCCGTGTGGCCGAGCACTTGGGTATCCCACACTACGTCCTCAACCTGCAGGACCGCTTCGGCCGCGACGTCGTCGCCGACTTCGTCGCCGAATACGCCGCGGGCCGCACGCCGATCCCCTGCGTGCGCTGCAACACGTTCACGAAGTTCCGCGACCTGCTAGAGAAGGCCGACGTGATCGATGCGCCCTTCATCGCCACCGGGCATTATGCGCGCGTCGCCGACGGCCGGCTCCTTCGCGGCGAGGACGACGCGAAGGATCAGACCTATTTCCTCTGGGGGATCGACCGCGCGGTGCTCACCCGCATGATCCTTCCTGTGGGCAGCATGACGAAGGAGGCGACGCGCGCCCTGGCGCGCGAGCTCGGACTGATCACCGCCGAGAAAGCGGAGAGTCAGGAGATCTGTTTCGTCCCTGACGGCGACTACGTGAAGGTGCTCGAGCGTGAGTTGCCCGCCGACGCGCCTGCACTCTCGCCGGGCCCGATCGTCACACTCGACGGCACCGTGGTCGGCCAGCACGAGGGATTCGCGCGCTACACTGTGGGACAGCGACGTGGACTGCCCGGCGGGTCCCCTGAGCCGATGTTCGTTGTCGCGCTGCGGCCCGAGGATCGCGCCGTCGTGATCGGACCGCGCGAGGCGCTGCTCGGACGCGGGCTCGTCGCGCGCGAGGTGAACTGGCTCGTGCCCACGCCGCCGGCGCTCGGTGCGGCGATCCAGGTGCGGATCCGCCACCGCGCGCCACCGGTGCCGGGCACGCTCGTGCGTAGCGATGCTGGTGAGGTCGAGGTGGTGCTCGACTCAGCCGTGTTCGCGATCTCGCCGGGCCAGTCGGTCGTGCTCTATGACGGCGACGTGGTGCTCGGCGGCGGCGTCATCGCGAGCGGGCGCCGCGCATTGCCCGTGCGCGCGGCCTGACGCCAACCTCGCAGGCCCCACACCGCGATGCCCAACAGCGCCACCGCGCGCACGATCTCGCCCGTGAACGCTCCGCCGCCGTATGCCGTGACGAGCCTCGGCGCTGCGAACCAGTAGTACGCGACGATCGACGCAGCGCCCAAGAGGAAGAGCGCGACGGCACTGCGCACGCGGCTCACAAGGACCAGGCCGAGCGCGATGAACAGGCTTGCCGCACTCCAGAGGGCCACCTGCCCGTACACCGCGAGCGCACTCGTGAACGGACCGTCCTCGGTCGTGAAGTAGCCGATGATGAACCCGGGAAACGCGGCCGCGAATAGTCCGAACGGAGTCAACGCCCAGGTCCGTGTGCCTGCCGAGACGACGCTCTGCACTGCGCTCTTGCGCCCCGCGAGATCCACGCATCCCAGCGACGCACACTTGTTGCAGTCAGAGCAGCGCGCACTCCCCACGTCCATGAGCGGCGCCTGTCCGTAGAGCTTCTCCACCGGGAGCACCGGACAGATCGAGTTGCAGAAGCCGCCGCGCCGCGACACCACGAACCCCGATGCGAGCGCGAGCACAGCCACCGCGCTCACCGTGACGAGCATGGGTAGCCCGTGGGCATTGAACAGGAAGCGACGCGCCGGGACCAGGAGCGCGAGCAGCGCGATGCCGACCGCCCAACTGGGAACGAGCCACGTGGGTCCGAGCGTCGGCGATTCCCGTCGGCGTCCCCCGAGCTCATTGAGTGACGCGAGCGGACAGACGTTCCGCCAGAGCATCGGGTTCACAATGAACACCGCCGGCAGCAGCGGGATCACCATGTCCCACAGCAGGTGGAGCGAGGTCGTGGGCGCGGCCACGAACGCGACCAGGAGTGCGACGGTGGCGAGCAGACCAACCACTTGGGCTGCGCGCCAGGTGGGGTGCGACTCGATCAGCGGCAATCGCGCGACAGCCATCGGGACCTCGGCGGAGTAGGCGGGCGGTGAGGCAGACCCCGGAAACGATATCATGCACATGACATGCATGATATAGGCGATTCCCCGACACCGGACTGCCGTTGACCTGACAGACCCGTTGGCACGTCGGCGGTAGCGTTCGCCATCGCCACCGGAGCCCATCGATGCGACACCGCACGATCATCGAGCCATTCCGCATCAAGAGCGTCGAGCCGATCCGCCTCACCACCGAGGCCGAGCGCATCGACGCACTTCGTGACGCGCACTACAACCCATTCCTGCTCGACTCCGACAAGGTCATCATCGACCTGCTCACCGACAGCGGCACCTCGGCGATGAGTGTGGACCAGTGGGCAGGCGTGATGGTCGGCGACGAGGCGTACGCCGGCTCGCGTTCGTGGAAGCGGATGGAGCGCGCCGTGCATGACCTCACCGGCATGGCGCATGTGCTCCCCACGCACCAGGGGCGCGCCGCCGAGCGGATCATCTACGGCACACTGGGCGGCAAGGGCAAGGTGTTCATCGCGAACACGCACTTCGACACCACACGCGCGAATATCGAGTTCTCGGGCGCGACCGCGATCGACATTCCCATCGCCGAAGGACTCGATCCGTCATTCGAGCATCCGTTCAAGGGCAACATGGACGTGGTCGCGCTCGACCATTTGCTGAGGCAGCATGGCAGTGCCGTTGGCGCGGTGATCCTCACGGTGACCAACAACTCCGGCGGCGGGCAGCCGGTGAGCCTCGAGAATGCCACAACGGTCTCGACCATCTGCGCGCGCCACGGGGTGCGCTTCCTGCTCGACTGCTGCCGGATCGCCGAGAACAGCTGGTTCGTGAAGCACCGCGAGCCGGGGATGAACGGACTCACGTACCGCCAGATCGCGCAACGCATGTTCGCGCTCGCCGACGGCGCGGTGATGAGCGCCAAGAAGGACGCGCTCGCGAACATGGGCGGCTTCCTTGCGCTCCGCGAGGAGGCGCTCGCTGAGCAGTGCACCGATCTGCTCATCATCACCGAAGGCTTCACCACCTACGGCGGCCTCTCCGGGCGCGACATGGAAGCGATCGCGATCGGGCTCGAGGAGGTCTTTGACGAGCATTATCTCGAGTACCGCATCAGGAGCACGACCTTCCTCGGCGATCACCTGCACTCGCTGGGGGTTCCGCTCATGCGGCCGATCGGCGGGCACGCGGTGTATGTGGACGCGAAAGCGCTCTACCCGCACATCCCGGTCCGCGAGTACCCCGGACAAGCCTTGGTCTGCGAGCTCTATACGCTCGCCGGCATTCGCTGCGTCGAGATCGGCTCGGTCATGTTCGGCACCTACGACGCCGCGGGCGCGCTAGTTCCCGCGGTGATGGAGCTGGTGCGACTCGCGATCCCGAGGCGTGTCTACACGCAAAGCCACATCGAATACGTCGCCGAGACGTTCGAGGAGGTGCTCCGCCGTCGCGACGAGGTGCGTGGGTTCCGGATCGTGAAGGAACCGAGGTTCCTGCGGCATTTCAGCGCCCAATTCGAGCCCGTCGTGCCCTGACGCGGTGGGAGGGGCGGGCGTAGGTTTCCGTGTCCAGCGCACCGAGCCGCGACCCGCCCTCCCCCCTTTCCGCGACTGATGAACGCTCTCGCCGTCCCCGCGCCCAGCGCGCCACGCACCGGTATCTCGCCAACGGTGCAGATCCTCATCGCGATGGCCATCGGCATCGTGATCGGACTGGCCTTCCCGGCCGCCGACCATCCCAACGTGATCGTGGGCCTCAAGGCGGCATCGTCCGTCTTCCTGCGGCTCATCAAGACCCTCATCGTCCCGCTGCTCTTCAGCACGCTGGTCGTCGGCATCGCCGGCCACGGGGACGACATGAAGAAGGTCGGGCGCCTCGCCTTCCGATCGATCATCTACTTCGAGGTCGTCACCACGCTGGCGCTCGCGATCGGCCTCATTGCCGTGAACCTCATGAAGCCCGGCGTTGGGATCTCGCTCGCTGACGCATCGGCGACCGCCGGCACCGAGTATGCACAGACCAAGATCACGTTCTCTGGCGTGCTCGAACACATGTTCCCGCAGAGCTTCTTCGAGGCGGCAGCCAAGAACGAAGTCCTGCAGATCGTCGTGTTCGCGATCCTCTTCGCGGTCGGACTCTCGCGCGTCGAAGGCAAGCCGAAGCAGGTGATGCTCGAGTTCTGCGACAGCCTCGCACAGGTCATGTTCAAGTTCACCGGACTGGTGATGGCCTTCGCTCCGATCGGCGTCGGCGCCGCCATCGCCGTGACGGTCAGCGTGAGCGGCTGGGAGGTGCTCTCGCGCCTCGCGATGCTCGTCGTGACGCTCTACGTTGCGCTCGTCGTCTTCCTGCTCGTGGTGCTGCTGCCGGTCGCACTCTTGGCGCGCATTCCGCTCCGCCGATTCTGGAGCTACGTGAAGCAGCCCTGGCTGCTTGCGTTCTCCACTGCGAGTTCCGAGGCCGCGCTCCCGCTGGCGATGGAGAACCTCGAGAAGTTCGGGATCCCCAAGCGGATCATCGCGTTCGTGCTCCCGACCGGCTACTCGTTCAATCTCGATGGCTCGACGCTCTACCTGGCCGTCGCGTCGATCTTCGCGGCGCAGGCCGCCGGCATCGATATGCCGCTCAGCCAGCAGTTGGTGATGATGCTCACGCTCATGCTCACCTCCAAGGGCGTCGCCGCGGTCCCGCGCGCCTCGCTCGTGATCCTCTCGGGCGCGCTGGCCATGTTCGGCCTGCCACTCGAGGCGATCGCGCTCATTCTCGGTGTCGACGCGATCATGGACATGGCGCGCACGTCCGTGAACCTGCTCGGCAACTGCGTCGCCACCGCTGTCATGGCGCGTTGGGAAGGCGAGTTCCCCGACTCGCCGCCCGCCGCGCCCGCTAGCTGACCGCCCACCCGCTCACCCGAATCCGGACAGAACAGATGACTACCACTTCCGCCCCATCAGAGCGGGGCCTCGTTCGCGCGGTCGGCACCGTCGGTCTCGCCGCCGGCATCGCCAACATCATGATCGGCGGCGGCATCTACCGTCTCCCCGCCTCGGTCGCCGAGACGCTCGGGGCCTCAGCGCCCATCGCGTACGTCGACTGCGCGGTGGTGATGGCCCTCATCGGACTCTGCATCGCCGAGGCGGGCAGCCGCGTCTCGCTCACCGGCGGCCCATACGCCTACGTCGAGGCCGCGTTCGGCCCCTTCGCCGGGTACATGACTGGCGTCATGACCTGGATGGTCGGCATCACGGCCTTCGCCGCCGTGGCAACGGTATTCATTGACAGCCTCGGTGCGATGTTGCCCTTCTTCGCGTCGCCGAACGGACGCGCGTTCGGGCTCATCGCCGCCTTCGGTTTCCTAGCAACGGTGAACATCTTCGGCGTGAAGCATGGGAACCGACTCAACACGATGATGATCATCGTGAAGACGCTCCCGCTCCTCGTGCTCGTCGGCGTCGGCGTCTTCGCGATCGACCCCACGTATCTGCAACCGACCGAATCGCCAGCGATCGCCAACATCGCACGCACGTCGATCGTGTTGCTCTTCGCCTTCACCGGCGTCGAGTCGGCACTCATCGTCGGCGGCGAACTGCGTGATCCGGCCCGCACGGTACCCCGCGGCATCTTCCTCGGCATGGCCGGTGTCACGGTCCTCTACATGAGCATCCAGCTCGTGGCGCAGGGGATCCTCGGGCCGGCGCTCGCCGGCTCAGCGACTCCACTCGCCGACGCCGCCGGCGTCGCGATCGGACCGTGGGGTCGCCAGCTCTTGCTCGTCGGCGTGATCGTCTCGACCTTCGGATACCTGAGCGGAATGGCGCTCGCGTCGCCGCGCTCGCTGTACGCCTTTGCGCGCGATGGTTTCCTGCCCAAGAGTCTCGCGACGGTGCATTCGAGCTACCACACGCCGTGGATCGCCGTGCTCGTGCAGCTCGGCATCACCTGCCTCGTCGCGATCACGAGCAGCTTCGGCGCGTTGGCCGTCATCTCGAACGTCGCGGCGCTGCTCTGCTACTTCGGCTGCGCCGGCGCCGCCTGGCAACTGCGCAAGTCGGGCGTGCAGATGGAGGGCACGACACCGTTCCGCATGCCGGGCGGCCCGACCATTCCCATTCTCTCGTGTCTCGCGATCCTCGGCCTGCTCACGTCGATCACGGCAGCCGAGTGGTTGGTGCTCGTCGAGGTGATCGCAGCGGCAACGGTGATCTTCTTCATCACCCGCGCGCACCGCGCAACGCTCAGAACAGCAGACTGACCGAGTAGAGCACGAGTCCGGCCAGGCCGCCCACGAGCGTGCCGTTGAGCCGGATGTACTGAAGGTCGCGGCCGACAGCGAGCTCGATCCTGTCGGCCGCGAGCTCGGGGTCCCATCCCGCCACCGTGTGCTCGATCAGCGCGGCCACCTCGGCCCCGTGCTCCTCCACGAGGTCCGCCACGGTCTCGGTGAGGCGCGTCTCGAGTTCGATCCGCGCCTCGGCGTCGCTGAGGAGGTGCGTTCCCAACGACTCGAGCACGCGCGCGATCGTGGCGGCGGTACCGTCTCCCTCCGCGCCCTCCGCGCCCGCGGGGCGCTCGGCCGCCACGCGGAACCGGGCGAGCGCCTCGCGCAACGCGACCTCGAGACGCGCGCGCGCCGGGTGCGACGCGTCGGTGCGGACCTCGACAAGGAACCGGTCGAGCGCGGCCATGACGCGCTTGTGGATCGCCTCGTGGACCATCGCCGGCGTCCAACGCGGCATCGCCGTCCGGATCTGCTCGCGCAGCGTCGCCGCGATCGCGTCCTCGCTGCTCTCCACCGCGCGCGCCACGAGCTTCACGCCCTCGTCCACCAGGCCGCCCTGCCAACGCTCCACCGGTAACGCCTCGACCGTGCGCGCCACACCCTGCGTGAGTTGACCGGCCGTCCTGCGGCTGTTGACCGGGTCGGCGAGCCACTGCCCGATCCGCTGCGCGATGCCCAGCGACTTCATCCGCTCGGCGATCACGTCGCGCGTGAGGAAATGGTTCTGCACGAACGTGCCGAGCACGCGCGCGATCCTGTCCTTCTGCCGCCTCACGATCGCGGTGTGCGGGATCGGGAGTCCGAGCGGCTGGCGGAAGAGCGCGGTGACAGCGAACCAGTCGGCGAGGCCACCGACGAGCGAGGCCTCGGCAGTGGCACGGATGAAGCCGATCCACCACCAGCGCGACTCGAGCGCCCGCGTGATGACGAAGACGACGCCCGCCACGACAAGCAGCCCGGTCGCGCGGCGACGGATCCGCGCGATGTCGGCGCGGCGCGCCTCGTCGGTGGGGCGCGGACCGAGCGTCCCCGAGGGTCGCTCGGAGCCTGCCGTCGCCGGAGCCGCGGGCACTGTCACGGCGTTGGCGCTAGTACTCGAGCGCGCCGGCCGCGGCGAACTGCTTCATGAGCCGTTCCTGCTCCGCCGTGAGCGTCTCTGGCACGACCACTTGGATCTCGACCAGCAGGTCGCCGGTCTTGCCACCGTGCGTGATGCCCTGGCCGCGCACGCGGAAGCGCTTCCCGCTCGGCGTGCCGCGCGGCAACGTGAGTGTCACCTTGCGATCGTCGATCGTGAGGACCGAGATCTTGGAGCCAAGCGTCGCCTGCGCGATGTTGACCGGCGCTTGGACGATCAGGTCGAGCCCCTCACGCTCGTAGGCCGCGTCGTCCTTCACTTGGAACGTGATGAGGATGTCGCCCGCGGGGCCGCCGCGGACGCCGCGGCCGCCCTGACCCTTGAGCCGGATCTTGGAACCACTCTCGGTGCCCAGCGGCACCGTGATCAGGATCTTCTTGTGCGAGCGTGAGGCGCCGGCGCCGTTGCAGGCCGCGCACTTCTCACTTGGCACCTGCCCCTTGCCGAGGCACATCGGGCAGGGGCGGGTCACGGCGAAGCTGCCCTGACCGAACGAGATCGTGCCGCGCCCGTCGCACTCAGGACAGGTCTGGATGCGAGCGCCCTTTGCAGCACCGTTCCCATTGCAGGTGCCGCACTCCTCGTTCACTTCGAGTTCGATCGGCACCTTGCCGCCTGTCACCGCGATCTTGAATGGCACCTCGAGCGTCGTCTCCACGCTCTGCCCCTTCTCGGGGCCGCTCGGACGTGCACGCCCGCCGCCGAACATCGAGCTGAAGATGTCGCCAAAACCACCGAAGCCGCCCACGTCGAAATCCTCGACGCGCGGTCCTCCACCAGTGGTGCCGCCGGTGTGCGTTGCCGCACCCGGACGCGCGCTGCCGCGCGGTCGTGGCGCATACGGATCGAACGCCCCCAAACGACGCATCTCGTCGTACTGCTTCCGCTTCTCGGCGTTGCCGAGGACGTTGTACGCCTCCGAGATCTCCTTGAAGCGCTCCGCGGCCTTGGCCTCACCCTTGTTGGTGTCAGGGTGATACTGCTTGGCCATGCGGCGGTACTGCTTCTTGATCTCGTCGGCGGTGGCGGAGGCGTTGACGCCGAGGACCGCGTAGAAATCCTTCTGGGCCATGGAGGTCAGCGCTGCGCGTTCAACCGTTCCACTGCGTCACGACGACGCGGGCGGGACGGAGGAGCGTGCCGTTGTGCACGTAACCCACCTGATAGACCATCGCGACCAAGTGATCCTCCTCGGCCGACGCCGCGGGCGTGGTCGTGATCGCCTCATGCAACGCCGGATCGAACGGATGCCCCTTGGGATCGATCACTTCGAGCCCATGCCCGGCGAGCGACTTGAGGAGCTTCTTCTCCACCATCGCGACGCCCTCGACGACAGTCTGGGCGTCGGTGCTCGCGGGATCGACATGCGCGAAGCGCGCCACATCATCGATCGTCTCGAGCAGCCCGCGCAGAAGATGCTGCATCCCCCTGAGCTCCGCCTCTTGCCGCTCGCGCACCGTGCGGCGACGGAAGTTCTCGAACTCAGCGTACAGGCGCAGATACTTCTCCTTCTGCTCCGTGACCTCGCGCTCGAGCGCGCCGGTCACGAGCGCGATGCCCTCGCTCTCAGAGGCGTGCTCGTCCGCGGCATCCGACGAGTCGGCTGAGGAGGCGTCAAAGCGGGCCCGCGCGGCCGCCGCGGTGGCGGGGTCGATCGCCTCGTTGTCGAAACTCGAGGTCTTGGTGGGGTCTTGATTCACGTTCGGATCGCTCATGAGGGGAAAGGTCGCCGTTTGCCCATGCGAGGAGCAACCGGCGTGCCACTCGATTCGTGCCGGAACTGCAGGTGCGGCACGGCTCTGGGTCCCCTACGGCGCCCCGGTTGGAGGCGTTTCGGTCGTTCTGGCGGCTCAGCCCGATCAGCGCCGCTAGTCGTCGAGCGCTTCGCGGAAGAGCGCGGGCAGGTCGATCTCCAGCGGGGTGGCGGCGCCTTCGGGGTGCCACACGAGCGTCCCGCTGATGATCTTAGGTCGCGCGTCGATCGGCCGCCAGCGCTCCACGAGCCGCGCCGAGTGGTCGACTATCCAGTACTCGTGTACGCCGGCGCGCTGATAGAACTCCCGCTTGCGGCCGCGGTCGATGCGCGCCGTGCTCGGGGAGAGCACCTCGATCGCGAGCAAAAGGTCGCGAATGTCCGCTGGCTGCATGATCTTGACGGTCCCGCGCTTGCGCCGCGCCACGAAGATGTCGGGCTGGACCAGTGTCTGAGGCGAGATCTCGACATCGGTCGGAGCATGGAAGAGCCACGCATCCGGTCGGAGTGTTCGCGCGAACACCCGGAGCGCATCCAGCACGGCATCCACCACGTAGCCGTGGGGCCCACGCGGTGCCGGGGTCACGAGCAGCACCCCATCGATGCACTCGTACCGGTTGCCGTCGTCGGGCAGCTGCCGCACGTCCTCCGCCGTCCAGTAATGCACCCCAAGGTCAGGCATGGCCATACGGTACGCTCGGCGCGGCGGGGAAGTAAAGAGGGCACGGGCGACGATGCGCTCCGTGCCCTTACTTTTCGCCATCACGCCACTGCGTCGGTCAGCCTTCGAGCGCTTTCCTCACCAGGCTCAGCGCCGCCTGCGTCGCCCGCTGCCGGATCTCGTGCCGGTCGCCCACGCCCGAGGTACGCAACGAGCGCACCTCGCCGCGCACATCGACGGCAACGCAAAACGTTCCGACGGGCTTCTCCGGCGAGCCGCCACCGGGCCCCGCCACACCGGTGACGCTCACACCAACGTCCACGCCCATCCGCGTGCGCACTCCACTCGCCATCGCACGCGCGGTCTCCTCGCTCACTGCGCCATGCGCCGCAAGCGTCGACTCACTCACTCCAAGGTCGCGCACCTTCACCGCGTTGTCGTACGCGATCACACCGCCCTGCACCACGTCGCTCGACCCAGGGATCGCCGTGAGTCGCATGCCGAGCATGCCGCCCGTGCAGCTCTCGGCGACGGCAATCTGCATGGCGCGCGCGCGCAGTGCGTCGAGTACGAGCACGCTGAGATCCGCCTCGTCCACACCGTACACCCAGCGCCCGACGATCTCGCGCAGGGCTGCCTCGGCGGCACCGAGTCGATTCGTCGCGACCTCCGGCGGCACATCGCGCACGGTGAGCCGCAGATCCACGCCTTCCCAACCGGGCAGATACGCGAGCGATACGCCGAGCGGATCCTTGGCGAGCGCTCCGAGGGCGTCGGCGACCGCCGACTCGGCGATGCCCGTGGTGCGCAAGGTGAGTGATCGGACCACCGTGCCGGTCGCACCGAGCGCGACGATGCGAGGCAACAACGTGTCGCTCGTCATGCCACGGAACTCGCGCGGGACGCCAGGCAGCATCGCAACCCATCGGCCGCGTTCGTCCTCGAGCCAGATGCCAGGAGCCGACCCGTGATTGTTCTGCAGGATCGTTGCGCCCTCGGGGATCATCGCCTGAGCGCGATTCGCCGCTGGCAGCTCTCCCGGCCAGCCGCGCGCCTTCCAGCGCGCTTTGAGCGCATCAACGATCGATTCGTCGAGCAACATGCCGCGCCCGAACAGCGCGGCGATCGACGGCTTGGTGAGATCATCGGCCGTGGGGCCGAGTCCGCCGCTGGTGATCACTGCGCCGGTGCGTTCAAGCGCCTCGCGCACTCCCGACGCGATCTCGTCGGCGCCATCGCCCACGGTCGCGCGGCGCACCACGCGGATCCCCAGCGCAGCGGCCTGGCGTGCGAAGAAGGCGGCGTTGGTGTCGATCGTGTAGCCGAGCAGCAGCTCGTCGCCAATGGAGACGAGTTCGACGTCCACGCGCGTCAGGCCCGCTTGGGCATGGCGAAGACGCTGCCGTGCTTCACCAGGTAGTCACCGAGTGAGACGAGCGTGAGCACGAACGCCACGCAGAGCGCGGCGGTGCCGATGCCGCCGAGGAGGCGCGCCCAGAACATCGCGATCGGACCGACCCAGCCTTGCTCCGCATACAGGAGCTTGAGCAAGAACCAGAGGTACGACGCGCCCATCCAGGTGTACTGGGATCCGGCCTTCCACTTGCCGAGTCGCTGGGCCGCGATGACGACGCCGCGCGCCTGCGCGAAGGTGCGGAACCAGGTCATGAACGCTTCGCGACCGAGGATCAGCACGAGCACCCACCAAGGGAACCAGAAGACCGTGATCCCCCACGTCATGAACGGATACGCTGATCGTTCGCTCACCGCGGGCAGCAGTTGCAGCAGAGCGTCCTGCGGATGCGCCTGCAACAGGAACATCGGCACGAAGCTGCCGAGCAGCAGGAGCTTGTCGGCGAGCGGATCGAGGATCTTGCCGAGGTCGGTGATGAGGCCGCGGTCACGGGCGATCTTGCCGTCCCAGTGGTCGGAGAGCGCGGTCACCATGTAGAGCGCGAACGCGAAGAACCGCACCGGGACCGACTGCACGAACGGCAGCATCGCGAGGAATGGCGACGCGACGATGCGTGCGGCCGAGATCGTGTTGGGAAGATTCACTCGGACGTGAGCGTCAGGGGACGGCGCGGGCTCACGCCAATGTCTTGAGCACCAGCTTGCTCACGGCCTTGAGCGTATCGAAGACCCCGTCGCCGGTGACGGCGACCGCCTCGAAGTAGGTCGCTCGCTCCACCCATTCCCCCGTCGGCAACTGGTCGATGATGCTCTCGCCAGGATGGAACGTGTCGGGTGTGACTTTCATCCTGGCGGGATCGGTGACCTCCCAGCCGGGATTGAGCGTCTGCTGCAACTCCTCCAACGGTGCCGCGTTGGGCAGGTCGCGTTTGTTGTACTGGATCACGAACGGCATCTTCGTGAGGTCGTACCCGTACTCGGCCATGTTGTCGTACAGGTTCTGCATGGCTTCGAGGTTAGCCTCCATGCGCTCCACCTGGGAGTCGGCGACGAAGACGATCCCGTCGACGCCCTTGAGGATCAGCTTGCGGGAGGCGTTGTAGTAGACCTGCCCCGGCACCGTGTAGAGATGGAACCGCGTCTTGAAGCCGCGGATCGTCCCGAGGTCGACCGGGAGGAAGTCGAAGAACAGCGTGCGCTCCGTCTCCGTCGCGAGGGAGATGAGCTTGCCGCGCGTGTCCGGCTTCACCTTGGTGTACACGTGCTCGAGATTCGAGGTCTTGCCGCCGAGACCGGGACCGTAGTACACGATCTTGCAGTTGATCTCACGCGACGCGTAGTTGATCATCGACATGCGCGTTTCTCCTTAGCCGAACAGCTGGTCGATCTCGTCATCAGCACCGGCGAGGAGACCGGGCTGCTGCGCCGCCGACTTGCTGCGCGTGAAGACGTCGTGGAAGAGCTTGGTGAGTTCGAGCACGGTGTCCTTGATCTTGAGGCGGACGAGTCCGAGGGTGGTGCGGTTGTCGAAGAGGGCGACGAGGATCACGCGCTTCGCCACGTCGGCGAGGTACATGCTCTCCTTCTCACCCTGGTGGAACAGCGAGTTGAAATCGGTCTCGCCGACCAACTGCGCGAGCTGCGCGTTCGCCGAGAAGTCCGCCGCAGTGAGCGTGGCGAAGGCCGTGGCGTCGAACTGCGGCTGCTCACCGACCGTGGCGACCAGCTGCCCCGAACGGTCCACGAGCAACGCGCACCGCGCGTTGGTCTCGGCGAGGAACTTGTTCAACACGCGCGTGATCGCGCCGAAGTCCTCTTCCGTGAATGACCAGCTTGCCGAACCGACCGCCATGCTCCCGTCCTATGCGAGGGCGTTCTCGAATCAGGTGATGCGCCGATGCGCGCAGCGTCACCGGCGACCAACAATACTACCCAGCCGCGAGCGCGCTCGCGAAGCCCACCCCTGACCAGAGCACCCGCTGGCTCACATCACCCGCCGCGCCGTGAGCGCCTGCACGATCGTCACCCCATCCGCATACTCGAGGTCCCCTCCCACCGGCAGACCGCGCGCCAGGCGACTCACCGTGACTCCCGTGGGTCGCAACTGCTCCTGAAGATACAGCGCCGTCGCCTCACCTTCGAGCTTGGGGTTGGTCGCCACGATCACTTCCCGGATCCCCCCGGTCGTGACCCGCGTCACCAGCGCCTCCACCGTCAGGTCGCTCGGTCCCACCCCGTCCAGCGGGGCGAGCCGCCCTCCCAACACATGATACAACCCCCGGAACTCCCCAGTCCGCTCGATCGATGGGATGTCCGACGACTCCTCCACCACGCAGACCACGCTGCGGTCCCGGCGCGGGTCGGTGCAGAGCGAGCAGCGCTCCGACTCCGTCAGGTTGAAGCACTCTGCACAGGGCCGGACCTTCTCGGCGAGCGTCACCAGGGCCGCCGCGAGCCGCTGGCTCTGCTCGGCCGGCTGCCGCAGCAGGTGATACGTGAGCCGCACCGCCGACTTCCGACCGATGGTCGGGAGCCGCGAGAGCTCATTCACCAGATCGTCGATCGCCGACACCTAAAACGGCAGCGTGAACGGAAGCCCGCCAAGCCCCAACCCACCGGCCATCTTCTTCATCTCGGCCTCGCCCGCATCCTTCGCTTTCTTCTGGGCCTCCTGCACCGCGACCGTGATCAGATCCTCGAGCATCTCCACGTCGCCCGGGTTCACGACCGATGGGTCGATCAACACTCGCTTGACGGTGCCCTTCCCGTCCGCCTCGACCTTCACGAGTCCACCGCCGGACGCCCCCGTCACCGTGAGCCGACCGAGTTGATCCTGTACCTCTTGCAGCTTCCCGGTCATCTGCTGGGCCTGTTGCATCATCTTCATGAAATCGGTCATCGCATCACACGGGCGGAGTGTTGCTGGCAGAACAAGGTAGGTGTCAGGAAGAGCACCGGGCAAGCAGAGTCGCCGCTAGTCAATGAGCTCCAAGTCGAGTGCATCCACCGCGGCATTGAGCAGGGGCGATTGCTTCCGCAGGGTGGCCATGCGATCGGCCTTCACGGCCGTCTCGTTGAGCCGACGCGGGACGCGATCGCCCTCGGGCGTCACGGTCCGCACTACCACCTTGTGCACGCCCTCGAAGCGCCGCCGGAGTGCGCCGAGGATCACGGCCTCGCCCCCGGCGATGATCTCGGCGTGCGATTCCGACTCCACCGTCAGCGTCACACTGCCGGCTGCCGTGACGGCCGTGGGAGTCGCATGCGCTAGCGTGCTCGAGAGCAGGAGCGCGCGATGCTCGGAGTTCACGCTGTCGACGATCGCGTCCCAGTGCTCGGCGACTCGATTGATGTCGAGCGCGAGCAGGTCACGCTTGGGCGCGGGCCGGTCGGCGATCTCGGGCGCGTTGGCCGCGGTCGCGAGTCCCGACGGAGGGGCCATGCGGCGCGACGCCGGCGCAGCGGGCGAGGGCACGACTGCAGGGACTGTGACCGCCGTGCGAGCCGGCGCCGGTGCGGCCGGTGCCGGCGCGGCCGGTGACGCGAAGAGCGCGGGGGTCGGCTCGCTCGCGCGCATCGGTGCAGCGGGACCGCTGGCACCGCTGGCGCGGCCAGCGACCGACGAGGACCCCGCCGACGAGGACCCCGCCGATGTCGAGCCGCCTGTACTCTCAGACACACCACGGAGCACCGCCTCGAGATCGATCGTGCGGTCCAGCAGTGCGAAGCGCACGAGCAGAGTCTCGAACAGCATCTGCTGTTGTCCGCTCCGCCGCAGGTGTGGTTCGACCTCGACGACGAGGTTGAGCATCCTTAGGAGATCGCCGGCGGAGAAGACCTTCACCCGCTTGGGGAGTTCTTCCTTGAGCCGGTCGGAGAGATCCGGCAGCGAGCCTCCGAGGACGCACGCGAGCTGCGCGCGCAGCAGATCCGCGAAGTCACCGAGGAGGATCGCGAAGTCGACGCCATGGTCGGCGAGGCGGGCGACCGCAGCGAAGACGTCGCCGGCGCGCCGCTCAGCGATGATATCGAGCAGCGCCAGATGCTCGTCCTCATGCACGAGCCCGAGGGCCTCGCGCACTCGTTCGGCGGTGATCACCCCGCCGCCGAGAGAGAGGACCTGATCGGTGAGCGAGAGGGCGTCGCGCATGGAACCGTCGGCCGCGCGCGCGAGCATCCCAAGGGCATCGGGTTGCGCCTCGAGCCCCTCGGTCGCGAGCACCGACACGAGGCGCGTGCGCACATCCGCTGGACCGATCCGTTTGAGGTCGAATCGCTGCATGCGCGAGAGCACCGGTGCGGCCGCCTGCTGGATCTTGTTGGGCTCGGTCGTCGCAAAAACGAAGATCACGCGAGGCGGCGGTTCCTCGAGGATCTTGAGGAGCGTGTTCCAGGCTTCACGCGTGAGCATGTGCGCCTCGTCGACGATGTAGACCTTGTAGCGGTCCTCGCCGGACGGGGCGTACATGGCGCGCTCCCGGAGTTCGCGGGCGTCGTCCACGCCGCGATTCGAGGCGGCGTCGATCTCAACGACGTCGAGCGACGTGCCTCCGCTCCAGATCCGGGTACACGAGGGGCACTCGCCGCAGGGCTCGTGGTCGGGGCGCTTGTGCTCACAGTTGAGCGCCATGGCGAGCACGCGCGCGAGCGTCGTCTTGCCGGTACCGCGGGGCCCGCAGAACAGGTACGCGTGACCGAGGCGGTCGCCAGCGATCGCGTTGCGCAACGTGTTCGCGACGTGCGATTGGACGGCGACCTCGGCGAAGCGGCGCGGACGGTACTTGCGGGCGAGCGCGAGGGACATGGATATGAATTTAGCCTCGGCGGGGGGATCGCGTGAGGCTAGATCGTCGATGTCTTTGGCGCGCGCTCAGGGCTTGGTGCGCGGGGGACGGAGCGGCGGCGAACGACTTGCACCACAGGGGCACAGGGGACAGAGGCACAGCGGGAACAGGGGCCTCAGGGGGTTCGGCGCAGCCGGCCGACGATCTCACGATCGCGCTTGCAGTCCCCTCACGACGAACAGGCTGCGCGCGCTGGTCACCGAGGAGGCTCGAATCCCCCTGTGTCCCCTGTGCCCCTGTGGTGAAAGCCGTTGCCGTTACGGCCGTGCTCGCCCGCAGCCGTTTACCGCGCGCCACCACATACAGGTCGTACTCCGCCCGCGTGAGCTCCGGCGAGAGGGACGAGATGCGGCTCATGCCTACGAGAAATGCGGTTCGCGTGGAGTCCGTGCGACCGTAGATCTCTGAGCGGAGGCGGCGCATGTGGAGAATGCCGTTCTCTTTGTCATGGCGCGCCGATAGAGTGGGGGTGCGCAAAGTAGTGCTCTGAGCGCAGCAGCACCGTAGTGCAAGGACCGACGGTGGTCAAGCCCCATATTCTTTGGTGGCGGCAGTATCGCGAACCCGTGTTCGCTGGGCTTCAACGTCGTGAGTGTGTCGAACGGGCAGCGTTACGCCCTGATTACCAGCCACTGCACCTTTGATTTCGACGGGGAGGTCGGATCGACTGCCTATCAGCGCAACGTCGACAGCCGCGATGTGATCGGATCGGTCGAGGTGAATCCAGCATGGAATGTCGTTCACCCGATGTGCGGAGACACCGCGCGCTGCCGCTACTCGGACGCCGCGCTCGTGAGGTACACGCTCGCGGCCAACGATACGCCGGATCGCGTCATCTATCCGTGCAGCTACTCGGCGAACCCTGGAGTTCCAGGGACGATCGGTACGTGCGGGCAAACTGCAACGGTCGATGATGCCGCGACGGTCTTCGCTTGGGTCGGACAACCGCTTCAAAAGGTTGGGCGCACGACAGGCTGGACAGTCGGGCTCGTTATCGCCACCTGCGTCTATCAACCCGCGTCGTATGAGGAGGCCGGCAATCCAAACAGAGTTAACGGGATTGCACTGTGTGCGGACCGCGTTGCGGCCAACGCTGGACCCGGAGACAGCGGCGCACCTGTCTTTTATCATCCGACGCTATTCGGAGCAGCGGTCGTCGCCCCGATGGGAGTTCTCTT
>JANOTB010000097.1:0-2071 GCA_031416115.1 Gemmatimonadota bacterium
TTCTCGCCGACGCGGCCGCCAAGGTTGATGCCGCCGCCGAGATTCGGATCCACGCGGGTCGGCGTGGGCGTCCATACATTGCGCAACTGCTCGGCGAAGATCTCGTTCCGCGGCGAGAGGACCTGCGATCCCTCGCTCAACGTCGGGATATTGCGCGGCATCTGCCGCACCCCACCCTGGTCGAAGCCGAGGAAGTCGATGCCACGCTGCCGGATGTGCGGAAGCTCGCGAAACGTCGACTGCGAGCTATAGCCGATGTTGAGGTTGGCCTCGGCCACACGCTGGTCCGGGAATTCCTTCGTCGAGACTTCGACCGATCCGCCCGCGAAATCAGCAGGGCGGTCGGGCGTCGCCGTCTTGCTCACGACGATCGACTCGAGCAACGACGACGGGAAGAGGTCGAGCGGAACGACCTTCTTGAGCGGCTCAGGACTCGGCAACTCGACTCCATTGAGGAGCGTGTTGCTGTAGCGCTCGGCCAAGCCGCGCACCACGGCGAACTTGTTGTCCACGATCGAGACACCGGTCACCCGCACGATCGCATCGCTCGCGGAGGTGCCGGGCGCGCGCGCGATCGCCTGCGCGCTGATGCCGTCGGAGACGCGCGGCGCCGACTTCTGCATCGCGAGGAGCGCGTCCTCGTTGCTCGCTCTCACCGGGCCCGCCGTCACGGCAACGGACGAGAGCGTCACCGCGACGCTCCCGAGCGCGAAATTCGCGGTAGCGCTCGTGCCCGCGGTCACGCGCACGCTGTCGATCTGCGCCGGTGCGCTACCCAGCCGGAATGCGCGCACCGTGTACGTGCTGGCCGGCGCCGGGAGGCGGTAGCGACCGTCGAGATCCGTCTGCGTGCGCAGCGTCGTGCCCAGCAGGATGATGTTCGTCGACTCGAGCGGCCGACCGGATTCCTTGTCGATCACCTGGCCGACGATGAATCCGCGTGCGACTGGAGCGACCGGAGCAGGCGGTGTCGGCGTTTGTGCGACGACCGTGCTCGCGGTGGCGCAGATGGCGCAGAGTACGACGACCGCCCCTGTCGCGAGCGAGCGGAGTTGGGAACGTGAACGCATGGGCAGGACGTGGATCGGAGTCCGCCGGTGGGTGAGTCCACCGGAGCAGTTGTCCAGTATCGACTTCCGATGCGTCTTTGAGGCCGGACACACGTACCGGCCGAGTCACGGCCATGTATCCAGCGTTCCGGGGCGCGCCCGCGCGCGTCAGCTCGCGGCGGGACCCTGCGACGACGGGTCGTCGGTCGCGCGACGCCAAGGACCTGACCACTCGGTCACGCTCGTGCGCTCGCGTTGATCGTTCTGCACGTGGGTGTCTGCACCCGCAGAGCGACCACGCCGAAACCTCGAGTTGCCCGAATAGATCTTGCGGCGACTGCCGTTGGGGCGTCTCGCGTTGTCGGAACTGACCGCCAGTGGCTGGACGTACGGCACGACGCTCGCACGCATCAAGGCCTGGACATCGCCCAAGGGCGCCGACGCTTCCGTCGTGTGGTCCTCCGCGGGTACGCCTCGCGCGTGCAGCACCACCACCGACGCCCGAGGCGCCTGACTGGCCGTCGTGATCGTCACCGCACTCGGCTCCCACCACGCACCGACCCACTCCTCCACCTCGAGCAGCGAGGCGATCGGTGAGACGACGCGGCAGATACGTTCGCCCACGAGCACGGGTGGACTGAGGATGCGCATGGAGATCGGTCGGTTGTCAGGGCACCGCAGAACATCGACGGTCTGACAACTTCGAACTTACGTCGTCTCAGAACCACTGGTGCGGTGTCACGGAACGGCAACCGTCCGGGTACCGTCACGTCACGCGGGCATGACCCGTCAGTCCGGCCGCCGCATCACACGCACTGGCCCTTCGATCGCTGCGCCATCTACCGCACGCACCGCAACGCGATCCGCGGCCGCCGCGATCGGCACGTCGCGCACCCGTCCTCGCACGAGCGTGCTGCTCCACACGCCGCTCGCCATGCGCACCTGCACGAGCCACCAGCGCGGGAGCTCGCTCCCTGATGGTGTGAGTCGCGCCGTCATCACGCCACGCGCGTCGCGTCGCA
>JANOTB010000098.1:0-2943 GCA_031416115.1 Gemmatimonadota bacterium
GATCGAGTTCACGGGCGGCACGCTCATGCAGCTCGAGTTCAAGGAGGCGCCCGACGTCGCGCGGCTCCGCGCCGCGATCGACCGCGGGGGCATCGCCGGCGCCGAGATCCAGCAGTACGGCACGCCGACGACCTATACGATCAAAGCGCAGGACGCGGCGGCCGTCGCGCAACAGGAGGTAGGAGCCGAGGGTGTCTCGCGTACGATCAGCGACGCGGTGACGGCTGAGTTCGGTGCGGAGAGCTTCGTCGTCGTCGATCGGATGGCGGTCGGCCCGCGCGTCGGTGGCGAACTGCGCCGCGGCGCGATCGTCGCGGTGCTCGTCTCGTTCCTCGTGACGCTCGCGTACCTGGCGTTCCGGTTCGAATGGCGATTCGGGGTCTCCGCCGTCGTCGCCACGGCGCACGACGTCCTTGCGACGCTCGCATTCATCAAGCTGCTCCACCTCGAGATCTCGCTGACCGTCATCGCGGCGGTCCTCACCGTGATCGGCTATTCGCTCAACGACACGATCATCATCTTCGATCGCGTGCGCGAGAACCTGAAGAAGTCCCGGAAGGAGTCGCTCTATGACCTCCTCAACCGCTCGGTGAATGAGACGCTGCCGCGTTCGATCCTCACGCATGGGACCACGCTCACCGCGACCGTCTCGCTGCTCGTGCTCGGCGGCGAGGTCATCCGGCCCTTCGCCTGGGTCATGTCGTTCGGCATCTTCACCGGCACCTTCAGCTCGATCTACGTCGCCTCGCCGATCCTCCTGTGGGTCGAGAAGAAGTGGCCGCGCGCGAACGAAGCGCGGGCGCAGACGGCCGCCGCCCGGGTCTGACTTTGCCCGAGGCACTGCCCACGGGGCCCCGTCGCGATCCTCGCGTCGGGGCCCCGCCGCATGAGTATCCGAACGTTCCATTCATCGATTCGCACGCGCATCTCGCCGGCGAGGGCTTTGACGCCGACCGGCAGGTGGTCCTGCAACGGCTGGAGGATGCCGGCGGCGTGGGGGTGGTCTGCATCGGCGAATCGCTCGAGGCAGCCGCGCGGGCCCGCCAGCTGGCGCAGGAGCGACCCGGTGTCGTTTGGTGGACTGCAGGGGTCCATCCACACGATGCAGCCTCCTACGACCCGCTGGCCGACGGGACGGCGATCCGCCAGGCAATGGCTGACGGCGCAGTCGCAGTGGGCGAGTGCGGCCTCGACTACCACTCCGACCACTCGCCGCGACCGCTCCAGCGGCGCGCCTTCGCCGACCAACTCGCGATCGCCCGCGAGTTCGGGCGTCCCGTGGTCGTGCACACTCGCGAGGCCGAGGACGACACCGCGGCCATGGTGCGCGAGGCCGGCGCCGCGGGCATCGCTGGTGTCCTTCACTGCTTTACCGGGTCGCACGCGCTCGCCGAGGTGGGGCTCGCCGCCGGCTGGTGCGTCTCGTTCAGCGGGATCGTGACGTTCAAGAAATGGGACGACCTCGCTCTGCTGCGACTCGTGCCCGACGATCGCCTGTTGATCGAGAGCGACAGCCCCTTCCTCGCGCCCGTGCCGTACCGCGGCAAGCGCAACGAGCCCGCCTGGTGTGCGTATACCTTGCGCCGCCTGTCTGAGGTGCGCGAGCAGGACGTGCATGCACTCGGCGCGCAGGTGCTCGGCAACACGCGTCGGATCTTCTCGCTCGATTGACCTGCTCCTCGTTCCACTCCACCCACTCGAGGCTTAGCATTCCGGAATGAGCGTCCCCTCCGACATCGCGATCGCACAAGCGGCGACCATGCGTCCCATCATCGACGTGGCGGCCGAGATCGGTCTCACGCCCGACGATCTCGACCTCTACGGCAAGTACAAGGCGAAGGTCGCCCTCGAACTCACGACGCGCCCCGCCAAGGGGAAACTCGTGATCGTGACCGCGATCAACCCCACGGCGGCCGGCGAAGGCAAGACCACCACCTCGGTCGGGCTCGCGCAGGCGCTGCGAAAGCTCGGCACTAATGCCGTGCTCTGTATCCGCGAGCCATCACTGGGGCCCGTCTTCGGTGTGAAGGGCGGTGCGGCGGGCGGTGGCTACGCGCAGGTCCTGCCCATGGACGACATCAACCTGCACTTCACCGGCGACTTTCACGCGATCTCGTCGGCGCATGCGCTACTCAGTGCGATGCTCGACAATCATCTCCAGCAGGGCAACCAGCTCAACATCGACCCGCGCCGCATCACCTGGCCGCGCACGATCGACATGAACGACCGCGCCCTCCGCAAGGTGATCATCGGGCTCGGTGGCGCCGCCGAGGGTGTCGTGCGCGAGGAACGCTTCGTGATCATCCCGGCATCGGAGGTCATGGCGATCGTGGCCCTCGCCACCAGCGCCGCTGATCTCGAGGAGCGACTCGGCAGCATCATCGTCGGTTCCACATATGGTGCCGACCGCAAGCCGATCCGCGCGCGCGATCTCAAGGCGAGTGGCGCGATGGCGATGCTGCTCAAGGACGCGATCCGTCCGAATCTCGTGCAGACGCTCGAAGGCGGACCCGCCTTCGTGCATGCCGGCCCGTTCGGCAACATCGCGCACGGCTGCAACTCGATCCTCGCCACCCGCGCGGCGCTCGCCGTCGGCGATGTCGTCGTGACCGAGGCGGGCTTCGGCTCCGACCTTGGCGCCGAGAAGTTCTTCGACATCAAGTGCCGCTTCGGCGGGATCAAGCCAGAGGCCGCCGTGCTCGTCGCGACGATCCGCGCGCTCAAGATGAACGGCGGGGCCAAGAAGACCGAACTCGCGACCGAGGACCTCGCCGCGCTCCGCAAGGGCGTCGTCAACCTCGAACACCACATCCAGAACGTGCGGCAGTTCGGCGTGGAGTTGGTCGTCGCGATCAATCGTTTCGGCACCGACTCCGATGCGGAGATCGCGATCGTCCGAGAGGCCGCCGAAAAGGCCGGCGCGCGCGTGGCGCTCTGCGAGGT
>JANOTB010000099.1:0-5854 GCA_031416115.1 Gemmatimonadota bacterium
AGCGCATCACATCACCGGCTTGAGCTTGCGCTCGAGGTACCCCGCGATCGCCGCATTCACGCGCTTCTGATTCTCGTACCGCATGAAATGGTGCGTGTCGTCCACGATCGTGATCTCCTCGAGCTCGACCTTCTGTGCGCGCAATCGCTGCACGAGGTCCACGGTCTGTGAGAAGCGCACATTTCGGTCGTCGTCGGCATGGATGAAGAGCGCGGGCGACCGCCAGGTGAGCACCGAGCTCACCGGTGAGGACTGCCATGCGATGCGCGCGAGCGACTCCACCTCACTGGTCGGCCGTTCGAAGCGCCAAGTGTTCGCACCGAAGCGCGAACCCGCGTCGCTCGTCATGTCGTGCACGCCGTGGATGTCGACACCCGCAGCGAACAGGTCGGAGTCGCGACCCAGTGCGAGTGCGGTGAGATAGCCACCGTAGCTGCCGCCGTAGATGCCGATGCGCGCCGGATCGACATTCGCCTGCGCGCGCAGCCACTCTGCTGCTGCTTTCACGTCGAGGTACTCGCTCGCGCCGGCCATGCCGGCGTTGGGCGGACGTTGAAAATCGTGCCCGTAACCGATGCCGAGCCGGTAGTTGATCGAGAGCACCACGAAGCCACGACTCGCGAGGTACTGGTTCTCGGCGTAGGCGTTCCAGTAGTAGTCGCCGTAGTGCCAGCCGAGGAGCATCTGGCGCGGTGGGCCGCCATGCACGTACACGATGGCGGGCTTCTTCGCTGCGCCGGTGCCGGGCGGCACAAAGAGCTGCGCGTGCACCGTCAGTCCATCGGCGGACCTATAGATGACCTGCTTGGGCACGACGAGCTGCGACGAGGGAAAGTCGGCCGGCACCTGCGATTCCCCGAGCCAGCGGCGAGGTGTGTTGGCAGCGGCGCGCGCATCACCGGCGGCCTCGAGCACGAACGGCACCGGTGGCCTCTGCGCCGTACCGCCGATCGCGGCGATGCGACCATTGCTCAGGGAGACGGGCGTCCACTCAAGTCCAGTGCCCGGCGTGAGCACCTCGGGCGCCGCGCGGTCGACCGGTGCGCGCACCAGGTGACGACGATCGATGTCGCCCGGTGTGTTGCCGAGGTTGCCGGCGTAGAGCAGGAACTTGCCGTCGCTCGAGAGCGTGACGTACTCCGCCATGTGATCGCCCGGCGTGAGCAGCAGTGGTGCGTCGTTGCCACGTGCGGTCATGGAGTAGAGATGCGACCAGCCGTCCTGCATGCTCATGAAGACGATGCGATCACCGGCGGCCCAGTTGAGATTGGTCCCGCCATGCGTGCTCGGGACGCTGCCGCGCAGCGAGACCTCGCTCGCCCAGCGCTGCTTCGCTTCGCCGGTCGCGGCGTCGGCGATCCAGATGCTCCAGGGCGCGGGTTGGATCTCGAGCGAGTTCACGACTGCGCCACCGGCACCGGGGCGTCGCACGAACGCGATCTGCTTGCCGTCGCCCGACCAGCGTGGCGATCCGTCGCGATCGGTCGTCGGTGCAACGTACAAGATCGGCGTGGACTCGTTCGTGTAAATGCCGATGAACGCATGATCCCCGCGTCCGCTCACGAACGCGATGCGCGAACCGTCGGCCGAGAACTGCGCGTCGCTGGCGTTGCCGCGTTGGTCGAAGAGCCGCTTGGCCGGCGAGGAGCCGTCGATGGCGACGGACCAGAGCTGGCGCGCGCGCGCGAACACCACGACGTCGCTGCGCGGCGAGATCACGGGGCTCAGGCCGTCGCCGAGCGAGACCGGCATGCCGCCTGCGAACGGAACGGCCCACATCTCGACCTTTACCGGATTGGGCATCGCGGTGGGATTCACCGGCAGCGCATCGTCCCAGTTGGAGCCGAAATCTCCGCCGCGCATGTACACGACCCATTTGCCGTCGGCGGAGATCTGGACCGCGTTGAGTTCCTGACCGTCGTCGGTCTCGAAGTTCGTCAGTCGTCGCGCGGAGAAGGCGGGGCCCTCAGCGACCCAGACGTTCCGGTGGCCGCGTTCATTGAGTGTCCAGGCGAGTTTCTCGCCGGTCACGGCGGCGGTGAGGTTGGTGGGGAAGGGCGCGCTCATCACCTGGTCGAGCGTGAACGAGGCGGCGGCTGGCGCGGTGGCGCGCTGTGCGAAGAGCGCGGTCGGCAGCAGGGCGATCGCGATGGCAGCGAAGCGAGCGGCGCGTGCGACGGGAACGAAATGCATCGGGACTCCGGAGTGGGTTGCGGCTCTGGCAATCGTAGCCTCCGCGGACGAGCGCCGCGAGCGCCTTGAGCAGCGCGAGCGCCGCCGCAAGCTACGAGGCGTGGGGCGCGACGGACGATCGGTGTTCGCAACTGGCCTAGTCGGCGACTCGGCGTATATTCCCCGCTCAATGGACGATCTCCGCGCCCAGCTCGAGAAGGCCCTCGCCGGCAGCTTCACGTTCGAACGCGAACTCGGCGGCGGCGGGATGTCGCGGACCTATCTCGTCCGCGAGAAGGCGCTCGATCGCCGCGTCGTCGTGAAGGTCCTCGCTCCCGAGCTGCTCGCGGGCATCTCGGTCGAACGCTTCCGTCGCGAGATCCTGTTGGCCGCGCAGTTGCAGCATCCGCACGTCGTGCCGGTGCTCACCGCGGGCGACACGAACGGACTTCCCTGGTTCACCATGCCGTACGTGGACGGCGATTCGCTGCGCCAGCGACTCGCCGAGGGGCCGATGGGGATCGGCGAGATCGTTGGCGTCCTGCGCGACGTCGCCCGCGCACTCGCGTACGCGCACGGCCATGGTGTGGTGCACCGCGACATCAAGCCCGACAACGTATTGCTCTCGTCCGGCAGCGCGACCGTGACCGACTTCGGCATCGCCAAGGCGATCAGCGCCGCGCGCGGGATCGATGGCGGCGGCTACCGCACCGAGCTCACGGTCGCGGGCACCTCGATCGGGACGCCGACCTACATGGCGCCGGAACAGGCCGCTGGCGACCCGGCCACCGACCATCGCGCAGACCTCTATTCGTTCGGCGCGATGGCCTACGAGATGCTCGCGGGGCATCCTCCGTTCTACGGGCTCACGCCCTCGAAGTTGCTCGCCTCACACATGGGCGAACGGCCGAAGGACATCCGGGGACTGCGTGACGATTGCCCCGAGGCACTGGCCGCGCTCGTGATGCAGTGCCTCGAGAAGGAACCTCAGGCGCGGCCCGAAGGCGCGACGGCGATCGCGCGGGTGCTCGAGACGATCACGTCGAGCGGGGCGGCCATGGCCGCACCGGCGATCCTTGCCGGCGGACGGATCCGGTTCGCGCGTGCACTCTCGCTCTGGGCTGGCGCGACCGCGCTCACGGCGCTCACCGCATGGGCGGCGACCGCGGTGATCGGGCTCCCGCAGTGGGTCTTCCCCGGCGCGGTCGGCGTGATGCTCGCCGGCCTCCCAGTGATCGTCGCGACCTGGTATGCGCAGCGCGAGGTGCATCGCGCGTACACCGCGACGCCGACGAAGACACCCGGCGGGACGCGCGCGGCCACGCAGCCGCAGGGCACGATGGCGACGATCGCGATCAGGGCGAGCCCGCACCTCTCGTGGCGCCGCGCCTGGCTCGGCGGTGGCGTCGCGGTGGGCAGCTTCGCCGCGCTCGTGATCGCGTTCATGGTCATGCGCGCGATGGGCATCGGCACATTCGGGTCGCTGCGCGGCAAGGGGACGTTCGGGGCCAACGAGACGATCGTCGTCGCCGATTTCGGGAGCCCCGCCACCGACTCGACGCTCGGCGGGATCGCTGCCGAGGCACTCAGGACCGACCTCGGCCAGTCTCGGGCGCTGCGCGTGCTCTCGCGCGCGACCATGCGCGAGATCCTTCGGCTCATGCAGCGGCCATCGGAGAGCACTGTGCCGTTCGACCTCGCGCGCGAGATCGCGACGCGCGAAGGGGCGAAGGCGGTGCTTGACGGCAGCATCGAACGGCTCGGCCAGAGCTACGTGATCTCGGCGCGACTGGTCGGGGCGCTCGACGGCGCCGAACTCGCCACCTTCCGCGAGACCGCGAAGGGCGAGGACGAACTGCTCGAGGCGCTCGGCGAGCTCTCGCGCGCCGTGCGCGACAAGGCGGGTGAATCGCTCCGGGCGATCCAAGCGAGCAAGGACCTCGAGCGCGTGACGACTCCTTCGCTCACGGCCCTGCGCAAGTACGTCGAGGGGAGCGTCGTCGCCGACGAGCGCGGCGATTCCGACCGCGGCCTCGCGCTTCTCCAGGAAGCGGTGGAGATCGACACCAGCTTCGCGATGGCCTGGCGCAAGATGGCGGTGCTCCTCGGCAACGAGGGCCGCGAACGGCCGCGCGCGCTCCGTGCGATCGAACAGGCGTATCGGCACCGCGACCGGCTCTCGGAACTCGAGCGACTCTCGACCGAGGCGTACTACTACACGCGCGGCCCGCGCCCCGACCAGGCGAAAGCGCTCGCCGCCTACGAGCAGGTGATCGCTCTCGACTCGGTCTCGACCTCGGCGATCAACAACTCGGGGGTCGTCTACACCGATCAGCGCGAGTACGCGAAGGCGGCCGCGATGTACGAGCGAGTGACCAAGCTGCCGCGGACCTTTGGCGGGGCGTTCACCAACCTCCAACGCGTGCAGACATCCCTCGGCGATACCGCCGGCGTGCGCGCGACGGGCGAGGCGTATCGAGCGCGCTTCCCCGAGAGCGGCGACCTGTGGGAGTCGGACGCCTACACGCTCTGGGCGCGAGGCGACCTCGCGGGGCTGGACACGCTCACGCGCAATGTCCTCGCCCGCGCGCGCACCTTGCGCCAGACTGTGCGCGCGTCGAATAGCCGCGCCGACCTCCTCACGCTGCAGGGGCGTCCGACGGAGGCACTCGCCCTCCAACGGGGACGCGCCGAGGCCGATGTTCGGTCCGCCCCGACGGCGGGAAACCGCTTCGTCTTCGCGGTGGATTCCGCGTGGGCGCTGGCGGGCCCGCTCGACCGGCCATCCGAGGCCCGGGCCGCGCTCGCACGCGGGATGCAGCGGGTGCCCGTGGCGACGGTCGATCCCGCCGAGCGTCCTTGGGGCGACATCGCGCGTCTGGCCGTTGAGTTACGCGACCCAGCGCTCGCACAGCAGGCGCTCGACGGGTTCGTGCGCGACCAGGCCGCGGCGGCCCCTGATCCTGAAGGCCGGACCGCCTTCTTCCGTGCCACGGTCGCATTCGCCAACGGCAGGAACGATGAGGCGATCGCCCAGATGCACGTCGCTGACGACCGTAGGATGGTGCGTCTGCGCTATGCGATGATCCTCATCGGTCGTGCGCACGACCTCGCTGGCCGCTCCGACTCGGCGATTGTCTGGCTTGAACGATTCGTCTCGACCCCCGACCCGGACTTGGATTTCTCGGCGCTCTACGACGCCGGGACGTACAAGCGCCTCGGCGAGCTCCACGAGGCCAAAGGCAACACCGCGAAGGCGATCGAGAACTACGAGAAGTTCATCGATCTGTGGAGGGGGGCGGAGCCGGCGCTACAGCCCAAGGTGCGTGAGGTCAGGGCTCGGCTCGAGCGGCTGCGGCCGGCGCGCTAGCGCGTCCAGATCACGACCGCACCGCACGGATCGCTTGAGACCATCATGAACTCCGGCGGCACGCGCGTCGCCGTATTGTAGACCTCGATGCGCTTCGCGTTGAGCAGCATGCCGCGTAGCTCCCATCCGTTCACGCGAGCCATCCGCATGCCGTCGATCCAGATGTTAGCGACGCAGCGGGCACCCATGGAACCGCGCATGAGTGGCACTGGGTCCGAGTCGCCCACCGCGCGCGAAACGCCGACCGTGACGCCGGGGATCCGCGCCCACGCACTCGGCATGACTGCGAAGTCCGCGAGTTCCTTGCCCTGA
>JANOTB010000100.1:0-7504 GCA_031416115.1 Gemmatimonadota bacterium
GCCAGCAGCAACATCACCGTACCAAACCCGATCCACGCGTACAGGTACCGCCGCGAGAACCCCTTCGCGAGCAGCCGCTCAGTACCGCGCGCCGCGAACACCGAGATCGCGAACATCGCGAGATAGAAGAACGTGCTCGGCGCGCGGAAGAACTTCGCGCCAGGAACGATCGCGAACACGACTTCATAGAACGGCGTGAATCCACCCAGCGACCAGAGTACGGCCACGATCAAGAACCCGAGCCAGAATCGCGACTCGGCGCGACGCCCCCAGAAGTAGCCAGCGACCGCGAGGAAGAGCACCGCGACTCCGATGTAGTCAGAATGGAAATGGATCCCGTTCCGGCCCCAGTAGTCGTTGAGGATCCCTGAGAACTGCGGCAGATAGCCGTTGATGAGCTCTTCTGGCGGCATCGAGTAGCTGACCGCATGATCCCAACCCTTGCCGCCCGCACGCGGAGACCAAGGGATGTACTCCAACACCGGCAGATACTGGATCGCGCCGATCAGCCAGCCGAGCAGAATGCCGCCGAGCGAGAGCCCGAGACGCGCGATCGCCGTGGGAGTCGGGATCTTGGTCTCGCCGCCGAACGAGAGCATGAGGCCGTAGGCGCCGGCACCCAAGAGCATGTACTGATAGAGCTGCGGATGCGGCGTGAGCACGCCGAGTCCCGAGACGAGCGCGAGTACGCCCCACGCCCATTGCTTGCCGTCGCGCACGCCCCAGTTGAGGGTGAGCAGCATGAGCGGGAAGAGTGCGGAGATGAAGAGCTTGCCGTCGTGTCCCGGTGAGACCAGCCCTGCGATCGGGCCGCTCATCATGAACGCGAGCCCACCGACGAGCGACGCCCAGAACGACATGCGGTTCGACCGCAGGAACGCGAACGTGAAGATGCCGCAGAGGAACAGATGGAGGATCATTCCCCACGTCATGCCGACGTCCACCGGCAGGAACAATCGGAGCAGGAAGGTCGGGTAGAAGATGTCGCCGTGCATCGCGGCGACGTATGGCATGCCGCCGAAGAGGTACGGGTTCCAGAGTGCGAATCCGCCGGTATCTTGCATCACTTGCGCCGCGAACGATCGCACGGGGAACCCGCCGATGTATTGGTCGCTGATCGGGCTTACAAGGAAGCGGCCGAGTAGTGCGGGCCAGGCGAGGGTCAGCGCGGCGGCGGCGTACACGAGTGACGCCCAGAGGCCGGCGAGCCGGGGGGCCGGACTAGAAAGCTTGTCGGAATGCATCCTTGAAAAATGCCCCGAATCAGAGCCCCGGGGAATGGGAGAAGGGGCCTGATTCTCTGAGCCGCTCCCTGCCCCGACCGACTATGCCCCGACCGACTATGCGTCGCAGGCGCGGCGGTAGAGCTCGGCGTAGGTGGTGGCGACGGCCCCGGCGCTGAAGCGCCCGAGGGCAAAGCGGCGCCCCGCCCCACCCATGCGCGCGGCTTCGGCTGCGTCGGTCACCAGCCTGTCGATCGCCACGGCGAGGCGGTCGATGTCACGTGCGGGAACGAGGATCCCGGTCTCGCCGTCCACGACGGCGTCCACGACACCGCCAGAGGCAAAAGCGATCACCGGTGTAGCGGAGAGCGCTGCCTCGACCGCGGTGAGGCCGAGTCCTTCCTCGATCGCGGGAATGACGAGCGCGCGCACTTCGCGATAGCGCCTTGCGAGCTCGGCTTGCGGGAGGAGGGGCGTCCAGGTGATGCGGTCCGAGATGCCGAGCGATTCGGCTTGCCCACGCAGCGCGCGGTCGTCCACGCGGCCGGCGCCGACCACTTCGAGCGTTGGCCGGGTGCGGCAGCGCGCGAGCGCATCGAGCAGGAAGTGCAATCCCTTCTGCTCCGTGAGCTTGCCGACGAACAGCAGCTTCGGGTCGCGCGTCGCTGGTCCCGCAGGGAAGTCCTCGGCCCGCACCGGCATCGGCGCCACGGCGACGGGTTTCTCTCCAACGGCGGTCGCGCGCTCTGCGAGCCAGGACGATACCGCCGTGAGCGCATGCGAGCGCGCCGCCACCAGCGGGTAGAGCCTCCGTCCGAGCCCGGAGTCGAGCATCCGCACGTCGGTACCATGCATGGTCGTGATGAGCGGCCGTCGCGTGATGGCGTTCACCGCCGCGCCGATCAGACCGCCCGGCACCCACCAGTGCGCATGCAGCAGGTCCGCGTCGATCTCGTCGCTGACTCGGAGCGCGTGCCGCACGCCGTTGCCGATGAGCCCGGCGAAGGCGACGCGCGCCGCCCAACTGGCGCGCACCTGCTCCCCCATTGTCCCGGTGTACGCGAGCGTCTCGTGCGCACGCGGCGCGTAGCGATAGCGTCGCACGTCGATCCCGTGCACAGTGTCACGCGCCGCGAGACCAGGGGCGCTCGGCGCGAGAACCGTCGTGTCGATCCCTTCGTCCCGCAGCGCGATCACGAGTTGCGCCACGAAGAGCCCGACCGGATCGTCCGCGGTGCGCGGAAAGGCGTGCGCGAGAGCGAGGACGCGCAGGCGCCTGCTCACGCGGGCGTGACCGTGGCGCGGACTGCGCCCTGCACCGCCGCGTGCACGGTGGCGCGGACTGCGCCACTGCGATCGCGTACACGCAGCGTTGCACCGGAGTCATTCACTGCGTCGGGCACACCGTGCACGGTCGGCGTGCCGTCTGCTTGCATGGCGGTCGCGCGCAGCGAGCGACGCGCCACCCGCCAGCGCACGATCGCGTCGAGCGGCGCGAGCCACGCTCCGCGCGCGGCGAGCGTTTGCACGAGCCGCGCGTACGCAGCCGGTGCTCCGGGAAACCCGAGCGCCGGTGTGAGATTCGGATGCCAGATGCCGCACCAGAGCCCCTGCACCGCCTCACAGCGAGCGGCGAGTTCGAGTGCGTCGTCGACCCAACGGTCCGGCTCCTCGATGCCCTGATACTTGCTCTGTGCGCGATCCATCCAGCAGAATGGCACCTGCTCGAGTGCGAGCGCGCTGCCGGACGCCTCATCCCACACCGGTGCGACGTCGGCGAGTCCCGAGCGAAACCCGTTGCGATCGGCGAACCCGGCGGTGGAATCGTAGACGAAGCTCGCGTCGCGCATGGCGCGCTCGGTCGCCCCGACTACGCGACGCAGGAAGTGCTGCCGCACGCCACGCACTCGCGTCGACGTGATCGACTCGAGCCGGGACCGTTGCTGAGCGAACCGCGATCCGTCGAGCACGGTGTCGAGGCTGCCGTGCAGCCCGATCTCATGCCCTTCCGCGAGGATCAGCGCGACGATGTCGCGCACGCGCTTCGACTCCGGCAGGTAGGTGACATCACCCTTTCGCCACGATGCGAGAGTCGGCGTGCCGCAGATGATGAACCAGGTCGATCGCGCGCGCACAGTGGCTTCGGCATCGAGCACGGTATCGACGCCGTCGCGCACCGGATCCGAGAGAAGTCGCGCGGTCGCCGAGCCGAGCACCTGCAGCACGCGAGCGAACTCCCCCTTCTCCGCGAGTTCGGCGACACGGAGACCGGTGAATGCCGGCCAGAGACTCGCGACGTCGAGGTCGTGCGAGAGCGCCGCGGCCCAGTGTTTCCCCTCTGGCCAGGGGTCGACGGTGAAGCAGGGCCGCTCCCCTGCTGCGGCGATCGTCGCGTTGCGCAGGGCGTGCGCCAGCAGCGACACCACTGGCCAGCGCTCGACTCCAGCGCTCACGAGACGGTTGGACGCGCTCGTGGGGCGGTCATGCTTGTCACGGGGTGCCGAGGCGCCGTCGCTGCGCATGGTGAGTACGTCGCTCGCCAGCGCGAGCCACTCCCTCGGGAGGTCGACCTCGCCGTCCCGGTGCGGCATCGCCATGGGCGCCTGGGCTCGAAGCACGGCGTCGGGATCGGCGTCGGGATCGAGGTCGTTGGGTCCCCGCGGCGTCAGGCGCAGGCGTACGGCCTGCGCGCACGCCTCACCCTCAGCGATCAGCAACCCCGAGGCATCCACGAGGCACGCGAGCGTGTGGCGTTCGCGCGGATCGAGTGTCGTCGGATCAGGTAGCGCGATCATCGGAGGGGAGAGAGTGAGGGCAATCTACCGGAAGGGTTGCGGGGTGCGCCACAGGCGGCGCATCCTTCGACGTCCTCACTGGGAGCTCTTCCTGACGTCGCTCGTCCCGCGCGCTCGACTGCCGATCGCGCACCTGCTGCTCTTCGGCTGGATGCCCAGCCCGCTGCGTCGCGTCGCCTACCGGACCTTCCTCGGCTACCGGATCGGTGCGCGCGTCACGTTCGGCATGGGCAGCGCGGTGGTGGGGCGCGACGTGCAGATCGATGACGACGTGGAGATCGGCCTGCTTGCGGTCGTGCAGGGTCGCCATGTCCGCATCGGCAGGCACTCGAGCGTGGGGACCATGAGCTACCTGAGCTGCGAGCGGATCGAGATCGGTGAGGATGCGCGGATCCGCGAGCAGGTCTTCGTCGGGGGGCCGGCACTGCCGGAGTCGCTCTTCAAGCTCGGCGATCGCACGATCATCCTGCAGAACACCAACATCAACCCGACGAAGCCGGTGGTCATTGGCGACGACTCCGGCATTGGCGGGCACTGCCTGATCTTCTCGCACGGCGCGTGGCTCAATCAGATGGATGGGTACCCGGTCACGTATGAGCCGGTCACGATCGGGAAGAGTGTCTGGCTGCCATGGCGCGTCTTCGTGATGCCGGGTTCGACGATCGGCGACGGCTCGGTGATCGGCGCGAACTCGCTCGTTGCCGGCGAGATCCCGCCCTATTCGCTCGCGGTCGGCACGCCGGCGAAGGTGATCCGTTCGGCGCCGCAGTTCCCGACGCTGCCCGATGCCGCGGCGCGCGCCGCGATGGTCGCGACGATGCTCTCGGAGTTCGAGCGGTACCTCGCCTACGAGGAGGTGCGCGTCACGGTCAACGAGCTGCGCGAGTACCGCGCCGCAGGCAAGAGCTATCGGCTTCTGCACGTCAAGGCGAATGGAGGCGCTCTCCCGACGAGTCTCCGACCTGGCGACACCGTGCTCAGTGAACGTGTGCTCGACGCGAACGAACAGGTGCAGCTGCGTGCGTCGGGAGTGTTCTGGCTCGACGTCGCGGGGCGCACGCGCAGTCGCAGAGGGTCGCCGCTCACCGAGGAGCTGGCGCTCTTCCTCGGGCGCTACGGGATCCGGTTGCCGCGGGACCGCTGAAGCGCGAGGTAGACGAGGCCCGGTGTGATCTCGAGCGCCGTGCGCCAGAGGCGCGTGAGGGCCGAGATCACGACCGCTTCTCCCGGTGTGGCGATCCCACCGGCGCTCAGCAGCCAGACCAGGGCGCCGTCGGCGACGCCGATACCCGCTGGTGGACCGAGCGAGAGAAAACCCGCGAGGTAGGATCCCGCGTAGATCGCGATCGCCGCAGCGACCGACAGTTCCACACCCGGCATGGTCCCCGCGACGAAGAGCTTGAAGGCGAGGCCGTACGCGAGCCACGAGAGTACCGACCCGCCAACTGCCGCGGCGAACATGCGGTTGCTGAGCGCAGGCAACTGCAGTTCCCTTCCCGTCCGCTGCGCGAGCCACCGCACGACGTGTGGTGCGACCCAACGCAGTGCGGCCAGTCCGGCGACCGCCGCGAGCGCTGGGAGCCAGGGCGTGACGGGCGCGACGACAAGGCTGTTCCCGAGCGTCAGCACCACCGCGAGTCCGCAGAGTGTGTTCACGACGGTGAGCACCAGGGCCGCACTCGTCGCTGCGGACGCCGACACGCCCTGCTGTTTGGCGAGGACCGCGAGCGCGCCCATCTGCCAGAGCGCACCCGGGATGTACCGTGCAAGGTTGGAGACGAACCAGATTCTCGCGCTCTCGCCCAACGGGAGCGGGGCACCGGCGTCGGCGACGCACTCGCGCCACGTGACGATCAGAACGAAGTAGGCGGCCAGCACGATCGCGCTCGACGCGAACACGGTGACCCACGCGATGCTGAGCGTACTCGCGACCTCGGCGGCCGCGCGCCACTGCCCGCGAAGCGTCCAGAGCGCCGCCGCGACGACCAAGCCCCCTGCGAGCCAGGCGACCCATCGCCCCGGTCCTCGCGTGGCGCCGCCCTCGGCGGCGCGATCGGTCACGGCGTCCGTTGACGCGCGACGAACTCGTCGAGACGACGACGCAGCTCAGCCTGCTCGGCGCGCGTCACCGCGACCTGCTCGCCGAGGAGGCCGGTGGCGAAAAAGATGGAACCGAGGAGCAGGCAGGTCTGGATGAGCGTCCACGCCCAGCGCAGTCCGATGCCAGCCGTGAGCAGCACCACGATCGCGGCGATGCCCGAGAGGACGCCGAGTGCGAAGAGTCCGGCCCCAAGCATGCCGAACGCCAGCAACGGCTTCTGACCGAACCGTAGTTCGAACCAGACGGCGAGCAGATCGAGCACACCCACCGGAATGCGCGAGAGGCCGAACTTCGACTTCCCGGCATAACGTGGGTACACAGGGACCGGCACCTCGGTGACCGTGTATCCCTTGGCGTGCGCGAGGACGATCATGAACCGGTGCCAGTCGGGACGCACCGGCTGTTCGTCCATGATCACCCGGCGGTAGGCCTTCACGTTATTGAGGTCGCGCACCGGCACGTCGAAGAGCGAGCGCGAGAGCCGGTTGTAGATCCCCGAGACGAAGGCCTTGTCGTAGTGGCCCTGCTTGTAGCCGGTGACCATGTCGGACTCGTCGGCGAGGATCGGTCCCACGAGCCGTGGGATGTCCTCGGGCTTGAACTGCAGGTCTGCCGGATAGAAGACGAGGATCTCGCCGCGCGCCTCGAGATAGCCGCTCCGCAGCGCATCGGCGATGCCGCGCTGTGCCCGATGCCGGACCGAGCGCAGGAACGTGTACTTGCGCGTAAGCGCCTCGACCACGGCCGGCGTATCGTCCTTGGATCCGTCGTCGACGACGATGACCTCGTACGGCACCTGCTGCTGCGCGATCATCTCGGCGCAGAGTTCCAGGAAGCGCGGCAGGTTCTCGGCCTCATCCTTCGCGGGCACGAGGATCGAGACGCGAGGCACGACGGTCTGCGCGGTCAGGGCGGTCAAGGCGGTCACCACGGATGATGTGAGTGCGCTCATCTGGTCAGAGCCGTTTGCGCATCCGCGCCGGGAGCACCTTGAGCTGGTCGCGATACTTGGCGACGGTGCGCCGTGCGATCTGCACGCCGTCGCGTTCGAGCAACTCGACGAGCGCCTGGTCGGTGAGCGGATTCTTGGGATCCTCCTCGGCGACGAGCTTCTCGATCGTCGCGCGGATCGCGCGCGCCGAGACGTCCTCGCCGTCGGAGCTCTTGAGGGCACTCGAGAAGAAGTACTTGAGCGGGAGCACGCCGCGCGGCGTCTGGGCGAACTTCTCGTTGGTCACGCGCGAGACCGTCGACTCGTGCATTCCGATCGCCTCGGCGACCTCACGCAGCGTGAGCGGGCGCAGTGACTGCTCCCCCTTCACGAAGAACTCGCGCTGCCGGTCGACGATGAAGTGCATCACCTTGAGCATCGTTTGGCGGCGCTG
>JANOTB010000101.1:0-6543 GCA_031416115.1 Gemmatimonadota bacterium
ACGCCGGAGCTCATCATGAGGACGTCGCGGATGGTCACGCCGTCGTAGGCGCTTCCCACGAGCGATGGCACGTAGTGCGTCACCGAGTCACTGAGCGAGCCGATCAGGCCGTCGCGCAGCGCGGCGCCCACGAGTGTGGACGAGACCGACTTGGCGACGAACATGCTCATCCAGCGGGTGCGGGGGGTGTTACTGAAGCGGTAGCGTTCGAGGGCGATGCGGCCGGAGTCGAGGACGAGGACCGCGGCGACGCGGTTGAGGTCGAGGTAGCGGTCGAGGTCGTAGGTGGAGTCGCGCACGGTGAAGCGGACTGCGCGTAGTGGGCTCGGCGAGGGAGGCAGTGCGCGCGGTGTGGAAGCAGGCGCCACGCCGCGCGTCGGGAAGAGGCGGTGGATGTTGCGGAACGTGTTGACGGCGAGTGAATCGCTGAGGGCGCCGTCGTAGCTGTTGCGTACGGTGCCGATGGGGTCGCGCTCATGAGGGTAGCCGGCGTCCTCGGAGGCTCGCGGCCCAGGCGCACAGGCGAGGGTCGCGAGCAGCGGAATGAATAGACGCGTCAGGGGCAAGCGAAGCCGGAGAATGTGGGACTTCCACTGATGGAACAGCTGCCGCGCGTGAGCGTACCGCCGGTTGCCGTAGTGACTGAACCGTTGAACAGTGCCAGCGCACCGGAGATCGCGAGCGCGCGAGTCGCGAGCACGGAGAGCACGTTCCGTTGATTGACAGAACCGCTGATGCTCGCACTTGAGCTGGCCGTGACGGTTCCAAGGTTGTCGAGTAGCGGCACCGAGAAGGTCCGCGATCCGTTACTCCCGACTTGGAACTCGATCGTCCCCGTGCTCGCATTCGTCAGCGTCCCGCCGACGTTCAGCTGCACCGAGTACCCGCCGTCCAGCGCGATCAGCTCGAGCGCCGCCGTATTCGTGAAGGCGTTCGTGATCGTCGCGTTCACGCTGCTCGTCACGTTGTTCCCGCGCACCCGCAGCAGCGACCCCGCCCCCGTCGTCAGCGCCGTCGTCAGCACCGCGGTCCCTTCCAGGAGGAGGCTCCCGTTGTTCGTCAGGCTCGGCGGCGCGAAGGTCCCCGTATAGAGCCGCAGCGAATCGCCCGCCGGGATCACGAACGGATCCGGCACGAGCGCCCCCGTCGCCAGCCCGATCCGCCCCTGCACCGTCGCCGTCGTGAACCGCACCGTCGGCGTCCCCGTCGTCGTCAGGTAGCTCGTGTACCCCGCCACCACGCCCGCCGACAGGTCGAGCAGCCCGTTACTCACCGCCAGCGACCGCGCTGGCGCCAGCGTGATCGTCCCCGTGTTCGTGAAGCTCGGGCTCGTTCCCGACTGCGTCACCGTCAGGTCCGCCACCCCGCTCATCGTGATCGTCCCGCTGTTCACATGCGCCGCACTCGCCCGGTTCAGCGTCAGGTCGTACGGCACCAGCACCGCGCCCTGATTGTTCAGCTGCGCCGACAGCACCCGGCTGCCGCTCGCCCCCTGCAGTGACGTGATCGTCCCCGTGCTCGCATTCGTCAGCGTCCCGCCGACGTTCAGCTGCACCGAGTACCCGCCGTCGATCGTCGTGAGCTGGAGCGCGCCCGTGTTCGTGAAGCCGGATGAAATCGTCAGCGTTGCGCTGGAGCCAGCATTCGATCCCAGCACCCGCAGCATCGCCCCCGGCGCAGTCGTGAGTGCCCCCGTGATGCTCGTGCTCCCCTGCGCCACGAACGTCCCGGAATTCAGCAGGCTCGCGCTCACAGACCCTGAGTTCGTCGTGATCGTCCCTTGATTGGACACGACACCAACACCAGCGATCGATCCCGCCCCACTCAGCGTCACCGCACCCGTCGGCTGCACGCTCAACACATCACTGACCGTGAGCGTCCGCACCCCCACCCCCAGCGTCTGCACCCCAGTCCCACTGCCAACGAGTATCACCGATCCCGCGAAGTTCACATCCATCGTCACCGTATACGTCCCCGCGAGCGCGATCAACACCGTGTCCGCCGCGAGCGGCGCACGCCCCAAACTCCAGTTCGCAGCCGTACTCCACGTCCCGCCCGCGACGTTCGTCCACGAGTTGGCGAGCACGCTCGCGGTGATCGCGAACGCAGCACTCGTCGCGCCAGTCAGCCCCGCTGCGCTGGCCGCGAGCGTGTATCCCGCACCAGCGTTGTTCAAGCTCAGGTTGCTGAACGTCGCCACTCCGGCTACCGCCGCAACCGAGAGCGTCCCCGAGAGCGTCGCACCTCCCGGATTGGTGCCCATCGCCACCGTCACCGTCCCGGTATAGCCAGTCGCCACGTTCCCAAGAGCGTCACGCGCCGTCACAACTACCGCCGGCGCGATCGACGCTCCGGACAACGCACTCGCAGGCTGCACCGTGAACGCCAACTGCGTCGCCGGCGCGAGCGTGATGTTGAACGCCGTACTCGTCGCACCCGTCAGCCCCGTCGAGGCAGCCGCGAGCGTATACCCGGTCCCCGGATTGTTCACGCTGAGGTTCGCGAACGCCGCCACACCCGCGATCGCATTCACTGTCGTTGTGCCGGCGAGTGTCGCACCGCTCGGGTTACTCCCGAAGCCCAGGGTCACCGCGCCCGTGAAGCCCGTCGCAGTGTTCCCCAGCCCATCGCGCGCCGTCACGACCACCGGCGGCGCGATCGCCGCGTTCTGCACCGCGTTGCTTGGCGCACCCGTGAACACCAACTGCGTCGCACTCGCCGGACTCGCCGTGATCAACGCGCCGAGCGCGGTCGCGCTCCCCGCCGACGTCGCCCGCAGTCGATAGTTGGAACCGACGAGATCCACCGTCAGATTCGCGAACGTCGCGATGCCGGCCACGGCGGCCACAGTCGCAGTGCCACCGAGCGTCGCGCCGACCGGGCTCGTATCGAACGCCAGCGTGACGTTGCCGGTGAACGTCGTGCGGAGCCGCCCGAGCGCATCCTCGACGCGCACCGTGATCGCCGGCGCGATCACCACTCCCGCTGTGACGGTCACTGGCTGCGCGCTGAACACCAGCTGACCCGGCGCCGAAACGCCACCCGTGAAGAGCGCCGTTACTTGGCTCGCGTCGATCGCCCCCGAGAAGATGCGCAGCTCGTCGATGTCGCCGTCCATGAACTCACCGAATGGATCGAACTGCCGCCCGAGCCGCGTGTTGTTCCCAGTCGCCGGCGTCGCGATGCGCTGCCCGAGCGTCTGCCGCAATGCGCCGTCGACGTAGAGCCGCGACTGATTCGCTATCGAATCCACGACAAGCACGATGTGCCGGAATAGCCCGTCCGCCGCCGGCACGGGTTCGCCCGTCGACGGCCACTGATCGGATGCACGGAGCACTCCCGCCGCGGTGTGGCCGATGTAGAAGCCCGGCGCATTGCTCGCACCCTGCGAGATGTACTCCGTGAGTGACGACGTCGACCGGTTCCGCACGAACAGCGACACACTGTACGACCCCGAGTTCGGTACGATCTGACTCCCGAACTGCACGAATCCATTCGTCCCGCCGAACGCGAGCACCTGATTCGTGATCGCGTTGTTCGTGCCGGCGAACGTGCCGTTCGCGGTCCCCACGATGTCATTGAGGTCCGTGTTGAACGGATAGTGATGGATCAGCGCGACCACCGGCGCCGTCGCCGTCGCCGTGCTCGCGAGCGGCGACCCCGCGAGCCCCGTCACCGTCGCGCTCATGCTCTGCGCACCCACACCACCACCGAGCGTCCACGCCGTCTGCGCCAGCCCACTCGCATTCGTCACCGCGCTCGCGGTTCCAACGCTGCCGCCATTCGCCGCGGCGAAGTTCACGGTCACTCCAGCCATCGGTAGCCCATCGGTCGCACTCACGCGCACCACGACCGGCTGCGACAACAACGTCCCCACCAACGCGCTCTGACCACTCCCCGACACCCCGACGAGCGCCCCCGCACGCGGCAGCACCTCGAGCAGCACGGTGTCCGCCGGCCCACCCACACTCAGCAACTGCGCGATGATCACCGCCGGCCCGCGGCTCGGCAGCGTCGTTCCCGCGCCAGCCCCCGGCGCCGTGATTGTCGCACGCGTCGGCGTCGCCGAGCGCCATGCGATCGGAGTGCCCGCGATCGGACTCCCCTGGCCGTCGAGCGCAGCGGCGGAATACGAGAACGCGTTGCCCGCGAGCACCGTGTCGGCACTGCGCGAGATCACCACACTCGTCGCCGCAGCACCAGTGCCCGTGAACGTGACGGGGATCTGCGGCACCGACGGCGGCTCGCTCCCGGGCACCGTCGGCACCACCTGCACCTGCTGCGGTCCACCACGGAACACCGTGTCGCCGGCCGCATTCACGAATGCCAACGAAAGCAGCATCGACTCACCGGCGCTGCCTGAGCCCGACACGATCGGCACGTCGAACGAGAGCGGCACCTCCTGCACATTGCTCGGGAAATCCACCACGCGATCGACCACACGCGTGCCTGCCGCGTTCACGAGCACCACTCTCACCTTTGTGAACGGCACCAAGTCGCTCGCCACGCCGTTCGGCAGCCCGTCAGGGCCGAACCGCACCTCGAACGTGAATCCGCGCACCACGCGCAGACCGTCCAGTGGTCCGGTGACCTCACGACCACAACTGAGCGACGCGAGGACACACGCGGCACCGGCCAAGAGGGCACGGCGAAAGGTCGAGCGGTCGAGTCGCGGCAAGCGCGGGCCCTTGAAGAGGTTCGCCCCTGCGCAGAAGCCAGCACACTCGCCCCGCGCGGGTATCGATTCACTCAAAGGTCGGCTCCGCCCTCGAGGGCCGCAAGGCGACCGCCCGGAGCGCAACGTGACGCCCGTCACCGCGGTTCCGCTGCGCGCTCCCACGGCGCAACTTCAGGTATGACGAGCCCCGCACTCCACGCACGCTTCGAACAGCCCGTCCCCGTCCTCGCCGAGGACATCGACGAGCTCGGCCACGTCAACAACGTCGTCTACCTCCGCTGGGTGCAGGACGTCGCCATCGCGCACTGGCAGGCGGCCGCGACGCCCGAGCAGCGCGAGCAACTCGCCTGGGTCGCCCACCGCCACGAGATCGACTACAAGGCGCCCGCTCTCCCCGGCGACGAGATCATCGCCTCCACCTGGGTCGGCAGCGCCGAAGCCGTGCGCTTCGAACGATTCGTCGAGATCCTCCGCGCGAGCGACCGCAAGGTGCTCGCCGCGGCGCGGACCCTCTGGGTGCCGATCAGTCGCGCGACGGGGCGCGTGACGCGCGTGGACGAGGCAGTGCGCCGGGTATTCTCCACGGCCTGATCCGACAACCGCGAACGCGTTCTGTGATCAGCCCAGCGCGATCGGGTGCCGCCAACGCAGGCCTTCGAATCGCGCGACGTCGCGATCTGCCGTCACGAGCTCGCAGCCACTCTCGATCGCGAGCGCGGCCAACCACGCGTCGGTCACAAGATTGCCCCGAGCGTCCGACGACCGACAGAGCGCCGTGAAGATCGCCCAGTGGTCAGCGCCCGGCCTGATGATCACCGCGCGTGGCTGCGCGAGTATCGCCTCCACGTACGCGACCACACCGTCGAGCCATCGCCGATGCTCGGCGTGACGAGGCGAGTCGGTGCGGAACGCGTACACGAGCACATTGACGTCAGCGAGCTGCATCGTCGGCATCCAGGCGATCGAGCAACTCGGCCATGCGGTCGAGATCGACGCCGTCGCGCAGACCCGTCCCCTCGAACGTCGGAAGAGGAGGACCGACCGCGCGGCGCCCCACAGAAACGGACTCTGCCTCGAGCGCACTGAGCCCTCGACGCAGCACGTCGGACTTCGTCGCTCCCAGGCGCGAAGCGAGCCGTTCGAGCCTGTCGAGGTCCGGACCCGCGAGATAGACCTGCACGGGCTCGGAAACGCGACCGCGTTTCGGCACCGTCGATGGATTTCGCTTCTTCATGACTTCATGATAGCGTCGACACCCTCCGCTGCCAGCCGCTTGCCAGCTCTCCCGTTCACGCCACCCGCTCCACCCACCCCACCGCATCGAACCCGACATCGAAGCTCAGCACCCGCGTGATCCCGCGCCGTTTCATGACCGCCACATGCAATGCATCGCGCGCCGAGAGCTTGCCGATCCCCATCATCACGTCCCGCGCCCGCTGCACATCCTCGGCCTCCACGGGAAAGACCTCGTCGACGACTCCGAGCAGTGCGTCGAACGCCGGCTGGATCGCATCAGGCCGCTTGAGCGCGCCGTACCGGTGCAGGATCTCCTGCATCACCTCGGCGCTCGTCACCATCTTCTCGCCGCGGTTGATGATCCGCTCCAGCGCCGCGCGCGCCGCATCCTTGTTGGGGTGCGGGGGCCCGACGAGGTACATAGGGATGTTGGAGTCGACGAAGATCACGACTCGCCGCCCAAGTAGCCGCGCTCGATCTCGGCCAGCATCACGTCGACGTCGGCCGTGGGGTACGCTCCCTGAGCCGCCTCGCGCACCGCGGCGAGCTTCCGCCGGGGCTCGGCGTACGGCTCATCGGTGCGCGCCAAGCGGAGTGCCTGGCGCACCCATTCGGCGACCGTCATCCGG
>JANOTB010000102.1:0-2243 GCA_031416115.1 Gemmatimonadota bacterium
GATCACGCTGCCGGCGTACAACGCGCAGGAGACGTTGCGGCCGGTGCTCGAGGCGCTCGTGCGCACGGATTATCCGGCGGATCGTCGGCAGATCCTGGTGGTGAGTGACGGGTCGACCGATGGCACCGACGACCTGGTGCGGGAGTACGCGTCGCAGGGCGTGGAGTTGTTGCGAATCGAAGGACGGCTCGGCAAAACGGAGATCGAGAACCGCGCCTTTGATTCGATCCGCGGTGAGATCGTGGTGAACACCGATGCGTCGGTGACGATCGACCCGAAGGCGATCAGGAAGCTCGTGGCGGCGCTCGGCGATCCCAATGTGGGCGTGGCGAGTGCGCGCGATATCTCCGTCGCCTCAGTGGGTGCGGTGGGGCATGCGAGTGAGGCGGCGTATGTGGGCTATGAGATGTGGATCCGCGACTTGGAGACCGCTGCCGAGGGGATCATCGGGTCGTCGGGGTGCTTGTATGCGATCCGTGCGCCGTTGCACCGGCGGAATCTCCCGGGACACCTGAGTCGCGACTTCTCGTCGGCGCTCTGGGCGCGACTGAATGGTGTGCGTGCCGTTTCCGTGCGCGATGCGATCTGCTTCGTGCCGCGCGCGGCGAACATGCAGGTCGAGTTCCGGCGGAAGATCCGCACCATGAGCCGTGGGATCCAGACGCTGTTCTACCATGGGCGACTGCTCGATCCGGTGCGGTACGGGCTGTTCGCCTGGTTCTTGTGGAGTCACAAGCTGGTGCGGTGGCTGGTGCCGGTGTCGTTCGTCACGGGAGCCGTCGCGCTCATTGTGCTCACGCGGACCGAATGGTGGGCCGCGCTCGGCGTCGCGGCGATGGTCAGCGGGCTGGGGCTCGCGGCGGTCGGCTGGTGGTGGCCGCGCGAGGGAAACGCGCCGCGGCTGGCGTCGATGGCGGCGTACTTCGTCTCGGGGACGGTGGCCGGGCTGATCGCGTGGAAGCGGGCGCTCATGGGCGAGGGCGCGCCGGTGTGGGAGCCCACGCCGCGCGCGCTCGCGAGCTGACCCGGGCGGGCTTTACGGGAGCGAGCGCAACTGCTGCAGGAGCGCAAACGTCGTGAGGAGCGTGACCGCGAGTCCAACCATCTGCAGCACCGCCGCGCGATCCCACCGCTCCTTCAACGGCACGAACAACGCATCGCCGTCAGTGAGATCGAGCTGGCCGACGGTGAGCCCCTGCGTGAGCGCCGACCGCGTGGCTGCGGCCTTGAACAACACCGTATCAGCGCGCGTGAGGTTCATCTCGTTCACCGCCGCGACCGGCAGTGGTCCACCGGCGAGCATGAGCAATGCATCGACCGTTGTCTCCGACGGCACGCTCAGGTACCCTGGCCGCGTGACGGAGCCCAGCACGGCGAGCCGCATCAGGGGCCGCGCAGTCACGGTCGCATTGCGCACCACATCGGTGAGTTCGGTGCGTAGTCGAAGCTCTAGCTCAGAGCGCAACACTCCAGCAAGCGAGACTTGGCGAAAGCGCGGTACGGGAACGCGCAGTCCGTCGAGCACGGTCATGGTGTCATTCACGTCGAGCTGACCCTCGATCCGCAGCACGATTCGGTCCCCCACACGGAAATCGCCATCAGTGAGCCGGCGACGGATCGTGACCGCCTGCCCGCGCGCACGCCCCCTGATCGGCTCACTGTACGCGGTCGAGGCCGCGAGTTGATCGAACTCGGCCGCCGCAGACTCCAACTCGGCTCTCGTCGCCATGCGCGACGCGGGGCTCACTGTGGCGCTCTGCGCGCCGACGGGGGCGCCGGAGATCAGGAGCGCGAGGGTCGCGAAGCGGAGAACGCGACGAAGTCGGAAGTCGATTGTCATGGCTTGGGAAAGTTGGCGAAATCGTACACTAAGCGCACGTCCCACATCACGTTGCGACAGTGCCGCACGCACCCGGCTCAGGTGTGGACTCGACGCATCGGATTTGCCAGGTTCTCTAGCGGTATCCGGACGGTAACAATATCGTACACAACGTCTTATGACTTTCTCAGTCTCCCGCACGTAACGTGCAGTTAGGGCGAGTGTCGTATTGATGTCCCAGGCACTGTATCAAACTTAAGCAGCGAGTAAGTTACCGACATGCCCGATCGTCCGTCGCGCGCCCATCCGCCCCTCACGCTCATCGCGAACAGCCAGGAATGGCATTCCCGGTCGCTCGAGAGCATCCTGGGACCCCATGGCTACGCGGTGCTCCGCGCCTACACCGGCAAGCAGGCGATCGAGC
>JANOTB010000103.1:0-6736 GCA_031416115.1 Gemmatimonadota bacterium
TCCTTGATTATACCGTGCGCATCGCCGGTTCGACCGCGACCGCCCCTCTGATCGAGTTCGCCACGTAACACTGCTCGTGTGCGCGGTGATGCATCGCATCGAACTCCGCCGCGAGGGGCGCGCGCTCCTTGAACGTCACCATCGGCCGCAGCGTGAAGCTCACCATGGCGTCGCGTCCCTCGGCGTTCTTGGCCATCACACCTTCGGCCGCGTCCTCATACGACTCCACCGTGTAGCCAGCGCTCGACGCGAACGAGAGGAAGAACAGCATGTGGCAGCTCGAGAGCGCCGCGACGAGCGCCTCCTCGGGATCCACCGCTGCCGCGACGTGCCAGGGCGCGCGCACCGCCTGCGGCGACGCCGAGGCAGCGATGCTCACGCCTTCATCGAAGGTCCAACGATGCCCGCGCGAGTATCTCTGATGGAGAAAGGCGTCAGCGCCGCGGGCCCAGGTCACGTTCGCGTGGTAGGTCGACATGTGAAGGACAGATGGGAGATGGGAGATGGGAGATGGGAGATGAGAGAGAAGTACTGAGCGCGCTGGTGGATCGACGTCAGGGAAAGGCCGAGGGCGCAGCGAGCAGGCGCCTCACCGCCGGCTCCAACGACACAGCCCCGATCGGCCCCAGCACACGATGCCGCACCACTCCGTCCCGCCCGATCAGGAACGACGTCGGGTACCCGCGCACTCCACCGAACATCGCCTCCGCCTCGCGCCCCACGTGCGCGATCGGGTACGACACTCCGCGGTCCCGGACGAAGGCTTCTACCGTCGCGGTCGGAGCCTGATCGACAGCCAGCCCCACGATCACGAAACCCTCTGCCTTGTGCCGCTTGTACATCGCCTCCAGCACGGGCATCTCGGCGCGACAGGGCGCGCACCAGGTCGCCCAGAAGTTCACGAGCACCACTCGTCCGCGCAGCGAGTCGGAACTCAGCGTTTCTCCGGTCAGACTCTGGTACGCGAAGCGCGGTGCGATGTCGGGCCCTGAGCGGACCCCGAACAGGGCGCCGAGGTGAGGGAGTAGCGTCGGACCGGCGTAGATGAGCGCGGCGACGATGATCAGGTTGCTCCAATGGAGCTGATGCCGCAGCCACGCCCGCAGCGTTCGCCGCCGCGGGGAGAGTGCGGGTGGCTCGCTCGGTCCGAGTGGCGGCGCTGACGCGGGAACGGGAGGAACTTCGGGTTCCTTCATATGGAACAAGCTACATGGCCTGTTGGCGCCGGAGCGCCGGAGTTATCGTCTCGTCATCGGGTGTCGCGCTCATCGGCCGACCCCGCGCGCACTTCTGGCCCACCTCCCCAACCGCGAGACCTCGATGCGCCCTCTCTCACTCGTCGCGTTTACAGTGACCGTCGCCGGTTGCGCGAGCACCGCGCCGGCGGGCAGTAGCGCACCGGTTCGTGATAACGCGCCGACGCCAACGGTGAACAGCACGCGCGTCGTCACCGGCTCGGGATCGACCTTGCAGATGAATACCATGAACATCGATCTCGACGTGAAGCTCTTCGTGACCGGCACGCCCGACGAAGCCTGGAGCGTGCTGCCAGGTGTCTACGCCGAACTGCTCATCCCGGTCTCGATCAACGACACCCGCAGCAAGACCATCGGCAACACGGGCTGGAAGACCCGCCGGTCGATCGGCCGTGTGCCGGCGCAGCGTTACGTCGAATGCGGCGCGTCGGGTTCGATGGAGAACGCCGAGACCTATTCGCTGAATCTGTCGATCGTGACGTCCGTGCTCCCGAACCCCAACGGAGGCGCCGTCATCTCGACCGCGATCAGCGGCACAGCGAAGAATCCGATCACGTCGAGCTCGGCCGAGGTGCGCTGCGCGTCCAAGGGCGACCTCGAGTTGCGGATCCGCGACATGGTGCAGAAGGCGATCTACGCGCGCTGAGTTGCGCGCTGCGCATTCAGCTGCGATCAGAGCATCGCGGCGACTTCGGCCTCGATCGTAGCCGGCTCCTCTGTCGGACCGAACCGCTTGAGCACCGCACCATCCCGCCCGACGAGGAACTTCGTGAAGTTCCACTTGATCGCCTCGGAGCCCATGAGCCCGGGGCGTTCTGCTTTCAGATGCTTCCAGAGCGGGTGCGCGTCGGCACCATTCACATCCACTTTGGCGAACATCGGGAAGGTCACGCCATAGGTCATCGAGCAGAACGTCTCGATCTCCTTCTCGGTCCCCGGCTCCTGATCGCCGAACTGATTGCACGGGAAGCCGAGCACGGTGAAACCACGCGGGGCGAGGTGCTCGTGCATCGCCTCGAGGCCGATGTATTGCGGCGTAAGTCCACACTTGCTCGCGACGTTCACGACCAGCAACAGCTGGCCGCGATAGGGTTCGAGCGTGGTCGCAGTGCCGTCGAGCGCGGTGAGTGGGATTTCGTAGATCGACATGGACGAGTCTGAGAAGAGGTTGGTGGGCCCGGTAGTGTCGCCGCTCACAGGCCGATGTTGCGATCGACGACCGGCGTGAGCTGTGGCCGCTTGGCGCTGATGCCGTCGCCAGAGGAGCGTCCGCGTGCGTGGCGCCACACCCAAGGGATGAAGTAGTCGCGCGTCCATCGCAGTTCCCTCGCCAGGCGCATCGCGATCGAGGGGTGTGGGTGCGGGGGCAGTGGTTCGGACCAGCGATCGTCCACATGAGGCAGGCCGAGCGCGTGCGCGAGCGCGGCGGCGATCCGCCGGTGCCCTTCACTGTTGGCGTGCAATCGGTCCTCGCTCCAGAAGCGCGGATCGGTCACGAACGGTTCTGCGGCGAGGTCGACCACGATCGTGCCAGTCTCGCGCGACACCTCACGCACCGCTGCGTTGAACGCACGCAGCTTGGGTGCGGCGCGGCGTGCGAACGGCATCACCTCGGAGAGGTCGGGCATCGTGATCGTGAGCACCGTCGCGCCGGCGTCGCGCAGTGCGCGCTGCATGGTGCGGATGTCATCGATCACCGGTTCGAGTCGGAAGCCGCTGCGAATGATGTCGTTGGTGCCGCTGAATACCGTCGCGAGGTCGGGCTTCATGGCCAGAGCCGGTGCCAACTGCTCGTCGAGGATCTGGCGAGTCTTGCGGCCACGGATCGCGAGATTGGCATAGAGCAGTGGTTCGGCATCAGGCTGCGCTTCGCGGCGTGCATGGGCCACGTGAGTTGCGAGACGGTCGGCCCAGCCCCGGTATCGACCGGGGGTCACGGCGTCGTCGAGCCCTTCGGTCGAGCTGTCGCCGAGTGCGACATATCGGTTGAACTGCGGTGCGGTCACCCGTGGAGTCCGGTCGCGGAGGTCGTTCAGCTCACGGGTTGTTCGCGATGGAATCTTCCATCTTCCGTTTCGCTGCCGCCGAATCACTCACGGCGAGCGCACCCTTCACGCCGCGCGCACCGGGAAGCGCCGAGGCGCCGAGCGCGGAGTCGACCATCCGTTGTTCGGCGGTCGTACGCGGTGGGGCTTTGGGCGTCTCCGTCTTGGATCCGCACGCGGCCGCGAGCGTGAGGAGGGCGACGACGAGAAGCGGGACGATCTGACGCATGAGACGCTCCAATCGGGGTTCGCTGTAACCTAGCAGTGGCGTGTTCGGGGAGTCGACGGCGCCACGGATCGGGCCGCGGAGGTAGGTCCTCGGTGCGGATCAGTCCTTCCCGGAAGCACATCGATGCGAACTCGCGCTCGTCGCGTTTTCACTGAGGCAGCCAGGAACATTGACAAATTCGGCGCGTTACGTGCGACGTTGAATCTTTGTAACCTGTTCGGAATAATGGGGTTAGGCGATGGGATATTTACGTTTAACGCGTCCGCGCGACGCGCGCATCACGCCAACGCGCGTACCGCCGAGACCAACACCGTGACCCGAAATCCAAGATCGTGCTCGCTGCCCTCCTCCCCCCACGCCCCGAAGGACGCGACTGGATCCTCTAGGCCGAAGGTGAGGCGCACGCGCTGAGCGGGGGCGATCGCGCCCGCGGAGGTCTCTCGTTCACACGGCCACCCCGCCGGGTGGCTCTTATCATTCGGTCATGACGCGCATCTCGCATTCGATCCTGCTGGTCGGAACGCTCTTGGTGAGCGCGACCGAACTCGCGGCCCAAGTCGGCTCCTGGCCGACGGTCCACCAACAAGCGCTCTGGCTCACGACCAACATCGAGCACAAGCTCACGCCGAGAACGTCACTCTGGTTCGACGGCAGCTGGCGGCGCATGGGCACTGGCGCGGAGCCGCAGCAGGTGCTGCTGCGCCCCGGCATACTCCACACCATCGCTCCCGGCGTGCGGATCGGTGCGGGCTACACCTACGTCGCCACTGCCCCATATGGCGAGGTGCCGCAGCCGACACCGACACGCGAGCATCGCGCCTGGCAGCAGCTGACGATCGCACACGCTGTTGGATCGGTGGCACTCACCCATCGCTACCGCTGGGAACAGCGCTGGCTCGCTCCCGTCACTGGCAGCGGGCTCGCCCAGTACAGCTATCAGCAGCGGGCACGATACATGGTGCGCGCGCAACTGCCACTCGCCGGGCTCACGTACCGCTCACGGGCGATCACAGGCTTCGTGCAAGAAGAGTTGCTACTGCCGGTGGGCCATGGTGGAGCGGCGGGACGATTCGCGCAGAATCGCTTTGCCGTCGGCGTTGGCCTTCCCATTGGGGCGCGCCAGCGACTCGACATCGGCTACATGAACCTCTGGAACGCGATCACATCGGTGCCAGCGAACGAGGTGAACCACGTCGTGACGCTCGGCTGGGTGTTCACGTCCGGTAGGTGATGCCCTCCTCAACGCCGCGCCCCGTGGTCGATCCCGCGCTGCTGAACGTCGCAACGAGCGGGGCCCAGTGGACCAACCTCGGCTTCTGGCGCGACGCACGCACCTACGAGGAGGCCGCGACCGAGCTCGCGCGCCGTACGGGTCAGGCGGCGCGACTCGGTCCCGGCGACCTTGTGCTCGACATCGCGTGCGGGCACGGCGATTCGCTCGCGCTCTGGGTGAAGGAGTTCGGCGTGCGACGCGCGATCGGTGTCGAGCCCGACCCGGCGCTCGTCCTCGCGACGCAAGAGCGCGTCTACGCCTGGGGCCTGCGCGATCGCATCATGCACGATCGCATCATGCTGCGACGCGGCAATGCGGAGTCGCTCGAGATCGCGCGCGACTTTCCCGGTGTGACCGCGGTGGTCTGTGTTGACGCCGCCTACCACTTCGATACCCGCGCCAAGTGGCTCAAACGCCTCGGCGCTGGCGTCGCGCCCGGAACTCGGCTCGGCCTCGCGGATCTGCTGGTGCCGTATCGCGAACGCGCCAGCCGCGGCGTGGCGGAGATCGCGCGGCGCGCGGCGATCCCCGCCGACAACCTCTGGTCGGCGCAGGATGTAGAACCCGTGCTCGCCGAGGCTGGGTGGGTCCTCGATCGACTCGTGCGTTGCGGCTCCGACGTGCTCGGCGGCTTTTCGCGCTTCGCATTCCGCTCAGCGCTCCGCTGGGCGACGCGACCGGGCGTCGGTGGCTGGCGCGCTTTGGCGACGGGCGTCGGCATCGCCGGCGCGGGCCGCGGAGGCCGTTTGGACTACACGATCATCGCGGCCACGAAGAGGTGAAATAGGGGCAGATATGAGATATGAGATGTGAGAGGAGCGCGCGCCGGACGACGAAGAGGCCGCCCGCACGGGCGGCCTCCTCACATCTCCCATCTCCCCTCTGCCGTTCTAGTAGCTCCCGAGATCCCGCGCCGCGACCACCGGGCGCGCGTACCCCGCGCGTGCGAGCTCGGCGACCAATCCCGCGTCGTCAGTCCCCCAATACAACTGATGATAGAGCACCAACTGTTTGGGCCGAGCGCGAGTGGCCAGCGCAGCAAGCTCCTCGGTGCTCGTGTGTGCGCGCGCATGATACCGCTGCCATTCGGGTGGTCGCGTCCTGAAGCGCTCCGCCGAGTAGACCTCATGCACCAAGAGGTCGCATCCATTGCAGGCCGTGACCACCGCATCGCTCGCTCGCGTATCGCCTGAGATCACGATCGAACGGTCGGCCGAGTCGAACCGATAGCCGAACGCCACTTCCCAATCGCCATGTGGCACGGCGAAGGCGGTGACCTTCATGTTGCCGTCGTCGAACACCACACCGGGCACGATCTCGTGGACGTTCACGCGGTAGCCGGTCTCGTTGGCGGGCTCGAGCCCGTCCAGCCGGTTGCGAATGTCGGCAGCGTACGCCGCGAGCAGGTGATCGACCATCGCCTTGGTACCCGGCGGACCATAGAGCTCCAGCGGTGCGCTGCGCTCGAGCACCCAGCTGCTGAGCATCACGTCCGGCAAGCCGATGGTGTGATCGGAGTGCAGGTGCGTGAGGAAGAGCACCTTGAGGTTCTTGGGCTCGAGCGCCTCGAACCCCAGTCGTGACGCCGCGCCGGCGCGACGGACAATGCCCGGGCCTGCGTCGACCAGGTAGGAGCGGCCGTTGCGGACGACGCTCACGGCAGGTCCGCTGCGCTCGGGATCGGCGTTGGGGGTGCCGGTGCCGAGCATGACGAGCTGCGTCTGCGGCGCTTGCGCGCGCGCGATCCCACCGCTGAGCGTGAGCGCCGCGACCAGTGCGCAATGCATGGCGGAGCGCATCACATCACCGGCTTGAGCTTGCGCTCGAGGTACCCCGCGATCGCCGCATTCACGCGCTTCTGATTCTCGTACCGCATGAAATGGTGCGTGTCGTCCACGATCGTGATCTCCTCGAGCTCGACCTTCTGTGCGCG
>JANOTB010000104.1:0-14259 GCA_031416115.1 Gemmatimonadota bacterium
CTGTTGCTGTTGCCGCGTGCCCCTCCCACCCCTCGCCTAGATTAGTCACGCATGATCCTCGTGATCGACAACTACGACTCCTTCACCTACAACCTCGTCCAGTACATCGGCGAACTCGGTGAGGACCCGCTCGTCGTCCGCAATGACGCGATCACGCTCGACGCGATCGCGACGTTGGGACCTGACGCGATCGTGCTCGGGCCGGGTCCGGGGACGCCGAGCGAGGCAGGGATCACCGTAGCGGTCGTCAAGCGTTTCGGTGCGACCACCCCGATCCTCGGCGTATGCCTTGGCCACCAAGCGATCGGTGAGGCTTACGGTGGGCGCGTGATCCGAGCGCCTCGCGGCGTGATGCATGGCAAGGTCTCGAGCGTCCGCCACGACGGCACGGACCTGTTCGAGGGTGTGTCCAACCCACTCGAGGTCATGCGCTATCACTCGCTCGTCGTCGAGCACGCTTCACTGCCAGCCGTCCTCGACGCGACCGCAGTAGCAGTCGACGACCCGACGGAGATCCACGCGCTGCGACATCGCGAGCATCCTGTGTTCGGCGTACAGTTCCATCCGGAGTCGATCGGGACACCTGAAGGTCGGCGACTGCTGGAAAACTTCCTCACCATTGCCCGGAGGCCCGACTGATGCGTCGCCGCTGCCCGATGGTCCCAGTGCTACTCGCAGTCATCTGTGCGGGGACCGCGTGCGATGCAGGCCGGCGCGGTGCTGAGTCGGGAGACGTTCCCTGGGTCACGCAGGTCGACTCCACTGGCGACACCATCCGCATCCGCATCACGGGGGAGGTCCCGCCCGAACAGGTGCGGGGGCTCGTCGCGGAGATCGAGATCGGCGCGGAGGATGGCGCAGAAGAAGAGACTTTCGGATGGGTCGTGACGGTCCTCGCAACAACGGACCGCGGCTTCCTCGTCTTCGACGCTCAGGTGCCAGCCTTGCGGCGATTCGACTCGACGGGAACGTTCGTGAAAGACGTCGGCCGCAAGGGCAGAGGTCCCGGCGAGTTCGAGCAGGTGAATGGGATCGCGCGCCTCCCTGATGGCCGGATCGTCGTCTGGGATGCGACCGGGGCGCGACTCAATACGTATTCCGATACGGGGGCGTTCCTCGCGTCGTGGCGCGTCCCGTTCTCGGGCCGCTTCGGCCAGAACATGCTCTGGGCCGACAAGGCGGGACGCACGTACGCCTGGGCCGAACTCGCGCGCGACTCGGTCGACATCAGTCGTGGAACGCACGGCGTGATCGTGTTCGATTCGGCCGGGAGCGTGATCGACTCGCTGCCGTATCCGGTCTGGCGCGATCCGCCACCATCACTGATCGCCAGGACACCCGATGGCCGCGGCCGCAGTTCGTTCACGTTCCCATTCTGGCCCTACAGCGTGGCCAAGGTCTCGCCGCAGGGCGGATTGGTCTCCGGTCCGGGCGATCCGTACATACTCTACCTCACGCACCGCGAGGGATCGAAGCCCGTCCGCATCGATCGCGACTACACACCGGTCCCGGTCTCCGCGACCGAGCGCACGGAGCACCGCGCTCGGGTGGAGTTCGGGCTCCGTCAGACCGATCCCAACTGGTCGTGGACGGTGGCGGAAATCCCGAAGGAGAAGCCCGCCTATGAGCAGTTGACTGTTGCGCTCGACGGGCGGATCTGGGTGGAACTCAGTACTCCTGCGGTCGCGATCCCTGCCGCCGAGCTCCCGGCGGTGAGGCCAGGTCAGGAGGGTCAGCCACGGATCACCACGAGGGTCCCGACGCTGTACGACGTCTTCTCGCCCGGCGGACGATTGCTCGGCCGCGTGCAGCTCCCGCGGCGCGTCACGTTCCACACCGCGATCGGCAACGACGTCTACGCGGTGCGGCGGGACTCGCTCGACGTCGAATACGTGGTGCGCTACAGAGTCGAACCCGCGCTCCCTCGTTGACCGGCCGCGCGCTCAGTGCGCGCGGACCGGCTCACTGACCGGCGCGCGCACCGGCTCACGTACCGGCGCGCGGCGCACCTGACGGGCGGGCGGTCTCGCGACCGACTTCGGAGCCGTCGAGACTCTGCTCGACGAGCGCCGCTCGGTGAGCTGGAACCCGGCGACGAGCTCGCTGAGCTGCTCCGCCTGGGACGCCATCTCGACCGCCGCACTCGCTGACTCCTCCGAGTTGGCGGCGACTTCCTGCGTGGTCGCGTTCATGCGGTCGATCGCACCGTTGATCTGTTCCACACCGAGGCGCTGCTGCGCGGCTGCGTCGGCGATGACGGCGATCACCTCGCCCACCTTGCCGACCCGATCATTGATCTCGGACAGCTGTTGCGTGACCTCGGCGTTGATGCGCACGCCACCATCGGCGTTCTGCACCGACTCCTCGATGAGATTCGAGGTATTGCGGGCCGCATCCGCCGAGCGGATCGCGAGGTTGCGGACCTCCTCGGCGACCACGGCGAACCCCTTGCCGGCGTCGCCGGCGCGGGCGGCCTCGACGGCCGCGTTGAGCGCGAGCAGGTTCGTCTGGAACGCGAGCTCGTCGATCGTCTTCACGATCTTGGCCGTCGCGTCACTCGACGCCTTGATGCGGCCGATCGCCTCGGAGAGACGGTGCATCGAGGCCGCTCCGTTCGCGGCGCTGCCCTGTGCCTTGCCGGCGAGCGCGCGCACTTCTTCCGCGTTCGTTGCCGTCTGCCGGGTCACGTTCGCGAAGTCATTGAGTGACGCCGAGACCTCCTCGAGAGCGGCCGCCTGCTGCGATGCGCGCGACGCCAGCACTTCGCTGCCTGATCCGATCTGCCCTGACGCGGTCGCGACCTGCTCGGAGGTGCTCGCCACCGCCGCCAGAGCGTGGTCGAGGTTCTCGGCCGCCATGTTCACGACGTCCTTGATCCGGGCGTGATCGCCCTGATAGTTGCCGATCACACGCGCCGTGAGGTCGCGCTGTGCCAACCGCTCGAGCACCGCCGAGGCTTCGGTGATCGGTGCGATGATCGCATCGAGCGTGTCGTTCACGCCGGTGATGATCGTGCGGAAGTCCCCTTGGAAGCGTGACGCGTCCGCTCGTGCATCGAGGTGCCCGGCGGCGGCCTGCTCGGTGATGAGACCGAGTTCCTGGGTCAGGTCCGCATTGACGCGGACCACGGTCGCAAAGGCTCTCGAGAGCGAATCGTGCTCTGACTTCGGGTCGACGGTGATGTGCATGTTGCCTCGCGCTACCTGCTCCGACGCCGCCGTGAGGCCCCGCAGGTAGACGAGCAGGTTGCGCAGCGCGGCGTTCATCCTGACCGTCTCGTCCTGTCCCTCGAGCGGCGCGATGTCCTGCCGCGTGTCGCCCACCGCAAGACGTTCGGCGAGGTCCGCCGCGTCGCTGATCGGACGCGCCATCTTCCGCGCGATCGATGTCGCGACCGCACCGACGACGATCGCCACGAGGAGCGCGACGATCATGAGCAACGTGGTCATCGAGGAAGCCGCGGCGAATGCCGAGCGCGTCGATTCCGCGATCAGGACGCTCGCCTTGCCGTCGCCGAAGCCGGTGTAGATCGCCTCGTTATTGCCCTGCGTCACGATCGGCGAGAACCCGGCCAGCGTGTTGACGCCGCGAAACTTGGCGACGATCGACCCGCTCTCGTGCGTGGCGATCCCGTCCCGCAGCGCCTCGTCGTCGATCGCTGACGAGAAGATCAGGGTCGGATCGCTCGCGGCGACGATCTTGCCGTCGGCGTCGAGTACGAACGCGGCCACCGTGGTGCCAGCGTCCGACGTTCGCTCGACCGCTTGCAGTGCGGCGGCCGTGATCGCCTGCCAGTCCACCTCGGCGACCATCACGCCCGAGACGCCAGCGGCGGACTCGACCGCGTCGGCGATGCGAACCGTGAGTTGTCCACCAGCAGTGCGCTGCACCGGGCCAACAAAGGCGGGGGCATTCGTGGTCTTCGCGTTGGTGAACCAGTCGGTTCCAACGGCTGGCGTGGTCTCGTGCTCTCCGCTCTCCGCGATCAGCGCACCGCTCAGGCTGTAGACGCGTGCCGCATGGACGAGCCCGGAGCGTGACCGGAACGCGTCGAGCGCGGTCTTGGTCGACGCGGAGTCACCGAAACCCATGGCGGCCGCCACGATCTCGCCAGTGGCCGCCCCGGCCTTGAGCTCGAGGGCCCGCTCGTAGAGCATGCGGTCGAGATAGCGTGCGACCTGCTGCGCGCCGTCCGCCCGGGCCGCACCCACCTGCTCGGCGACCATGCTGCGCGACTTGCTCACGGCGAGCGTGAGTGAGAGCGCCATCGGAACGAGGGCGGCGGTCAGAAGCGCTGCCTGGAGCTTGCGGCTGATCGAGTTCAGAAACGTCGGCATGGCTGGGAGGGGGCGCGGTGAGCGGGAGATGGGGTTCGCGAAGGTCCACCGATCGCCCGATCCGTGAGGGGATCGGGCGGTATGATCTAGCGGTATACGATCGGCAACAGGACGACCGATTTCACGGCCTGTCCCTTCACCTGACCGGGCCGGAACCGGATCTCACCGACGATGCCAGCAGCGGCCTCGGCGAGCGCCGGTACGGTGCTGCTGAGGACCTTGATCGTCGCAGGTTCGACCTTGCCAGCCTGGTCGACCACGAACTGCACCTGGACGGTGCCCGTGATCCCTGCGCGCTGCAGGGCGGCAGGATACGAGCGCGCCAACAAGCGAGCGGTCATCTCTGCCGAGGAGAGCTGGGCCGGCTTGTCGAGTTCTGACGGGCTGTAGACTGTCTCGTCCTGAGCGTGCAACGCAGCCGGAATTGAGAGAAGAACGACGGCGAGGAGCCGACGCGTGGCGGACGAGGGGACGAGGTTCATGTACGGACTCCGGGCTGAGGGCGAGGTCAGGGTGCTGACCCCCACAGTGTCGGTCGGACGCCCCTGGACTTGAATCGGCTCTCCCCGCGTTGAACCACGACCTTTTGCCGTGGAAATCCAGGCGGCGCGCAGGTTTGTGAGCCCCACTTGTCGGAAGGGAACACCGCCATAGATTCGACTGGCGTGGATTTTGCATGCGCGCGACCCTATCCGGTGAGCTCCGAATGACCACGCTCGCCGTCATCCCGGCCAGACTCGGGGCCACGCGCCTCCCCCGAAAACCGCTGCGCCTCCTTGGTGGCGCCCCCCTCGTTGTGCGGGTCCTGGAGCGTGTCCAGAGCCTCGCGCTGGCCGACGTGGTGGTCGTTGCGACCGAGTCCGAGGAAGTCGCCCAAGTGGTGCGCGCGGCCGGCGGACAGGCAATGCTCACGAGCGAGCGGCACCCCTCCGGGACCGACCGCGTGGCAGAGGTCGCCGACCATCCCGACCACGCGCACCACGACATCATCGTGAATGTGCAGGGCGACGAGCCGTTCATGCGCGGCGACGCGATGGCCGGGGCGATCGCGATGGTCCGGGACCATGGATTCGCGCTGGGCACCGCGGCCGGGCGCCGTGGTCCGGAGATCATGGGTGATCCCAACTGCGTGAAGGTCGTGCGCGCCGACGACGGGAGGGCGCTCTACTTCTCTCGCGCCGCGATCCCGTTCCTCCGCGACGACGCCGACGCCGTCATCCGCGACACGATGGTCCTGCAACACATGGGGATCTACGCGGCACGGCGCGACGCGCTCCGCCGCTGGGTGTCGCTGCCGCCGCACCCGCTCGAACTCGTCGAGTAGCTCGAACAGCTCCGCGCCCTCGCCGATGGGCTGGCGATGGGTGTCGCGATCGTCGAGGCCCCCTCGTGGGGCGAAGTGAATACCGAGGATGACCTCCTCCGCGCCAACGCCCACTGGACCACCCACGGCACCGGACCCACCCGATGACGCCCAACACCCCGCAGTCCTCCCCGAAGTACGTCTTTGTCACCGGCGGCGTCGTCTCGTCGCTTGGCAAGGGCATCGCCGCCGCTTCGCTGGCGCGGCTCCTCGTCGAACGCGGTCTCCGCGTCACGATGATGAAGCTCGACCCCTACCTCAATGTCGACCCGGGCACCATGTCGCCGTTCCAGCACGGCGAGGTCTTCGTGACCGACGACGGCGCCGAGACGGACCTCGACCTCGGGCACTACGAGCGGTTCATCGACCGGCCGCTCACGCAGGCGAACAACATCACGACCGGGCGCATCTACTCGAACGTGATCACCAAGGAGCGTCGCGGCGAGTACCTCGGCTGCACGGTGCAGGTGATCCCGCACATCACCGACGAGATCAAGAGCGCGGTGCGCCGCGTGGCTCCCGAGAACGACGTGGTCGTGGTCGAGGTCGGCGGGACGGTGGGCGACATCGAGTCGCTCCCGTTCCTCGAGTCGATCCGCCAGTTCCGCCACGACGTGGGGCGCGAGAACACCCTCTTCGTGCATCTCACGCTGGTGCCCTGGATCGCAGCGGCCGGCGAGGTGAAGACCAAGCCCACGCAGCATTCGGTGCGGGACCTGATGGAGATCGGCATCCAGCCCGACATCCTGGTCTGCCGCTCGGAGCGCCCGCTGGCGGAGGACGTGAAACGCAAGATCGCGCTCTTCTGCAACGTCGAGTTCGGTGCGGTGATCGAGGCGCGCGACGTCAAGACGATCTACCAGATCCCGCTCGTGTTCCACGAGCAGGGCTTCGACGACCTCGTCTGCCGCAAGCTCGGCCTCGAGACCAAGGCGCCCGACCTCTCGGCGTGGAAGACCCTCGTCGATCGAGTGCTCTCGCCGCCACGCAAGGTGCGCATCGCGATCGTGGGCAAGTACACCGACTACGCGGACTCGTACAAGAGCGTGCAGGAGGCGTTGATCCACGGCGGCATCGCGAACGACGTCGGGGTCGATATCGCCTGGACCTCGAGCGACCTCTTCACCGACGCCACCAAGGCGGCGGAGCTCGTCAAGCAATTCGATGGCGTGCTCGTACCGGGCGGGTTCGGTGTTCGTGGCGTGGAGGGCATGGTCGAAGCGATCCGTGCCGTCCGCGAGAGCGGTACGCCGTTCTTCGGCATCTGCCTCGGCATGCAGATCGCGATCATCGAGTTCGCGCGCAATGTCTGCAGGATCGACGACTCCAACTCGAGCGAGTTCGCGCCCGAGTGCGCGAACCCTGTGATCTCGTTGCTCGAGTCGCAGCAGAACGTGAAGGAGATGGGCGGTACCATGCGCCTCGGCACGTACGCCTGCCGATTGAAGCCCGGCTCCAAGGCCGCGGAGATCTACGGCAAGCCCGAGATCAACGAGCGCCACCGGCACCGGTACGAGGTCTCCAACCAGTACCGCGAGACCTTGCAGCAGAAGGGGATGCGGCTCTCGGGACTCTCGCCGGACGGTTCGCTCGTCGAGATGATCGAGCTCGCCGATCACCCGTACTTCATCGCGTGTCAGTTCCATCCCGAACTCAAGTCCCGCCCAACCCGGCCCCATCCGCTCTTTTCCGCGTTCGTGGCGGCGGCAGCGCAACGGGCGACGGCCACGGCCACGGCGGACGACGCGCGGACGACGGCGGAGTTGGCGGGGGCCAACTGATGGGCGCCGAGTTCCCGAAGGACCGGCTCTTCCTGATCGCGGGACCCTGCGTCATCGAGGACGATGATCTCATGTTCCGGGTCGCGGATCATCTCGCGCGTCTCGCCGAGCGTGTGCCGGGTGGGATCATCTTCAAGGCGAGCTTCGACAAGGCGAACCGCTCCAACGCGGGGGCGCATCGCGGTCCCGGCATGGACGAAGGACTCGCGGCCCTCGTGCGCGTGCGCGAACGCACCGGGCTTCCCGTGCTGACCGACGTGCACCTGCCCGATCAATGCGCCGCGGTCGCCGATGCGGTCGACGTGTTGCAGATCCCCGCCTTTCTCTGTCGGCAGACCGACCTGCTCGAAGCGGCCGGCGCGACGGGGAAGCCGGTGAATGTGAAGAAGGGGCAGTGGATGCACCCGGAGGGCATGGTCGGCGCCGTGCGGAAAGTCCGCGCCGCTTACCCGACGGCGCTACAAGAGAACTCCGGCGAGTGCGTGGTCGCGGTCACCGAGCGCGGAAGCTTCTTTGGCTACGGCGATCTGGTGGTCGACATGCGGAGCTTCGCGCGCATGCGCGAGGCCTGCGCCGCACCGGTGATCTTCGACGCCACGCACTCGGTGCAACGGCCGGGGCAGGGGCAGGGCGGTGCCTCCGGCGGCGCCCGTGAGTTCATCCCGCCTCTTGCACTGGCCGCCTGTGCGGCGGGCGCCGACGGGCTCTTTCTCGAGACGCATCCCGATCCCGATCATGCGCCGAGCGACGGACCGAACATGGTCCCGCTGCACCAACTCGACGCGCTCGTTGAGAAGTGCGTTGCCACCTGGGAGCTCGCGCGCCGATGACGTCGGACACGGGCACCGCCGCGCAGCCACTCGACCCGGCGATCGCTCGGCGCGTGCGGCTCGTCTGCTTCGACGTCGACGGCGTGCTCACTGACGGCGGCGTCATTCTTGGCGATGCCGCCGGTGCCCGCGTGGAACTCAAGCAGTACGACATCCAGGACGGGCTCGGGATCAAGATGCTGCAGCAGGCAGGGATCCTCACTGCGATCGTGACCGGCCGCGAGTCGGTGAGCGTTGCGCTGCGGGCGCAGGAGCTCGGCGTGGACGACTGCGTGCAGGACAATCAGGCGCGCAAGGTGCGTGCGCTCACCGGGCTGATCGCGAAGCACCAACTCACTTGGGAGCAGGTCGCTTTCGTCGGCGACGATCTCCCTGACCTTGGCGTCATGCGGCTCGTCGGGCTCCCAGTCTGCGTGGGCAATGCCACCGCCGAGGCGCGGAAGGCCGCGAAGCATGCACTCGCGCGCACGGGTGGCGCGGGAGCCGTGCGCGAGTTCTGCGAGGCGCTGCTGCGCGCGCGCGGCGAGTGGGACACGCAGGTGGAAGCGTATGTCGCGAGCCGGTCGGAGGAGTCGTGAGCCACGAGCGCATCATCGAGCGCGGGCGCCGCGTGCTCCGACTCGAGCAGGAAGCGATCGGCGGCGCGGTGGATCGATTGGGCGTGGAGTTCGCCAAGGCCGTCGAGCTCATCAAGGGACGCACGGGTCGGGTGATCGTCTCGGGCATCGGCAAGTCGGGGTTGATCGGCCGGAAGATCGCCGCGACCATGACGAGCACCGGCACGCCAGCGACCTTCCTGCACCCGACCGAGAGCGTGCACGGTGACCTCGGCATCGTGGGCGGCAACGACGTCGCGATCCTGCTCTCCAAGAGCGGTGAGACGGTCGAGCTGCTCCCGCTACTGGAACAGCTCACTCGACTCGGGGTACCGTGCATCGCCATCACGGGAGACGCGAACTCGACGTTGGCGAAGAACTGCACGGCGTCGCTCGACGGGTGGGTGCGCGAAGAAGCGTGTCCGCACGACCTGGCGCCGACCACGAGCACCACGCTCGCGCTCGCGCTCGGCGACGCGCTCGCAGTTGCGCTGCTCGAGGAAAAAGGCTTCCGACGTGAGGACTTCGCACGATTCCATCCGGGCGGGTCGCTCGGCCGCAAGCTGCTGCTCCGGGTGCGTGACGTGATGGTCGCCGAGGCGTTGCCGATCCTCGCGAACACGGCGACGATGCGCGAAGCGATCGTGCAGCTGGCGAAACGTCGGGGCATTTGCATGATCGCGGCGTCGGATCATCGGCTCCTCGGCGTGATCACCACGGGCGATCTCTCGCGCCTCATGGAGCAGGAACAGGAGATCTTCCCCATTCCGGTCGAACGTGTGATGACCCGCACCCCGAAGTCGATCCATGCCGACGAGCTCGGGAGCGCGGCCGTGCATCTCATGGAGACCAAGGGGATCATCGCACTGCCGGTGCTCGGTGCCGACGACCACATCGTCGGCGTGGTCCACCTCCACGACCTCATGCGCGCGGGGGCGGTCTGACCATGCATCGCACGTCGTCCCTCCCGCTCGCGCTGATGCTCGCCGCGGCGCTGACCTCCTCCGCCTGCTCGAGTGTCGGCGACGGAACCGCGAGCGGAGCCGACGCACCCGCCCTTCTCGACTCGGCCGACCAGGTCGCGTTCGGGTTCCGCACACTCGTCACTGACGGCGGCTTGTTGCGTGCAGAGATCTTCGCCGACACGGCGATCTTCCTCGACCAGAACACCAGGGCTTCGCTGCGCAACGTGCATGGGGACTTCTTCGGCGCCACCGGCGCAAAGGAAGCCACCCTCACCGCGCTCGTCGGCAACCTCAACACGCGCAGCAACGTGCTCGAGGCGTGGGGCAAGGTGGTGATCACCTCGGTCGACGGCCGCGTCCTCAAGACGCCGATGATCCGCTACATCCAGTCGCAGAATCAGGTCTCGTCTGACTCCGCGTTCGTGCTCACGGAACCCGGTGAGAAGCAGATCACCGGCGTGGGGTTCCGCGCCGATCCCAGCTTGAACGCGGTCGAGGTGCTGAAGGTCAAGAGTGGCCGAGGCGGCACCTTCAAGGTGCCCGGGGGCTGATGGTGCGCCGTCTCGCCGCCCTCGTGCTCGTCTTCTTCTCCCTCGCGCCGAGTCTCCTCTTGGCACAGGAAGGAAAGCCGTGCGTGCTCGTCTTCACCGGCGTCGCGCGTGGTGCCGACACCACCGCCATGAAGGTCTTCACCTCGGCCGGTGGCGCGCGCTACACCTACATCGGCGGCGGCGTCGACGCGACGTGCGAAGGGCAGGGCAACCGGCTGCTTGCCGACAGCGCCGAGCACTACGCGGACCGCGGCGAACTGATCCTGATCAACCGCGTGCGCTATTCGGAGCCGCGGATGAACATGCAGTCCGACCGGATGGTCTACTTCACGAACGACGAGCGGCTGCTCTCGACGGGCAACGTGCGAGGCAAGACCAACACCGGCACGCGGTTCACCGGCCCGGAGTTCGAGTACTTTCGCGCCAAGCCGGGGCTTCGGCAGACGCCGCACTGGCGAGCGCCCGGTCGTCCGTTCGTGCGCATGGCCCCGACCGACAGCACGACGCCGCGCAAGCCGGTCGCCGGTACCGAGTCCCAGTCCGACTCGGTCGATCTCACGGCCGACGTCGTGGTCTCGGAGAACGATTCGTTGATCTGGTTGAGTGGCAAGGTCGTGATCGAACGACCCGACATGCGCGCGACCGCGGACTCGGCGACGATGGATCAGGGGACCGGATTCGCGCGCCTGCTCCGGGGGCCTTCGATCACGGGACGCGGTGAACGCCCATTCACGCTCACGGGCACCGTGATCGATCTCTGGTCGCGCCAGCAGCGGATCGAACGGGTCCGGTCGGACGGGTCGGCGCGCGTCGTGAGCGATTCGCTGACGCTCACCGGTGATACGATCGACCTCCGGATCCAGAACCAGCAGATGGAGCGGGTCTTTGCCTGGGGCGGCCGAGCCGCGGCTGTCACACCGCAGCAGCAGATGGAAGCCGACTCGATCGAGATCCACATGCCGGGCCAGCGGCTCCGCGAACTGCACGCGGTACGGACCGCCATCGCCTACACGCAGGTCGACACCGCGCGGATCGTGAGCGAGGAGCGCGACTGGATCTCTGGCGACACGATCGTCGCCCTGTTCGACAGCGCGGCCACCGGCGACACGACGACGAGCGCCCAGATGCGTGAGGTGACGGCCTCCGGCGCCGCCCGCGCCTTCTACCAGCTCGCGCCGTCCGGGGGCGTCAAGGGACAGCCCAACATCAGCTACAACCGAGGACGGGAGATAATCGTCTCCTTTACGGACGGCGAGGTCGCGAACGTCGCCGTCCGGGACCGTGCCTCGGGGATATTCCTTGAGCCGATCCAGGCCGACACCGCCCGCACGCCCACGACCACGCCCAAGACACCGGCCAAGCGCCCTTGACCAGTCCTGACTCCCCCAGCGGTATCGACCGCGAGTTGCTTGCCCGCCTCACCGGCGGCGACCGCTCGACCGCACTCTGCCTGCTGGCCATCTGCCAGCGCGCCGATTCGGACGGCGGCGCGCCGTTCCACGAAGTGGCGATCTCGTACCGCGACGACCACCTCGACGCGATGCGTGCGGAGGGTCGGGACGTGGAAGCTGAGGCGGGCCGCCTCTCCCTCGATGAGGTGCGCGAGCATCTCCTGCGCGTGGCCCTGCCGCGCCTGGTTGCGACGGGTGCGATCGAGCCGCTGGTGGAGCACCATCCCCCAGCCGACGCCCGCGTGCGGCTGGGTGCGTGGCTGCGCGCAATGCACGCCGCCGATGCGAACGGCCTCAAGGCGCAGCTCAAACTGACCGGTGAGTATCCGGCCGCAGTGCGTCGCACTCCGGCGCTCGCGCAGCGTGCGGTCCCCACCGGCAGCATGCTCTCGGCGCACCGGCTCGTGAAGACCTACGGCAAACGGAACGTGGTCAATCAGGTCGACATCGAACTGCGGCAGGGTGAGATCGTCGGCCTGCTCGGCCCCAACGGCGCCGGCAAGACGACGACGTTCTACATGATCGCGGGCCTGATCCCGCCCGCCTCGGGGAGCATCCGGCATGATGGCGAGGACATCACGCGCATGCCGATGTTCAAGCGGGCGCGTCGTGGCATCGGCTACCTCTCGCAGGAACCGTCGATCTTCCGCAAGCTCACGGTCGAAGAGAACATCCTCGCGATCCTCGAGACGCTGCCGATCTCGCGCGCGGAGCGGGAGCAGCGTCTCGAGGCGCTGCTCGATGAGCTCGGCATCAAGCATTTGCGCGACAGCAAGGCGTACGCGCTCTCCGGCGGTGAACGACGCCGACTCGAGATCACACGTGCGCTCGTGACCGAACCCAAGTTCATGATGCTCGACGAACCCTTCGCGGGTGTCGACCCGATCGCCGTGCACGACATCCAGGGGATCGTCGCGTCGCTGAAGGATCGCGGGATCGGTGTCCTGATCTCGGACCACAACGTCGAGCAGACCCTCGACATCGTGGACCGTGCGTACATCATGTTCGACGGCGCGGTGAAGGTCTCGGGACCGGTGCGCGAACTGATATTCGACGACACGGTGTCCAAGGTGTACTTCGGTCCGACGCTCACGGCACGCCTGCGCGAGCGATTCAGGAGCGAGCATCCGGACGCCACGCTGGAAGCCGCTTCGTGAAAGCCGGCCTGCACCAGTCCGCGCGGCTCGGACAGGAGCTCAAGGTCAACCCACGCCTGTATCAGGCGATGGACATGCTGTACATGCCGTTGCTCGACCTGCAGCAGCATCTGAAGCAGGAACTGCTCACGAATCCATTCCTCGAGCTCATCGAGGAAGAGGAAGAAGAGGTCGAGCCGGGTGAGGAGACCGCCGCCGAAGCCGACGCGCAGCAGGAGGCGGAGGCGGGAGAGACGTCCACACCGGCCGATTCTGACGACGAGTCGCGCTGGGAGGAGATCCTCCTCAACGGCTTCGAGGTCGGCGGCCAGCGCGAGGAGCGAGACGACCGCGAGCACTACGAGCCGACGACCGTCGCGACCACGGGCCTCGACGACCATCTGCGCTCGCAGGTGCGGATGCTCGACCTCTCAGAGCGCGATGAGCTGCTCGCCGAGGAGTTCATCGGCAACATCAACGACGATGGCTGGCTCTCCGGCTCGCTCGAGGAACTCCTCGTGGGCATCAACGACGTGATCCAGAAGGCGGCGGACGCACGTGAGGACGAGCGCGAGGCACCGCTCTACACGTTGCCCGAAGCAGAACGGATGCTGGGACTCATCCAGTCGCTCGACCCACCGGGAGTCGGCGCGCGGACGCTCCAGGAGTGCCTCGTACTGCAGCTCAAGGACTCGGGGCTCGTCGGCACGCTCTCCGAGCGTCTCGTGCGCGACCACTTCCAGGAGCTGATCGCGCACCGATGGGTGGAGATCGGTCGCAAGCTCAGCGTGCCCCCGGGCGAGGTGCAGGGAGCCGCCGACGTCGTGGCCAAGCTCAATCCCAAACCGGGACGCGCGTACAGCGAGGGCAGCGACAACTACGTCATTCCAGACCTGATCGTGGATAAGGTCGAGAACGAGTATCTCGTCTTCATCAACGACGGCAACCTGCCGCGCCTCAAGCTCAGTCGCGCGTATCAGGAGATCGCCCGCGACAAGAAGAAGTTCGACGCCGAGAGCAAGGAGTTCATCACGAGCCGCCTCAGCGCGGCCCAGTGGCTGATCCAGGCGATCGAGCAGCGCCGCCAAACGATGCTCAAGGTGATGCACTTCATCGTCGACCGGCAGCGAGAGTTCTTCGAGAAGGGGGAGCAGTCACTGCGCCCGCTCACGCTGCGCGAGGTCGCCGAGGCGATCGGAATGCACGAGTCGACGGTCTCGCGCGTGACCAACGAGAAGTTCGCCCAGAC
>JANOTB010000105.1:0-12042 GCA_031416115.1 Gemmatimonadota bacterium
TGGTTGGTTCTTGCTCTTTTTCTTTTTTGTTTTTTTCTTTGTCTTTGGTGTTGATCGCATTGTGATCTCCAAACTTGTCCCACCCCCCCCCCGCGACGCCGGGGCCCCCCCTCCCGGGCCCCCCCCCTCCCATCTCCCATCTCCCCTCTGCCGTTAAGTCCCGAAATCATACCCCGGCACCGAGATCCGCGGGATCTCCTGCCCGATCACCCGCTCCACCGTCCGCACCATCCCGATCTCGTCCGCGCACATGAACGTGAAGGCGTCGCCTTCCTTCGCCGCACGCCCCGTGCGACCGATCCGGTGCACATAATCCTCGGCCTGCTGCGGCACGTCGTAGTTCACCACATGCGAAATACCGGAGATGTCGAGCCCGCGCTGCGCGATGTCGGTCGCGACAAGGATCTTCACGGTCCCGGCCTTGAACTTCGCCAACGCCAACTCGCGCTGCGCCTGCGTCTTGTCGGCATGCAGCGCGTCGGCCGAGAACCCCGCGTCGATCAGATGGCGCACCACTTTGTCCGCGCCATGCTTGGTACGCGTGAAGACGAGGATCGAATCGTCTGCACCCATCTCGCGGAGCAGGTGCGTGAGCAGTTCGGTCTTCTTGTGCTTCGGCACCGGGTACACGTAGTGGCTCACGGTCGCGGCGGCCTGTGAGCGGCGCCCCACCTGCACGACCGTCGGCTTGCGCAGGTACTTGCGCGCGAGCGCCTCGACCTCCGGCGGCATCGTCGCCGAGAAGAGCAACGTCTGACGGTAGGGGTGGATCTGCGCGACGATCTTGTTGATCTGCGGCGCAAAGCCCATGTCGAGCATCCGGTCGGCCTCGTCGAGCACCAGCACCTCGAGCTCGTCGAACACCACGTTCTGCTTCTCCAGATGGTCGATCAGCCGCCCCGGCGTCGCGACGATCACGTCGACGCCACCATGCAGCGCCTTCAGTTGCTGATCGTAGCCGACACCACCGTAGACCGAGACCACTTCGAGGCCCGTGCCGGTGCCGTACTTGCGAAAGCTCTCCTCGACCTGCTGGCAGAGCTCGCGTGTGGGCGTGAGGATCAATGCGCGCGTCCGCTTCGGCCCGCCCATCAACCGCTCGATGATCGGGATCGTGAATGCGGCGGTCTTGCCCGTACCGGTCTGCGCGAGGCCCATCAGGTCGCGGCCCATGAGTGCCAGCGGCACGGCCTGCGCCTGGATCGGCGTCGGGCGCGTGTAGCCGGCCGAGCGCAGCGAGGCGAGCATCGCCTCGCTCAGTCCGAGATCCTCGAACGTGATGTCGATCGTGCTCGCCTCGGCCTGTGCGAGCGTCAGACTCGGCGCGTCCACATCGAGCACATCAGCCACTGCGAGCACGTCGGTGCGAGTCTTCGGGGCAGTCTTGGCGACCGTGCGGGCGACCGTGCGGGAGGCCGGCGCCTTCTTCATTTTCGCTGTTGTCATCTCCCGCAATCTAACCGGCTCTCTGGGGCGTGTGGGACTACACCAGCTGCACCGGCCGCCCCGATAGCCGCGCGATCAGCCCGATCCGGAACGTCACGTCGCACCAACGTTCCTCGCCACCGTGCGCCACCTCGAGCGGGAACATCGGCCAGACATACGGATTCGAGCTCTTGGGCATGGCGAGGCCCTTATGCGGATGCCACACACCGTCGCGGCCGCAGTCGTCGATGAACCGGTCGTACATCTTCGACCAGTGGTCGTTGCGGCGCAGGAACCCGAGGCGCGCCATCAGTTCGAGCCAGGCGAGCGCGGCAGGGACGTCGTCCTCGACCGCGTTGCGGTGCGGCAGCATGTCGCCGAGTACGAGGTTCGGCATCGAGAGCATCTGCGTCCCGACCTGTTGCACCGACTCCTGCCGTGGCAGCGGGCGCGTCAGGTATTCGTACAGCAGCTCCATCGCCTCGTAGTGCTCGGTCTGGCAGAGCGGCATGTGCGCGAGGAGATGCAGAATGTGCATGGTGGGCGGGAACGCATCGGGATGCAGGACCTGTCGGTTCCCGACGCGGATCCATGGCTTCTCTGCGAGCGGAGAGCGCAGGAAGTCGGCCATCCGGTCGATCGTGCGGCGCGCCAAGCCGCGGAGGCGCGGGTCACCCTCGAAACCGGCGCCCGCGAGTGCCGCGCCCGCCGCTTCGCGCAGCGTGCGGCGCTGCAGGAGAAAGAACTCCTCCTCCATCTTCGGTTTGCTCGGCGCCAACTCGTAGAGCATCGAGCGATCCATGTCCTCCGCCAGCAACCGGAACAACACGCGCCGCGTATGCACCAGCGGCGGCGCCTCTTTGTCCCAGCCGCACTCGGTCAGTCGGCGAAATGCCGGTACCGTGCCGACCCCCTCGCTGTGTTCGGCGCGCTGCGAGGGCACCGTGAGGATCGATCCGTTCCACACACCGTCCACGGACGCCTGAACGGCGAGTTCGATCGCAGATCTGTGCGCGTACGGCAGACTATGGATCTTCGGCGTGACCTTGTCACCGAGCTTTGCAACGTCGATGATGGCACGATACTGTATTGGTGGTGACGCATTGTTGAGCAACCAACCAATAGGAAACGTCACTGCCGGCAGTGGTGGCGGCGGCGCGGCAAAAATCGAAACAGGGGCGATCACTGGAATGGTCAACGGGAGTTCCGTGGCTTAAGACGTTGCCAATCAACGGGATGGGGCGCGAATAACGCCGCAAGCACCCCGCTAGACCCTAAGAATACCATTTTGTCCGGAAAGCGCCAGATTGTCCGACCCGCGAGGTTTGCCGCTAGGTCTCGCGACGCGTCTCATCCACGGCTTCGGCGACCCGCTGCACGTCGCGCGCCAGCGCCTGCATCTCCTGCGTGAGCGGCCCCTGGTCGTGGATCCGCGCCTCGAGGCCCGAGTTGCGCAGCCGCATCAGATCCAAGTTCATCGTCTCAAGCACCAGCATCGCGCTCTCCATCTGATCGGCGAGCGTCGTCCTGCGCTCGGCGAGCTCGGTCAGCGTCTTGAACTGACGCTCGAGCAACTCAAGCCGACGACCGCGTTCCGGCGCGTCCGGCGAGAGCGACTCGGTCTCGGCGATGCGCGCCTGCAGACGCACGAGTGCGTCCGGCGACGCGTCGGTGTCGAGCGCGTGCAATGCCGCGGCGAGTGTGCGTACGCGTTCCACGAGCGATTCCACTGTCGGCTGGATCTCCGGCAGCATCGAACGTTCGGACTCGCCGAGTCGCGCGAGCACCGAGCGGATCTGCGCGCGCGCCGCAAAGGCCTCGCGTACGCGCGCGCCGTGACGTCCCTCGAGCACTTCGCGCGGCACGCTCTCGAGTACGGCTTCGGCCGCGGTGGCCGCCGCGGGGGCCGGCAGCTTGGCCTCGATCCGACGCAGTGGTTGTTCCTCGCCGCTGATCGCCGAGCGTTGCGGCCGGCGGAACACGTCGCGGATCGGGATTCCATCCGCCCAGAGGTTGCTCAGACTCCTCACGATCCCGAACCCCATCCCGATCGCGGGAAAGAGGACCCAGGGAAATCCGGGCGTGAAGACCGCGTTGATCGCCACGAGCATCACGATCGTCCCGAGACTCCCGGCGATGCGTCGCCGCACGCCGGCGACGCGCTCCTCGGGCGAACGGCGTTGCAACTCGTACTGCTGGAGTTCGAGCGCCGCCATGCGCATTGATGAGCGCGCGCCTCCTCGCCCTCGCACTTCGTCCTTCCAGCGCCGCTGTTCCTCACGCCAGTGGCGCAACGTCTCGCGTCCTTCCTCGCGCTGCGACGGGTCGAACATCCAGTCACGGGGAAGCGGCGGGAACGGCGGTGCAGGGAGCGGAGTGTGCAACCGCAACCGCTCGATCGGGTCCACCGGCTCGTCCACGTGACCCTGAATGGTGCCCACGGTCGCCGGATGACTCAGCCTTGCCGAAAGTCGGCGAGCCGGCAACACTGTCGCCGGAGCGTCCGACGCGAGCGCGGCCCGGAATGCGTCGGCATCAGGCCACCGCTCGTTGCGTCCCTTCTCGAGCGCGCGGTCGATCGCCAGCACCAAGTTGCCCGGCAGGTCGGGGCGCAGCTGCGCGAGCGGGCGCGGGCGCTCGCTCAGGTGCTTCATGAGCATCGCCGGGGTGTTCGTCGCCTGGAACGGCAGTTCTCCCGCGAGCATCTGGTAGCCGACGATCCCGAGCGCGTAGATGTCGGCGCGCCCGTCGACCTCGCGCTCTCCCATCGCCTGCTCGGGGCTCATGTACGCCGGCGTCCCCACGGCGATACCGGTCACGGTGAGGCGCTGGTCCCCTTCTGCCGCGCGCGCGATCCCGAAGTCGGTCACGACGGCGCGACCGGTCGCGGCATCGATCAGGATATTGTCCGGCTTGATGTCCCGGTGCACCACGCCGATCTGGTGCGCGTACTGCAGCGCCTCGGCCACTTCGCGGAGGATGCGGCGTACGGTCTCGAGCGGCAGCCGCGGTTCACGCGCGAGCATGGCCGCGAGCGATTCTCCCTCGACCAGCCCCATGGCGAAGTAGACGATGCCCTCTGCCTCGTCCACCGAATAGATCGGGACGATATGCGGATGCGAGAGCCGCGCCGACATCTCTGCTTCACGCAAGAAGCGCGTGCGCACCTCGGGCCGGAATGCGAGCTCCGGCGGGAGGACCTTCAGCGCGACCTTGCGACGGAGCCTGACGTCGAGTGCGCGATACACCACGGCCATGCCACCGCGGCCGATCTCGGCTTCGATCTCGTACAGTCCGGCGACCGCCGCCGAGCAGCGTGCGAGAAGCTGCGCGTCCTCACCCACGCGGCGCGGACCGCTGCAGACGGGCCATTTCGTCGCCGACGTAGACGACGCTGTCCACCTCGCGCGCGAGGGCCATGGCCTGCTCAGCGACCGACGTCACATGCTGCCAGCTCTGGTTCCCGGTCTTGAGGCGCAACACGTCGAACTTCATGTTCTGCAGCGCGATCGAACAACTGTCGAGGCGCGCGCGCATCTCGGCGCGCTTCTTGGTCGACTCTGCCGCGGTGCGCCGGTTCCGCTTGAGCGTCGCCAGGCGGCGCACGCGCGACTCGCTCGCCGCACGGTCGAGTGGGTTCGCCTGCGACTCGAGCAGCACGATCTCCTTCTCGATCACCTCCGCGCTCGCCGCGCCCGTCTCGCGATCGAGTGCGCCGAGCGCGCCGGCCAAGCCCACGACCTTCTCGGCAAGGCTCCGCGCACTTGGCACGACTTCGGGAAGGCGCGCTCGATCGGCCTTGGGCACGTCGCTCATGAGGCGGATGATCTCGTCGCGGTCGAGCAGCGCCTGACGCGCCGGTGCGGCGTACGGTCCGTTCGAGATCGCAGCCGCCTCGGCGGCGCCCGCGGCGGCCAGACCATGGGCCGGAGAGTTACCCTGACTGAGCCGCCGGCGGCGGTCGCGCTCGCGCACCTCCGCGCGCTTGGCCGGGTCGAAGATCGCCTTTGCGTCATCAAGCGTCTCCGCGGCAACGTCCACGATCATCTTGTCGCGCGGCTGCTTGAAGACGTCACGCCAGTCGTAGCCGTCACTCCAGAGCCGCGCGTACTTGTACGCGATGCTGATGCCCCAGAACGCCGAGACGAACAGGAGGTTCGGTCCACCCACGAGGTTCACGACGAAGAGCGACCCCGTGACGAACATGAACGGGCCGATCTTCTTGCGGAACTCGACCACATCGGGAGCGCTCCAGCGCACGAGTTCGCCGGGCGTGGGCTCTTCCTCTCCGATCACCGGCGCGGGCACCCAGCTCGGTGCGGCCTGCGGATACGCGGTGCCCGCTCGTGCCGGCAGGTTGGGCACGACACCGCTCTCGAGTGCGCGGACGAAGCTGCGCGCATCAGCGAAGCGGTCGTCCGGATTCTTCTCGAGGCAGAGCATCACCGCGCGCGCGAGGTCGGGCGGCACGTTCGCGCGCTGGTCGATCGGCACCGGCCGTTCGGAGAGATGCTTCACGAGCAGCGCCGGGGCACTCGTCGCGTTGAACGGAAGGTCGCCGCAGAGCATCTGGTATGCCACGATGCCCAGCGAGTAGAGGTCGGTCCGGCCGTCGATGTCCCGGTCGCCCGCCGACTGCTCTGGGCTCATGAACGCCGGCGTCCCGATCGCGATGCCCGTGGCCGTGAGCTTCTGGTCCGAGCCTTCGCTCACCGCGCGCGCGATGCCGAAGTCGGTGACCAACGTACGGCCGGTGACGCCGTCGATCAGGATGTTGTCCGGCTTGATGTCGCGGTGGACCGTGTTCTGCGAGTGCGCGTAGGCGAGCGCATCACCCACCTCGCGGAGGATTCTCCGCGCCTCGTCGGGAGCGATCGGTCCGTCGCGCGCGATCCTGGTGCCGAGGTTCTCTCCCTCGACGAGCGCCATCACGAAGTAGACGAGGCCCTCGCGTTCGTCGACCGAGTAGATCGGGACGATATGCGGGTGCGAGAGCTGTGCGGCCATCTCCGCTTCGCGCAGGAAGCGGGTACGGATCTCCGACCGGAACGCGAGCTCAGGCGGCAGCAGTTTGATCGCGACCGGCCGCTTGAGGCGCTTGTCGCGTCCCTTGTAGACGATCCCCATGCCGCCGCGCCCGATCTCCTTCTCGACGTCGTATTGCCCCTCGAGCACCCGCATGACGTGCGAGCGTAGTTCGGCGTCGGACTGGCTGATGCTGCGGGGTTCGCTCACGGCAGGGTTACAGGGGGACGGAGATGGACAAGGATACAGCCCGGCACGCACCTGCACCACGCTCGCGCAGCGGTGCGGTCGCCCCGGTCGCCTCCCTGGCAGGGCACTACGTCAGGACGGCCGGGGAAAGTTGCAATCCGCGCCACTATGTCGTAAGTCAGAGCGGAACGTACCTTGCTCCGGTGGGAGGGTCCGGACCCTTCCCCTTCGACTCGATCGGACGCCTCTACATGAGCACCCGCCAGACCCTCCCGGTCCTCCCGTTGCGTGGGACCGTCATCTTCCCCGGCCTCACCGCTCCCATCGCAGCGGGTCGACCGGGCACGTTGCGCGCCATCGAAGCGGCGCTCAAGGGCGACCGACTCGTCTTCGCCGTTGCGCAGCGCGACAACACCGAGGAGCCGGCGCCGGAGATCCTCTATTCGATGGGCGTCATCGCGCGCATCGGACAGGTCCAGCGTGGCCTCGGCGGCGTGCAGCTGCTGCTACACGGCGAACAGCGCGCCACGTCGCTCCAGTACTCGACCACCGACGGCTACTTCTCAGCCGTCGTGGTCCCGTCCGAGGAGATGACGCCGCTCGACGAGCACGATGCCGCCTTCACGGCGCTCCACAAGGAGATCCGCGAGCGCGCCGCCGAGCTCGGCGAGCGCCGGGGTCTCCCCGAGGAGGTCGTGACGCAGGTCCTCGACTCGGTCACCGAACCGGCCAAGTTCGCCGATCTCGTCGCCGGCTACATCGAGCTCTCGGTCGCCGAGAAGCAGGGGCTGCTCGAGACCCTCTCGGTCGAGGAGCGCCTGCGCAAGGTGCTCGTACATGTGCAACGGCAGATCTCACTCCTCGAGGCACAGGAGGAGATCAAATCGCAGGTGCAGGAGGAGTTGGGCGAGCGGCAGCGCGAGATGTTCCTGCGTGAGCAGATGAAGGCGATCCAGAAGGAGCTTGGCGACGACGACCAGACCAAGGAGATCGAGGAGCTTCGCGAGAAGCTCAACAAGCTCATTCTCCCGAAGGAGCCGCGCACCGAAGTCGAGCGCGAGCTCGGTCGTCTCGAACGCTCGGGTCGCGAGTCGATGGAAGCACAGGTGATCCGCACCTACCTCGAGTGGATCGCCGAGTTGCCGTGGAACAAGCGCTCCGACGATCAGCTCGACCTCAAGCATGCGCACACGGTGCTCGAGGAGGATCACTACGGCCTCGGGGACGTGAAGGATCGCGTGCTCGAGTTCCTTGCGGTGCGCCAACTGCGCGCGCAGCAGCTCTCGGAGGAGATGGACCGTACCGGTGAGTTCCCGGCGGCGAAGCTCAAGGAGCCCAAGGAGGACGCGACCGCGACGGCCGCGCCCAAGAAGACGAACGGCGAGGACCAAGCGCGCCAGATCACAGACAAGCGCGAGGCCAAGGCTCGTGCGATGGCCAAGGGACCGATCCTGCTCTTCACCGGACCGCCGGGCGTCGGCAAGACGTCGATCGCCAAGTCGATCGCGCGCTCGTTGGGGCGCGAGTACGTGCGCGTGGCGCTGGGCGGCGCGCGCGACGAGGCCGACATCCGCGGCCATCGCCGCACCTACGTCGGCGCCATGCCGGGCCGGATCATCCAGGGGATGAAGCAGGCGGGCACCAAGAACCCCGTCTTCTTGCTCGACGAGGTGGACAAGCTCGGGACGTCGTTCCAGGGCGACCCGTCGAGCGCGCTACTCGAGGTGCTCGACCCCGCGCAGAACGATTCCTTCACCGACCATTACCTCGGCATCCCGTTCGACCTCAGCGAGGTGCTGTTCATCGCGACGGCGAACTTCATCCAGAACATCCCGGGGCCGTTGATCGACCGCATGGAGGTCGTGGAATTCGCAGGCTACACCGAGCGCGAAAAGGCCGAGATCGCCAAGAAGTACCTGATCCCGCGCCAGCTCGAGGAGAACGGGCTTGGCGGCAAGGACGTGACGTTCGACGACGACGCGATCGCGTCGCTCGTGACCAAGTACACGCGCGAGAGCGGCGTGCGACAGCTCGAGCGCGAGATCGGCAAGGTCGCGCGCAAGGTCGCGCGCCGGATCGCGACCGAGCAGGGCGCGAACCCGATCGCCGACGGTGTGATCTCGGTGGATGAGGTCCGCGAACTGCTCGGTCGCCCGCGCGTGCACCCCGAAAAGGCGATCGCCGCGCACGAGGTGGGCACGGCCACCGGCATGTACTACACGCCGATGGGCGGCGACATCATGTTCGTCGAGGCTTCCGTGCGCGCGCTCACCGCGCCCACCGGCACCGACGGCAACGGTGGAGGCGCTCCGGTCGCGCTCATCCTCACCGGGCAGCTCGGCGACGTCATGAAGGAGTCGGCGCGCGCTGCCTTCACCTATGTGACCAAGAATGCCGAACGGCTCGGCATTCCCCTCTCGCGGCTCGGCACGGTGGAAACCCATATCCACGTGCCTGCCGGTGCCATTCCCAAGGACGGTCCTTCGGCCGGCGTCGCGATCTCGACCGCGCTCGCGAGTGAGATGAGTGGCCGCCCGGTGCGCAAGAACATGGCGATGACCGGCGAGATCACACTGCGTGGCCGAGTGTTGCCGATCGGCGGCGTGAAGGAGAAGGTGCTCGGCGCGCTGCGGGCGGGTATCACCGACGTGATCCTGCCCAAGGACAATGAGGCGGACGTGGAGGACGTGCCCGAAGAGGCACGCGCGAAGCTGCAGTTCCACTTCGTGCAGTCGCTCGAGGAAGTGCTCGCACTGGCGCTGTTGCCGGAGCCCGGCAAGAGCATCGCGGAACCTCTGGCGGTGGTGGCGTAGTACCATTGACCATGGCTCATCGACACCTGATCCCTCTCGCCCTCACCGCGCTCGTCGCGGTCGCAGCCCCGCGCGCCTCGGCGCAAGACGAACGCACCGTCATCCAGGTGACCGACGTGCGCGGCAACGCGATCCCGTTCGCGCTGGTGCAGATCGTCAATGGCGTCAGTCGGGTCGCCGACGACTCTGGCCGCGTGACGTTCAGCGTGAGGCCGAAGGACTCGCTGAACATCCTGGCGCGCCGGATCGGATTCCAGCCATACATCGGCTGGGTCAAGCGGAATCCGGAGAGCGGCCTCTACGTGGCCGACCTGCCGGTGCTGCCACGGACGCTCGACCCGGTGACGATCAAGGGCCGCCGCGACACGCCCTTGGCGCGGACGGGATTCTACGACCGTGTCGCACGGGTGCAAAAAGGGGCCTATTCGGCGCGGATGATCACGCCCGAAGAGCTCGATTTCCGCAATCCGATGACGCTCTCGCAGATCCTCTCGGGCGACAACAACGTGAAGGTGACGCCCCTGAACGGCCGGCAGGTGCTGCTCGGGCGCGGCATCAACTGCGCGATGACGATCCTGGTGGACGGCCAGCGGATGCTCGGGACGTACGAGGAGTCGGTCGGCAGCCTCAATCCGCCGCCGCTGAGTTCGCTCAGTTCGATCGATGATGTGGTGACGGCCGTGTCGATCGCCGCGATCGAGGTCTACGGGAGTGCGGCGGCAGTGCCGGTGGAGTTGCAGCGGGTCGCGGGCGGGCGAATGGCGCAGGGGTGTGGGTTGGTGGCGATCTGGACGGGGAGTCGGAAGTAATGGAGAACGGGGGGCACCGCTTTCGCGGCGCCCCCCGTTCGCTCCTTCGAAAGTGACTACCTGTTCAAGTAGAACCACCCGACGGTCGTCGATCCGTCATTCCAGCTGGCGGTCACCCGATAGAAGTTCCCCTTCACGAATCCGCTCGCGGAAGTCGAGAGCTTGTAGCTGTACGTCCCGCTCGACAGCTGGAATGCGTTGGCCACGCTCAGGACTTGCGCACCCGTGTTGTAGTCCTGGACGCGAATGTCGCCGCGGGCATTCGAGACCGCTGTACCGTTGGCAGCGAGCAACGTGCAGCGTACCTGCACCGTTGCACCCTTCGTGATGCCGCTGGTGGTCGGCGGGATCGTGACGCTCTTGATCGGCGCGGCGAAGCAGTTCTGTTGGACGTAGGTCACGTTCAACGTGCCGTTCACCGGCGTCACGGCATAGTTCGCCGGATTCGTGGGGGACACGACCGGCGTCGTCGCAAACGTTCCACCATTCGTGGTCGCGGGCATCGACGTCGTGCACGTCACGCTTCCGGCATCACCGGTCAGCAGTCCGCTCACCGTGCAGGGCAACGAGGTCGAACCACCGAGTACGACGCTACCGCTGCCGGCCGTGGCTGTGGCAGCGCGCTTGGCGATGGAGAATGACCGCGAGACCGACGTGGCCGCCAAGTAGAGCGCACCATCGCCCGCCTGCGTGGCGAGCACCGCGCAGCTGCCCGCGCCGGTGAGGCCGACGGTCGACCCGGTCACCGAGCAGTTGCTGCCCGCGACTGCGCTGAAGCTCACCGGCAGGCCCGCCGATGAGGTCGCGCTCAACGTGAACGCCGCGTCACCATACGTCATCTCCGGAAGAACAGCAAAGGTGATCGCCTGACTCGCCTGCAAGAGGCCGATCGACGCCGAGGCCGCCGTGATCGCGTTGTAGTTGGCATCGCCCGCCCTTGTGGCCGAGACAACGCAGCTGCCGACGCCAGTGAGGATATTGGTCTCGCCAGAAGTCGCATTCACTGAGCAGGCGGCAAGCGAGAGCGACGAGTACGTCGCCGCTCCGGTGCCCGACCCTCCGTTGGCGCTGAGGAGCACTGCGCCCGCGCCGTACGTCGCCGTCGCCGGAGCCGTGAGCGCGAACGCCGCCTGATCGGCCTTGGCGATGATCAACGTGCCGAGGGCAGGAGCCGCCGCGTAGTCCGCATTCGTGAGTGTGGCAACGACGGCATAGCTGCCGGCATTCGTCGGTGCCGTCGCGTTGCCGTCGTAGGTGACGCTGATGCCCGGAACGACCGGCGACGACGTCGCGGTCGCACTCTTGGGTGTGCCGTCGTATGTCGCGCTGAGATCGCTGAGTGTCAGAGTCGCGATCGCCTTGACGATCGCGAGCGAGAACACCCCCGACGTGACCGAGAGGTAGTCGGCGTCGCTCGCCTTCGTGGCGGTGATGTCGCAGCTACCAGTGCCGCTGACGGCGGTCACTGACCCCGCCGCTGTCACGACGCACGCGGTCGATGCGCCAGCGTCGAACGTGACTGCTCCGCTGCCGTTGCCGCCCAGGCTGCCAAGTGCGACGGCGGCGCCGCCGAAGGACACGCTATTGGACCCGGTGATGCTGAGCGCGGACTGTGCTGCCTGCGCGATCACGAGCGTCGCCGACGCGCTCGACGCGGCGTAGTTGTCGTTGGCGAGTGTGGCGAGCACGGCGTAGCTGCCGCCGTTCACGGGCAGTGTCGCCGAGCCATTGTAGGTGACGCTCACGCCGGTGAGGTTCGCTGGCGTGGTCGTGGCGGTCGC
>JANOTB010000106.1:0-27248 GCA_031416115.1 Gemmatimonadota bacterium
CTCGGCAACCAGGTCCTCGACCAGACGAGGGGTGGCCACGCCCGTGGTGTCCGCCATCGTCAAAGAGGTAGCGCCGGCATCCAGCAGTCGTCGGGCCAAGTCGTGGACCTGGGCTGCTGAGATCTCCCCCTCATATGGGGAGCCGAAGGCGCAGGAGATCACCGCGTCGACCGGTGGGACGTCCGGGAGGCCGCAGATGATGCCTACCTGCTCGATGGACTCCTCGATGGTCATGCGCACGTTCTTCTCGTTGTAGGCAGCCGACGCCGAGATGGTGACCGTGAGGCTGTCGACTCCGGCCTCGATGGCCAGCTCGGCGCCCCGGACGTTGGGGACCAGCGCCCAGATCCTTACGCCAGCGGGACGCCCGACCAGGTCGAGAACCCGCTGGGGCTCGGCCATCGACGGGACGGCCTTGGGCGAGACGAACGACGTCACCTCGATCGCGCGAAAGCCGGCTGCGCTCAGGCGGTCGACGAGGGCGACTTTCACGTCGGCCGGGAGCAGACGCTTCTCATTCTGGAGTCCGTCGCGAGGTGAGACCTCGACCAGGGTGACTGCGGATGATTCAGCGGGCACGGCTACGGGGACGGGAGACGGGACACGGGGCACGAGACACGGGAGGTACGAGCGACAGTCGGAGCGCGCCCCGACCTCCGCAATCTGGCGCGGATCGCGCGCGTTGTCAGTCGGGAGCCGCCACGCGAGATTGCGCCATGACCTCCCGAGACCCCGTGCGCGCCCCATTCGACATCGCGCCGGGCTTCACCACGAGATTCGCGCCCGCTCCGACCGGCTACCTGCACCTCGGTCACGCGGCGAACGCGGTCTGGGTATGGGGCATCGCGCGGGCATTCGGTGGGCGTGTACTGCTGCGCGTGGAGGATCACGACCGCGGTCGCTGCCGCGGCGAGTACGAAGCGGCGCTGCTCGACGATCTCGACTGGCTCGGCCTGGTGCCCGACGGAGTGAGCACAGCCGAGCTCCGAGCGGGGCCGTCGCCTCATCGTCAGAGCGACAACACGGCGCGCTACGCCGCGCGCCTCGACGCGCTCGCGGCGAGTGGCATCGCGTATCCCTGTGCCTGCTCACGAGCGGACGTCGCCCGTGCATCGAACGTGGTCGAGCCCGACCGCTGGGCCCCGGACACCGCTGACGGAACGGAGCTCCGCTACCCCGGCACCTGTCGCGACCGCAGCCTCGCGTCCGAGAGCACCCATGCGCGGCGTGTCGTCATGTCAGCGGACACGACCGAGCACTTCGTCGATCTGCAGATGGGTCCGCAGTCGCAGGACCCTGACCAACAGTGCGGCGATCTGCTCGTGCGCGACCGCCATGGGAACTGGACCTATCAGTTCGCTGTCGTCGTCGACGATCTGGACCAGGGCGTCGATCTCGTGATCAGAGGTGAGGACCTTCTCGCCTCCACAGGCCGGCAACTGCGACTCGGCAGACTGCTTGGTCGAAGCGAGCCGCCGCGGTTCCTGCACCACCCACTGCTCCGGCACCCTGACGGTCGCAAGCTCAGCAAGTCGGCGCACGACACGGGCCTGCGCGAACTGCGCGCGGCCGGCCGCTCCCGCGACGAGGTGCTCGGGCTCGCCGCGCACCTGAGCGGCTTGCTCGACGCCGCGCGTCCGATCGCGCCGGATCAGGTCGGGGACCTGTTCACCGCCGCCCGCACCGTGGATATTTCGGCCCCATGAACGCCCTCGCACTCCACCCGCGTTGACGCCCACGCTACTCGCGCTGCTGATCTTCCTGGCCCTGCAGCTGGGGATCGGCGTCTGGATCTCCAAGCGCATCAGTTCCGAAGCCGACTTCCTCGTCGGTGGCCGACAGCTCGGCTACGTGCTCGCGACCTTCTCGATCTTCGCGACCTGGTTCGGCGCCGAGACGGTGATCGGTTCGTCGGCGGCGATCTACGGCGAGGGGATCACGCTCGCGTCGGCGGAGCCGTTCGGATACGGGCTCTGCCTGATCCTCATGGGGGCCTTTCTCGCAAAGCCTCTTTGGGACCGCAAGCTCACCACGCTCGCGGATCTCTTCCGCATGCGTTTCGGCACCGGCGTCGAGCGCCTTGCCGCCGTGCTCTTGATCCCCAGCTCGGTGCTCTGGGCTGCCGCACAGGTGCGAGCGTTCGGCCAGGTGATCGCGTCCACGAGCACCGTCGACGTGAATCTCGCGATCGCGCTCGCGGCGTTCTTCACCGTGGGGTACACCGCATTCGGCGGCCTCCTCGCCGACGCCGTGACCGACGTGCTCCAGGGGATCATCCTTTCGATCGGCCTCGTCGCGATGCTCGTCGCCGTGATCTACAAGGTCGGCGGCCCTGGCGAAGCGATGCACATCATCGCGGCGGCGGACAAGATCAACCTCGCACCCTCGGCGGCAGGTCCGTGGTTGGAGACGCTCGAGGCCTGGGCGATCCCGGTCTGCGGCTCACTCGCCGCCACCGAGGTGATCAGTCGCGTGATCGCCACTCGCACGCGTACGATCGCGCAGCGCTCTGCCTTCGCCGCCGGTGGGCTCTACATCGCGATCGGCAGCATCCCAGTGGTCATCGCACTGCTCGGAACGCATCTCGTCGGCACGATCGCAGACCCTGAGCAGTTGCTCCCGACGATCGCGCGCCAGTCGCTCCCACCGATCTTCTTCGCGATCTTCGTCGGCGGACTGGTCTCGGCGATCCTCTCGACGGTGGACTCTACACTGCTCGTCGCGTCGGGACTGCTCTCGCACAACCTCATCGTGCCGATCGCCCGCATCACCGATGAAGCGACCAAGGTGAAGCTCGCTCGGCTCGGTGTCGTCGCGTTCGGACTCGTCGCGTATGCCCTGGCGTTGAACGCCGAGGGCGTGTTCGCGCTCGTCGAGCAGGCGTCGGCGTTCGGCAGCGCCGGACTACTCGTCACGGTGCTCTTCGCGCTGTTCACGCCATGGGGATCGCCGCGCACCGCGGCGATGACGTTGATCGGTGGCATCGCCGTCTACACGGTCGCCGCCATGGCCGGCATCACCGCGCCGTACCTCGCGTCACTCGGTGCATCACTGGCTCTCTGGGGGATCGGATGCGCGATGGACTCCGCAGCGTCCTGATCGGCGCGGCCTTCCTGATGGCCACCTCGGCTATCGGGCCGGGCTTTCTCACGCAGACCGCTGTTTTCACTGAACGCCTGGGCCCGAGCTTCGGCTTCGCGATCCTGATCAGCGTGGTGATCGACCTCGCAGCACAACTGAACATCTGGCGCGTGATCGCGGTGAGCGGGCGACGCGCCGGTGACATCGCCGACGACGTGACACCCGGACTCGGCGGCGCGCTCGCTTTCCTCGTCGCGCTCGGTGGACTCGCCTTCAACGTCGGCAACGTCGCCGGCGCCGGGCTCGGCGTGCAGGTCACGACCGGCGCGCCTGTCTGGGTCGGCGCGGTGGTGAGCGCCGCGATCGCGATCGGCATCTTCCTCGTGAAGGAGGCCGGCCGCGCAATGGACCGTTTCACGCTCGTGCTCGGTTTCGTGCTCGTCGGCCTCACGCTCTTCGTGGCGATCGCGAGCAGCCCGCCGCTCGGCGAGGCCGCGCTGCGATCGTTCGCGCCGGAGCGCATCGACATCCTCTCGATCGTCACGATCGTCGGTGGCACCGTCGGCGGCTACATCACGTTCGCCGGCGCGCATCGTTTGGTCGATGCCGGAGTGCGCGGGACCGAACGCCTTGGCGACGTCACGCGTTCGGCGGTGCTGGCGATCGGCATCGCCTCGCTCATGCGCGTGGTGCTCTTCCTCGCCGCGCTCGGCGTCGTGAGCCGCGGCCTGCCGCTCGATCCGGCGAATCCGCCGGCCTCGGTCTTCCGGCACGCGACCGGCGAGATCGGCTACCGGATCTTCGGCGTGGTGATGTGGAGCGCGGCGATCACGTCGGTGGTCGGCGCGGCGTATACGTCGGTGAGCTTCCTGCGCGGCATGCATCGCACGCTCGAGACGCACTGGCAGCGCGTGGTGATCGTCTTCATCACGCTCTCGACGGTGATCTTCCTCCTGATCGGCCAACCGGTGCGGACGCTGGTGCTCGTGGGTGCGCTCAATGGCCTGATCCTGCCGCTCGCACTCGGCACGATGCTCGTCGCGGCGCACAAGCGCTCGGTGGTCGGCGACTACAAGCATCCGCGCGCACTGACGCTGCTCGGTGCCGTCGTCGCGATCGCGATGGCCGCGGCGGGAGCATCGGTGCTCTGGCGCGACCTGCCGAAGCTGCTCAACTAGGAACGGGCGCCGCGCTCAGCGCAGCGTGATCAGCCCCGACACGCCGCCGAACTCATCGCGCCGCCCCATGAGCCCCGGCGGCACGACCCACGCACCGCCGTCGCGGCGCACCGTGAGCTCGTACCTGCCCGGCGCGCCATCGAGCACGATCGTCCACCAGCCGTCGGGTGCGGCCTGCATCGCGACCGGTTGCCATGCCGTGAGATCGCCGGTCAGCTCCATGCGGTGCGCACCACTCGCGCGAAGACGCAGCTCATGGCGTCCCTCGCCGATGCGCCGCACGCCGAGCGCACCGACGCCGGCGCGCAGGAGCCGATCGCGCTCGAGTTCATCGGTCGTGCGCGCGAACTCCGGCGAGGGCCCACTGCCGGGCCCGGTCAACCGGATCCCGAGCGAGACGAATCGCCCCGAGGGGAATCCCTGCAGCAGGTCGAGTGGATACGTGCCGCCGCTCGCGATGACGGCCGCCCGCGCGGACAGACGCATCGATGCGCTCACGCTCGCCCAGAGGCTCGGATCGTCGACACCCAACACGCGCGACGCGCCACCACGATGGCCGAGCACGCCGTCGATCTCGAATCGTGTGCTGCGCAGGCGGAGGGAGAACTGCGCATCGGCGTAGCGCACTGAGTCGTTCGCGACAGTCGGCGCATAGGTCGCGACGAGGCCGAGCAGTTCACCCTGCGTCCACGCGCCGAGCTCGGTGACGCGCGTCGGCTGCCAGGTCGTGCCGGTCCACGCACGGCCCCCGCTGGCACCGACCCAGAGCCCAGCGCGTGACGCGGTGATGTGCGCCCGCGCGACCGCCTGCGCGTGGCCCGTGCGCGTCCGGTCCTGCGCTGTGCTGCCACCTGCCAGCGCTCCCACCTCGATCGCCACCGGCGATGCGACGGTGCGGAAGATCGATCCGGCCAGCTGGCCCTGCGCACTCCACGGCCCGATCGTTGGCGACGAGAACGTGCCGCTCGCGCCCAGCACGCCGGCACCGGACTGCACCGTCACCGCGGGCGAGAGCATGAGCGCGTTGACGTCGAGCGCGTCGGCATACCGCACGCGCACGCCGCCGAGCACGATGCTCGAACGCACCTGCTGCGCGCCCAGCGTCTGGGCGAGCAGCGCTTGAGCGAGCAGCAGGCGCGTGATCGCTCGAGCGATCACGGCATTACGGACGACCGCTCCCCGGACGCGCCGGCGGCGTCGGGCGCGTCGGCGTGGTCGCCTTGCCCCCGTTTCGCGGCACCGTGGTCGGCGCCTTGGTGCTGCCGGTCGTACCAGCGTTGCCCGCGCCCGCCGGGCGCGCCGCCGCGGCGCGATCGAGGCCGCGCTGGCCGTTGGATCCGGCCGCGGCACTGCGGCCCGACGCGATCGACTCGAGCTCGGCGTCGGTCGCGCGCGCCGTGAGGCGATCACGCACGCGGGCCAGGGCCGAATCCGACGGAAGCCCGCGCTCGACCAGGCTGCCGATCACGAAGAGCGGCACCGCGAGCGATCGGCCCGACGGAGCGGACTTCGCCAGCGCACTCACCGACGCGCCACTGACACCCTGGCGAAGCGCCTCGGCGCCCGCATCGACTTCGTCGGCGGTCGACCGCTGCGGACGTGCGCCTTCGATGAGGCCCTTCGCGGTCCCCATGCGATCCGCATGCGAGCGGATCGACCGTTCGATCTCGGCCGGCGCCACGCCACGAGAGGCGTACTTGAGCGCGCGGTTCTCGAGCGCCTGCGCCGGCAGTTCGCGAGCGCGGGCCTCGGCGATCCGCGCGATCACGCGCTCGGCGACGTCGGCCGGAAGCACCTCGCGCAGCCGCGCCGTGGGGTCGTTGGCCGGCGTCTGTGCAGCGATGTCCGTGAAGGGCAGGATGAGAACCGCGCCGAGCGCGGCCCCGAAGATGGTACGGAAGTTCTGCATGGTCTGTTCTCCTGAGTGTGCTATGCGTTGAAGGGTCACATCGATCGATCGCCGTTGCCGGCGAGTCGCAGTACGGAGGTCGCGCCGCCGAACTCGTCCTGCACCGCGTGACTCTGCGGATCTGCGATCCAGCGTTCGCCGTCGACGACGAACGCGTACTCGTAGCGCCCGGCCGCGAGTGGCAGCGTCACGCTCCACACGGACCCGTCGGCCGACGCCTCGAGCGGCAGCGCGTCGCGCGACCACCCATTGAAGTCACCGGCGAGCGACACGCGCTGCGCTCCCGCCTGCTGGATGACGAAGCGCACGAGATGCACCGTGTCGACGCGCGCGGCGGTCGCGACGGACGCATCGGGCGCACTCGCACCCTTGCGCACCGCCGCGAGCGTGCCGAGCGCGACGATGCCGGCGAAGCCCGCCGCGAATGCGAGTCCGCCGAACGGCGAGAGCGCGACCGCGCGTTTGCGCGTCCACCACGGCCGCCCCTGCTCGGCGCCACTCTCCAGGATCGTGCGCATCAGGCGCGAGTCGAAGTCCTCCGGCGGCGCCTTGCTCGCGCGCAGTGCGGTGCCGAGCCTTGCGGCGAAGGCCGCCTCGCGCGGCGTGAGATCGGCCGCGCCATGACCAGCGTTCCCTGCATGACGTTCACTCATCGCGCACTCCCTCCAGCTGCTCGCGCAGCTGCTCACAGGCCCGTTTCACACGCATCTTGAGCGCCGAAAGCCCAGCGCCCGTGATCTCCACCATCTCCTCGTAGCTGTGGTCCTCGACGTGCTTGAGCAGGAAGGCCTCACGCAGGTCCGGTGTGAGCCGGACGAGCGCGCGTTCGATCTCTTCCGTGTCGAAGTTCGGCTCATCGGCCACGTTCCCCTCGAGCCGCTCCAGCACCGCCTCGTCCCTCACCATCCGCAACTCGCGCCGTCCGCGTGCGGTACCGAGCGTCCGGCATTCGTTCACCACGATCTGCCGCAGCCAGGCACCGAATCGCTCCGGCTCCCGGCAACTCGCGAGCGAACGGAACGTGCGCACGAATGCCGACTGCAACACGTCCTCGGCGTCGTCGGAATCACCGAGCATGCGCAACGCGAACCGGAACTGCGGGTCGCGATGCCGTGCCACCAACTCGGCGAATGCGTCCGTGCGCCCCGCGAGTACCGCCCGGATGATCTCCGCGTCGGACAGATCGTTCATGTCCAAAGGACTACCGGTGGGCGCCATCAGGTCACATCTCCGGCGCCACGGGGCTTTCTCCGACTTTCCTGCGGCATTCAGGCCTCCCTTTTGCCTGAATTGCTAATCAATTGTCGGACTACCGAGTATCCCACCCCCGATCTCGACGCCGCCGCGCGCGCTACGACCGGCATCAGCGCCGGACTCCTGCGCGTGAGCGCCGGACTCGAGGACGCCCGCGACCTCTGGGCCGACTTGGAACGCGGGCTGGCAATGGTGCTGCGCGACGCTATCACGCATACTGCGGAGATGCCACTCACGACCACTCGGTGAACCACGCGCTGCCCGACCGTCCCCGCTGGGACGACCACGACGACCTCGTCCTCCCGCCACTCGCTGGCGACGTCGAGGCCGAGGTCTGTGTCATCGGACTCGGCGGCACCGGACTCTCGTGCATCACCGAGGCGCTCGCACTCGGCGCGCGCTCCGTGATCGGCATCGACGCGGTCGGCGTGGCGGGTGGCGCGGCCGGGCGGAACGGCGGATTCCTTCTCTCAGGCACCTCCGACTACCATCACGACGCCGTGACGCTCCTGGGTCGCGAGCGCGCTGTGGCGATGACGCGACTCACCAACGACGAGATCCTTCGGATGGCGCGCGAAGTGCCGCAGGCGGTGCGCATCACGGGGTCGTTGCGCATCGCGTCAACCGAGGAAGAGCAGGGCGACTGCGAGGCGCAGCTCGCGCAGATGGTCGCTGACGGCTTTGCCGCGGAGCCGTACGAAGGGCCCGAGGGCCGCGGCATCATGATCCCCACCGATGCCGTCTTTCACCCGATGCGACGCTGCCGCACCATCGCCGCGCGCGCGCGCGAGCGGGGGGCGCGGCTCTTCACGCACACTGCGGCGCGTGAGGTGAGCGGCGGCACCGTGCGCACCGACACCGGCACGATCCGCGCGCGCCATGTGATCGTCTGTGTGGACGGCCGACTCGAACTGCTCCTCCCCTCGCTCGCGGGTGACGTGCGCACCGCACGCCTGCAGATGCTCGCGTCCGCTCCTGCACCCGAGGTCTCGTTCCCTCGCCCCGTCTCAACACGCTTCGGCTACGACTACTGGCAGCAACTCCCCGACGGATGCGTGGTCCTGGGCGGCGGTCGAGATGTCGCAGAAGAAACCGAGTGGACGACCGACTCCACGCCGAGCGCGACGGTCCAGGACTATCTCACTCGCACGCTGCGCGAACGCGTCGGTGTGCGCGCCGAGATCACGCACCGCTGGGGAGCCACGGTCTCGTACTCGCGGACGGGCATGCCCGTCTTTCGCGAACTCGGCGACGGGCTACAGGTGGTAGGTGCGTACAGCGGCACCGGGAACGTCGTTGGTGCGCTCCTCGGCCGCGCCGCCGCGCAACGAGCGCTCACCGGCCGCTCTCCGCTCGCCGACCCGTTCGTGGGCTGACCGACGATGCGCTGGGACCGCCCTTCGTTGCACGAGACGGTGCTCTCGCTCCCCGGCTGGGTCGTCGGGCGCGTGGACTACGATCAGGTCTATGCCACCGACGAGGACCGCATGCGTCTCGCGATCGCACTCGCGGCGGAGAACGTCGCGAACGGCTCTGGCGGACCGTTCGGAGCAGCGGTCTTCGAGCGCGAGTCGGGTCGGGTGATCGCCGTCGGCGTGAATAGCGTCGTGCGCCTCAACAACAGCACCGCCCACGCCGAGATGATCGCGCTGCAACTCGCCGAGCGGCGGATCGCGTCGTACAGCCTCGCCGCCAACGGGCACCCGGCGCACGAGCTCTTCACCTCGTGCTCGCCGTGCGCGATGTGCCTGGGCGCGGTGCTCTGGAGCGGCGTCACGCGGGTCGTCTCGGCTGCGCAGCGCGAGGACGCCGAGCAGGTCGACTTCGACGAGGGGCCGGTCTTCCCTGAGAGCTACGCCTATCTGCGCGCACGAGGGATCGATCTCGTGCAAGGCATGCTGCGCGACGAAGCTCAAGCGGTGCTCGAGGAGTATCGACGGCGCGGGGGCGCCATCTACAACGGCTGAAGGCTGAGATTGACGGTCTGCGTCGGGAACGCGAATCGTGCCCCCGCCTCCTCGACGATCCGCATGATGCCGAGGTAGTGCACCTCACGGATCCGCCGGAACTCATCGGGATCGGTCGTCATCACCCAGCAGAAGATCTCAAGGTCGATCGACGACGGTGAGAACTGCGAGAAGCTCACGATCACGCGTCCCGGCCACGTGCGCTCATGTGTGCGCAGCATCGCTTCGATGCCGTCGCGTACACGCTCCACCTGTGCTGCGGTGGTGCCGTATTCGAGCCCGATCATCGTCCGCATGCGGATACGGTCGCGCGGACCGAAGTTCTCGCTCCGCGACTCGGCAAGTCGCCCGTTGGGGATACTCACGACCGTGCGTTCAAGCGTGCGGATGCGCGTCGAGCGCAGACCGATCGCCTCGATCTCGCCCTCCACGCCATCGACGATCACCCAATCGCCCTGCCGGAACGGTTGATCGACGCCGATCGAGAGCGACCCGAAGAAGTGCTCGAGCGACTTTTGCGCGCCGAGCGCGACCGCGATGCCGCCGATGCCGAGTCCGGCGAGGATCGTCGCGATCGGGTAGCCGAAGCTCGCGATCACCGTGAGGAGGCCGATCACGAGCAGCAGCAGCCGTGCGACGCGCCCGACGAGCGGGATGAGCGACCGCAGGGCCGGGTGTGACGAGCCCCAATCGGTCGCCGGCAACGCCAGCTGCAGCACGCCGATCACGCGCAGCAGGATCCAGAACACCGAGACGAGTGCGATCGCCTGCTGCAGCTCCACGACGAATGTCTCCGCCGGGCCTGGCAACGCGATCCAGTACAGGAGCAGCCGCGAGGTCGCGACGCCGATCAGCAGGACGATCGGCCCGCGCGCCGAGTGTACGAGTGCGTCGTCCAGCTTCGTCTCGGTGCGGCTTACGAGGCGCTTGAGCCACGCCTGCACCGGCCCGGCGAGCAGCATGCCGACCACGGCGGCGAGCGGGATCAGTGTGATCAGCGCGAGCCACTGCCACCATTGAAGGCCGAACGGTCCGGTGCTGCGCAACGCCGCCGGCAGGTGCTCACGGACCCAGTGGTCGGGGAGAGCGCGGAACATCGAGTCGACGAGCGCGACAGTCGATGCGGAGAAGACCCACTGCACTCGCCCGGCGCGCACCTCTCGGGCGAGACGCACCGGTACCAAGCGCCCCCCTTCCACCTCGACCTCGCCGATTGCTTCGCGGTCGCGCGGCAACCCGTCGGCGGAGTCGCCGGACGCAAAGGGTGAGACGCGTTCGAGGTCGATCCGGAGCCGGCTGTCGAGCACCGAGCTGAGCCGCCGCGCCAGCTCGGTGGCGCGCCGCGTCGCCGAGGGATCCGAGAGGTCGAGGTACTCCGACGCGCGCGCGAGATCGTTGGCGTGCGCGGCCGCGAGAAATCCCTGAAGCGCAGCCCGCGGAGAGCCCGGATCGACCGCGACGACTACCGAAGCCGACTCCGCCGACGCCTGGGAGCGACCGAGCAGGCCCTGCGCGGCGGCAGGAGCGGAGAACGCCGGGCCGAGCGCTGGGACGAACACGAGCGCGAACACGAAGCGAGTGAACCGTGACATACCGCAACCTCGGCGGGTCGCGCACGCATCGCAAGCCATTGCTTAGCTTCAATTACACCCCGCACCCGTCGAGCCATGGCCACCGCACCGAACGCCCCGCATCTCGCCGACCCCGACAAGAACCCGTCCTTCACACGCGGCGTGTTCCAAGGTGAGATCCGAGAAGACCTCGTCTTTCCCTTCCCCGAGCCGAGTACGGAGGACCGCGAGGCGCTCGTACAGATCCTCGACTCCTTCAGGAGCTGGGCGAAGGACACGCTCGATCCGGCAAAGCTCGATCATGACGCCAAGTTCCCCGACGAGGTGCGCGCGGGCATGGCCGAGCTCGGGCTCATGGGACTCAACATCCCCGAAGCCTACGGTGGCTTTGGCGCCTCGACACTCGTCTTCTCGCGCGTCTTCGGCGAGATCGGTGCGCACGACGCAGCACTCGCGGTCTACTTCGGCGCGCACCAGAGCATCGGCATCAAGGGGATCATCCTCTTCGGCACCGAAGCGCAGAAGCAGCAGTGGCTGCCGCGCTGCGCTTCCGGCGAGCTGATCGGCGCCTTCTGCCTCACCGAGGCGGGCTCGGGCTCCGACGCGCAGGCCATGCGCACCACCGCCGTCCCGAGCGCCGACGGCAAGCACTACGTGATGAACGGGACCAAGATCTGGATCTCCAACGCCGGCTACGCTGGAGTCTTCACCGTCTTCGCGAAGGTGCCGGTCACCGTCGATGGCAAGGAGAAGCAGCGGGTCACCGCCTTCATCGTCGACGCCCACGCGGCCGGCATCTCCCTTGGCAAGATCGAGGAGAAGATGGGCATCAAGGCGAGCGACACCCGCACGGTGACGTTCGCGAACGTGATGGTCCCCGCGGAGAATCTCCTCGGCGACGTCGGCGGTGGATTCAAGATCGCACTCGAGATCCTCAACTCCGGCCGCCTCGGTCTCTCGGCGGGCTCCTCCCGGGGCACCCGCGCGATGATGAAGCACGCGATCGAATACGCCAAGCAGCGCGAGCAGTTCGGACGACCGATCGGGTCGTTCGAGATGATCCAGAAGAAGATCGCGCTCGCCGCCGCCGACTGTTATGCCGCCGACGCCGGCTGGATGCTCTGCGCTGGCATGGTCGACCGCGGAGGCGTGGACTTCTCGCTCGAGACCGCCGCCTGCAAGATCTTCGCGTCGGAGCTCGCGTTCCGGACCGCGAGCGAGGCGATGCAGATCGCCGGCGGCATCGGCTACTCCAAGGAAGCGCCGTACGAGCGCGCGCTCCGCGACTCGCGCATCAACCTGATCTTCGAAGGCACCAACGAGATCCTGCGCGCACTCATCGCGCTCATGGGACTCCAGCAGCCGGGAGAGGAACTCAAGGCCGTCGGCAAGGCCTTCAAGGACCCGCTCAACTCGATCGGTGCGATCTCGAGCTACCTCACCGGCCGAGTGAAGCGCACGCTCACCAAGCCGGAGTTCAAGCAGGTGCACGAACTATTGGCCGACGAGGCCGACAAGGTCGCCGACAACATCCACGGGCTCGCGGTCGCGGTCGAGAAGGCGCTGATCGAGCACGGCAAGGCGATCATCGACCGGCAGATGCTGCAGGAGCGCATGGCGAACGCGGCGATCGACATCTACCTCGCGACCGCGGTCCTCTCGCGCGCCACGCTGGCCATCCAGAAGCACGGCGTGGAGGCCTCGCAGCCCGACCTCGACGCGGCCCACCTGTTCATCTCCATGTCCATGCGCCGCACCCGTCGCGCCATCCGGGCGATCGAGCGCAATGCCGACGAGCGGATGCGCAACGTGGCGCAGCGGGCGCTCGATACGGGGGATCTCACGGTTCCTACGCCGACGGATGTGGCATAGGGACAGATGGGAGATGGGAGATGGGAGATGGGGGAAAGGCGGTTAGCTTTCCTTCCGCGTCTCGTTTCCGGGCCGCTTTTTCATCCTTCGGCCTCAAGCGTTCTCGTGACCCTGCTGTCCTGCTCCAACGTCGGCATCTCGTTCGGCGCCACTGTGCTCCTCAAAGACGTCACCTTCACGGTCGCCGAAGGTGAGCGCTGGGGCATCGTCGGGCGCAACGGCTGCGGCAAGAGCTCGCTCTTCAGGATCATCACCGGCAGCATGATGCCCTCGGCCGGCAGCATCGCGCGCCGCCCCGGGCTCCGGCATGCGCTACTCGACCAGCACCGCGCGTTCGAAGGCATCGTGACGGTGTGGGACGCGGCCGCCACGGCCTTTGCCGACGTCGTCGCGCTCGAGCACTCGCTCGCCGCTCAGGCGGCCCAGCTCGCCGTGCTCGGCGAACGGACCCCCGACAGTGTCCTCGTAAAGTTCGGTCACGACCAGGAACGTTTCGCCGACATGGGCGGCTACACCTTTCATGCCCGCGTCGACGCGGTGCTCCAGGGCCTCGGCTTCGACGCCGAAGAATCGAAGACACGCGCTGTCACGTCGCTCAGCGGCGGAGAGCGCGGGCGGGTTGGGCTCGCGGCGCAGCTCATCGCGCCGGCCGAACTGCTGCTGCTCGACGAGCCGACCAACCACCTCGACATCGAGACGACGGACTGGCTGCAGGGGTGGCTCAGGGAGTGCGACGAGACCGTCATCGTCATCTCACATGACCGTGCGTTCCTCGACGAGATCGCCGACCACATCCTCCATATCGAGGGCGGGTCGTCGGAGTCGTATCGCGGCGGCTACTCGAGTTTCGTCAACCAGCGCACCGAGCGCCGGCTCTCGCGCGATCGTGAGGTCGAGCGCCAGCGGAAGTTCGTCGCGAAAGAAGAGGACTACATCCGGCGCAACCTCGCCGGCGTGAACACGTCGCAGGCGAAGGGGCGTCGCAAGCGGCTCGAACGCCTGCCGCGCCTCACGCCGCCGCCGGGTTCTGCCGGAGCCATGTCACTGCGGCTCGAGTCGTCCGAGCGGGGTGGCGATCGCGTGATCGCGGCCGACCATCTCACCGTGAAAGTCGGCGAGCGCATCCTCGTCGACGACTTCACGGGAGTCGCACAGCGCGGCGACGTGATCGCGCTCGTCGGACCCAACGGCGCCGGCAAGTCCACACTGCTCTCCACGCTGCTCGGCTATCGCACTCCAGCGAGCGGCGAGGCGAAGGTCGGCGGATCGATCTCGCCGGCCTGGTTCCGCCAGGATCTCGCGGACCTGCCGCTCCAGAAGACGATCTACGACGCGATCGGAGACCTGCGCCCACTCTGGACCCGCGGCGCGATCCAGAACCACCTTGGCGCCTTCGGCTTCTCCGGCGACGAGGTCATGCGCGGCATCGCATCACTCTCGGGCGGTGAGCGCGCGCGAATCGCGTTGGCGATCATCACGCTCGCCAAGGCGAATCTCCTCGTCCTCGACGAGCCGACCAATCATCTGGACGTGGAGAGCATCGAGGCGATCGAGGACGCGCTCGACGAGTACGAGGGCACGGTGGTCCTCGTGAGCCATGACCGCGCCTTCCTGCGCGAGCTCGCCACGCGCGTCTGGGCGTTCGACGGCAATCGCGTCACCGACTTCGATGGCCCATTCGTGGAATGGGAGGCCGACAAGGCGTTGCGCATCGCAAAGGCCTCACGCGCTGAGGCGGACGCCGCAGAACAGCGGCGCACGCAGGAGAAGCAGCGCGCCAAGAAGGCTCCTCCCGCCGCCAAGAACGACGGTCCGGCGAACCGCCGCGCCGGCAAGCGAGCCGCGGACGACGCCGAGAAGTCAGTCGCCCGCCACGAGGCACGTGTCGCCGAGATCGAAGGCCAGCTCGCCGACGCCGATCTGTACGATGGATCCGCCGACGGGGCGCGGCAAGCTGCGCAACTCGACAAGGAACTCGTGAAGGCCCGCCGCGAGCTCGACGCGGCGATGGCCGCGTGGGCCGAAGCCTCCGAGCGGAACTAGGCCCGCCTCGGACCTAGACAGCGGCGGACCTAGACCGCTTCGGGCCGCAGCGCGAGGTACGCGGTGATCGTCTGCTTGAGCGCCATCCGCGCCGACGTCTCGAGCTCGTACTCCATGTTGATCGAGTTGAGCTGCTCGGCGCCGTGCTTCCGGAGTCGCGTCGCGATCCCGTCGTTCTGCGTGTTGCGGCGCGAGTACTCGCGGCTCGCCATCCAGAGGCCGTTCGCCGCATGCCACACATCCTCGGGCACCTTGCCCGGTCCGTCCTTGGCCGTCTCCTCGTAGCGCGTCGTCGCGCCGGCGAGAAGCCGATCACAGAGCTCTACCACCTCCGCGACGCCCTCGAGCTCGAGGTCGTCGAGCCCATGGCCCAGAATGCTCGTGAGCCGGCCGTGCTGGTGGCAGCTCTCGTTCGCCGCACGCACGAGCGCGTCGGCGGCGTCGCGGACTGGGGTCTGTGAAGGCTTGGACAGGCGGGAGACGGGCTTGGTCGGCATCTGATCACGTTCGGGGGTTGGAGATGGCTGAACACTCACCTTGTGCGACACCGAGGCGCAAGCGGGGTGCGCCCGCTTGTGCGCCCGCGTGCGCGCCTGTGTGCACTGAACTCAGCGGATCTCGCCCGCGCGGATCAGGAGCGGCCACCTGACCGCCCGCCGGTCCATCAGCCCCCACGCCTCGGCGAGCTCGCGCTCGAACGCCACGATCGGCTCCTCGCCCCGCGCCGCGATCAGCCGCTGCGTCCCTGACCAGGAGCGCAAGAACCCCGTATACTGCGCGAGCGTCCAATCCTCCTTGAGCTCGAACGGCGGCGCCACGAGTTCGTCGATCGGCAACGCGATCGAGCGGTATTCGTCGTGGATCCAGTGATGCTCGGCCGGCCAGTAGTGCCCAAGCGTGACGTCGTGGTGATGTCGCACCACGAGATCCACGGCGGTAGAGAGCTGGCTGTGCACGTACGCGAACACCGCGAGCACACCACCCGGCTGCAGCACGCGCCTCGCCTCGCGACTCAACGCGTCGGCGTCGAACCAGTGCAGTGCCTGACCCACGGTCACGAGCTGCGCGGTGTGATCGGCGATACCACTCTCGTACTGCGCCACGCCGTACTCGATGCGCGCGTGCGGCGCGGCGAGGCCGGAACATCGAGCTCACGGCGCCGTCGCCTCCGCGGCCACGAACGCGAGCCGGTCGCCGGCAGGGCTCAACGCCAACCGGGTGATCCCCTTCACGCCAAGTGGCGCGAAGTCCGCGAGCACGTCCCACCGGTCGCCCACTCGCACGAGGATCCGCGATCCCACGGCGGTGATCAACTGACCACCCGCGGTCCAGAGGTGATAGTCGGCGCGCGGGGGTGCCGGCACAACGCGGCGGATCGCGTGCGTGCGAACGTCCACTTCGCTGATCCAGTTCGTGTCCGCCCCCTCCTGCAAGAACGTGAACGCATCGCGCCCCGGCACCCGCGCGAGGGCCCGCCCGATCCCACGCGCGAGCGTGTCGGCGCGTTCGGTCCGCGCATCCACCAGCACGAGCGCGTTGAGCACGCCGCGCGATCCCGGTGGACTCAGCACGAAAGTGCCGAGGGTCGCGGCGCCGACCCAGACGTGGTAGCCCACCGGTCGTAGCGCGCGAAGCACGAGCGCGGGGCTCCCGCCATTGTCGTCGAATCGCCAGAGCCGCTGCGTCGAGTCGCGCTCAACGCGGATCACCGAGATTCCCTTGCCCTCGGGGACGAGGGTCGCCGAGTACTCACTCTCAGGTGTCGTGGTGACTCGCGTGTGGGCGCCACCGGTCACGCTCACGCGCCAGATGTCGGCCTGCGCATCGGCGCGCACACTCGTGAAGAACACCTGCGCTCCGTCGCGCGTGAATGCCGGTTGGTTGTCGTAGCCCGCCCGGGCGGTGACGTTGATCGGTCGGCCTACAGAAAGTCGCGTGCCGATCTCGCTGAGCGAGGCCACCCAGATGTCGGTGCCGCCCTGCGCGCTCGCCGACCGCGGTAGCGCCGCTGCGACCAGCACCACGACGAACAAGGGTCCGATCACGTTCCGCATCACTCGCTCCTGAGACTGGGGTTTCACACGGCTGGCAACACGGTCCCGCGACACTCCCCGAACCCGATCCGCACCCGCCCTTCTGCCTCGCACCACCCGCGCACGATCACCTCGTCCCCATCGGCGAGGAACGCGCGCTGCTCTCCATTCGCGAGCGTCAGCGGTTCGCTCCCGCGCCAGGTGAGTTCGAGCAGGCACCCGCGCGATCCCTTGTCGGGACCGGAGACGGTCCCACTCGCGATCAGGTCGCCGGGACGAAGATTGCAGCCATTGCTCGCATGATGCGTGAGCAGCTGCGCCAGCGTCCAGTACATGCGACGGAAGTCGCCGCGGCTCAACCGCTCCGCCGGCACGCCGGCCTCGCGCATGCGCGCCGTGCGGATCCAGACCTCGAGCGTGATCGCGAATCCGCCCCGCGCCTGGTCAACTGCATCGCTCAAGTACGCGAGCGGCGCCGGATCACCGCTCTCACGCACACGCGCCGCCGCGCGGAACGGCTCGAGCGCGTCGAGCGTCACCACCCATGGCGAGATGCTGGTCGCGAAGTTCTTCGCGAGGAACGGTCCGAGCGGCTGATACTCCCAGGTCTGCAGGTCGCGCGCCGACCAATCATTCACGAGCACGAGCCCCGCGACATGCTGCTCGGCCTCACCCAGCGGGATCGCGGTGCCGATCGCGTTTCCCGCGCCGATGAACGCGCCCACCTCGATCTCGTAGTCCAAGCGCTGACTCGCGCCGAAGCTCGGTGGCCCCTCGGGCTTCGCCGACGTCTGCCCCTGCGGTCGCCGCACCGACGTGCCACTCACCACGATCGACGACGCGCGGCCATGATAGCCGATCGGCACATGCTTGTAGTTGGGGAGCAGCGGGTTGTCCGGTCGCAGCATCGCGCCCACGTTCATCGCATGATCGATGCTCGCGTAGAAGTCCGAGTAGTCTCCCACTTCGGCAGGTGCGTGCATCGTCACCGCCCCGATCGGAAAGAGGAGCAGCGGGTCGCGGTGTGCTCTTCCCCCTGCCGGTGTCCCGGCACGCAGCATCTCGCTCACCCGCACACGCAGCTCGCGCAGCGCTGGTCGCCCGAGCGCGAACAGCGCATTGAGCGTCCGCGCGCTGAGCGTGGGTGCGAGCACCAGTGCGAGCGCGGGATCGATCCCGTCGAGATGCCCGCCGTCACGCGCCTGCCGCAGGTCGAGCACCCTGTCGCCGATCGCCACGCCGGGGCGCGCGTCGCCGTCGCGCGAGAAGATCCCGAGCGGGAGATTCTGCACCGGAAAGTCCGCGTCCGGCGCGTTGGCCGATTCCACCCATGAGCGGAGCGAGGCGTCGTGCGTCTGGTCGAGTGGCATGGTCAGGCGAGCTGGAGCGTGGAGAGTTCGCGTACGGGTTCTTCGAACGAGCAGCAGCCGAACGAACCGACGAAGTTGGCGCGCGCGGCGGCGATCTGCGCAGTGGTCACGGTCAGAGTCCGCCAACGGATCGTCGCATCGTCCACGGCGATCGTTCGCGGATCGCGTTCCTCGAGCAACGCCACCAGGTCAGCGCGCGGAGCACCGGTGTGCAGCAGCACGGCCGCGAGGAACACATTGAGGAAGCCGAACATCGTGCCGCGCGCGGTATCGGCCGCATAGGTGAGCGCGAACTCGCCGCGCAACGGATGATGCAACCCCGCGGTCGCCTTGAATGGCACGCGCGCGTCGGCGCAGGCCGCAAGGAACCGCAGCACATCGGCCGCCGCCGGGAACGCCTCCGCCACCACACCGCCGGTGCGGATCTTCGCGCGAAATCCCTGCGCCCTGATCGCCGCCACAAGGAGCGCCGGATCGTTCCGTACGGGGATCTCGACATACAAGAAGTACCGACGCCCGAGCGCCTCCCCGAGCTGCTCGACATCGGCGACCGACTCGGCCTTGGCCTCCACCGTGTCGATCACGAGTCGACCGCCATGCGCGGCGTCGAATGCGGTGAGCGTCGCCGCATCGGCCGCGCCCGCGAGCACCGAGAGACGCCACGGTGAGTTCAGTCCAGGTGCGCATTCAATTGGCAGAGCGTCGACCGCCGTCACCAGCTCACCCAGCCGCGCGACCGGCACCACGAAGCGCCCGAGCTTCGCCCGATCCGGCCCGGCGACGGAGCGAGCGTAGGCCCCAACAGCACTCGGCATCGGCATCGCCGCAGGCGCAAAGAGCCCCGCGAAATCCACGAGCCCGTCGAGCAGGGCGGCAACCGCGCGCGCCTCGCTCATGTGCCCGAACGGAGCAACATGGTCCACCGCCGCGGCTCGCCCGGTACAAGCCAGGTGATCGACTGCCAGTCGCCGAGTGCCTCGGCATATCGATCGGGCGCACCGAGTGACGGACTGATCGCGAGTGCAGGTGGCATGCCGCGCGTCAGTGGTCCTCGCTTGCCTCCTCGCCGCGCACCACCCCGGTCGAGCATCACACCACAATGCGGGACACCCGCTCCATCGAACGTGAGGCTCAGCTTCGCGGGCCCTTGCGTGAGTTGCAGCGCTGCGCGCGTCGCACCGAGCTCCACCCAACCGGTGACGGTCGCCTTGCGCGGCAGTTGCCAGGGTGCTGAGAGGTCGCGGAGCTTTCCGTCGAGTGTGAGCCGCGGCCACTGGTGCGCGCTCGTCGCCGTTCCCCCGCCCAGTTCGGCGCCGGTCACGGACTGCACGCGCAGGCGCGCCGCGTCGGGGAGCTTGAGGTGCGTTCCCGCGTCGAGCGGAAAGAACATCAACGCGCTCCAGAGGAACGGCAATCGGTGCGTTCCCATGGCGATCGCTTCGTAGCGCGCCTCGATCGTCCCCTCAGGCCGCACGAGCAGGGTGCGCGTGAGTGTCCACGGCAATCGCTCCCCACGCCAGACGCACCTGAGTTGGGGCCCTTCGTCGGTGGTGCGCAGGGAGACCTCGGGCGACTGCAGGCGTGCTTCTCCGCCGGGCGGCACAAGTCGGCCACCGATCCCCTTCACCCACTCCGGAACAGTGCCGGCACCGGCAGCGGGCGCACATTCGTCCCAGCCCGCACCCGCCATCGGCGAGACGCCGCTTGTCGGCGCCGACGTTTCCCCGCCCTGCACCAGCCACTCGCGTCCGCCGAGTCGCAGCGAGCGCACACGCCCGCCCTGCGTCGGCACCACCTCGATCCTCGCCTGGCCACCCTCGAGCGCGACATACCCCGGCTCCACCGGCAGCGCGCGCGGCGCGGTCACGCTCGCGTCGCCCGGAGGCGCCGGCAGGCGCGTGTCCGGAGGCGCCGGCAGGCGCGTGTCACGTGACGGTCGCGGGGTCCACGCCGCGCGTCGCGAGCACACGAGACACCGTCTCACCGATCTTGTTGTTCGGCGTGCTCGCGCCCGCCGTGAGCCCGACCCGCACCGCGCCGTCCATGGGCATCCATCCGGTCGCGACGACCTCCTTGCCGGTGGCCAGATCGCGATGCCGTACCTCGCCCGACACCGGGTCGATCCCGAGCGCGTCCTCGATGTGATACGTCCGCACCTGCTCCGCGCAGAGCGCCGCGAGCGAGATCGTATTGCTCGAGTTGTAACCTCCGACCACGAGCATCACGTCGAGCGGCTCCCGCAGCAACGCATTCACCGCGTCCTGCCGGTCCTGCGTCGCACTGCAGATCGTGTCGAAGGTCCGGAAGTGCTCAGCCCGGTGACTCTCACCATGCACACGCGCCATCGCCTGCCCCACGACCTCGCCGATCGCGAGCGACTCGCGGGCGAGCATCGTCGTCTGGTTCGCCACCCCGATGCTGCGCAGGTGCGTGTCGGGATCGAAGCCCGGACTCGCGGCATGCGCGTACTTCGCCACGAACGCATCGCGGCCACCCGCGAAGCGACTCTCGATGTACGCGATCACGTCCTCGGCCTGCGCCATGTCACGCACGACCAGGTACGCGCCCCCGTCGTACTTCTCCACCTGCGACGCCGTCGCGCGCGTCTCCTCGTGGTAGTACTTGCCGTGGATCATCGAGGTGAAGCCGTCGCGGGCGTAACTGTCGACCCGCTTCCACACATTGAGGACCGACCCACAGGTGGTGTCGACCATCACGCATCCTTTCTCCCGGAGCGTTTGGAAGTCGTGGATCGTCACACCGAACGCCGGGAGGATCACGACGTCCTGCGGCTGCACGGCGGTGTAGTCGAAGCCCTTCTCACTCGGACTCAGGAAGACGATCCCCATCTCCTTGAGCTTTGCGTTCACGTGCGGGTTGTGGATGATCTCGCCCGCGAGGTAGATCTGCCGATCGGGGAACTTGGCGCGCGTCTGGTAGGCGTACTCCACCGCACGCTCGACGCCGTAGCAGAAGCCGAACTCCTTGGCCAAGAGGATCGTCACCGGACCGGCGACCAACGTATGGTCGCGCGCGCGCAGGAGGTCGACCAACTGACCGTCATAGTCGGCGGTGAGCGTCCCCTGGACCTCGGTCTTGAGGCCGAACCCTTTGCGGAAGTACGTCGACTCGGGAGTCATGGAGCGAAAGATAAGGCTGTGGGTAGGGAGGCGCTGGCCGGCGCCCCCGCTCGCGCCGGAGGCCCAGCAGGCGTAACTTCGGCCCCATGAGCGATCACTACGACCTGTGCGTCATCGGGGGCGGGCCGGCCGGCGAGAAGGGTGCCGCGCAGGCCGCGTATTTCGGCAAGAAGGTCTGCCTGGTCGAACGCTCGGTGAAGCCCGGTGGGGCCGCAGTGAACACCGGCACCATCCCCTCCAAGACGCTGCGCGAGACCGCCCTCTACTTCAGCGGCCTCCGCCAGCATGGGCTCTACGGCGTCGACTACAAAGTGAAGTCCGACATCACCGTCGGCGAGTTCATGTTTCGCGAGCGTGCAGTCGTCGACGCCGCCTGGAAGCAGATCGAGGAGAACCTGGAGCGCCACGGCGTTGTCCGCGTGCAGGGTCAGGCCCGCTTCTCCGCTCCCAACACCGTCGATGTCACGCGATACAAGGAAGTCACCCGGCAGATCACCGCCGAGGTCTTCCTCCTCGCCACTGGCTCGCGTCCCTCGCACCCCAGCGAGATCCCCTTCGACGGCCGCATCGTCGTCGACAGCGACGACGTCCTCTCGCTCACCGCGATCCCAAGCCGCCTCGTCGTCATTGGCGGTGGAGTGATCGGCTGTGAGTACGCGAGCATCTTCGCCGCCCTCGGCGTGCGTGTCACGCTCGTGAACTCGAAGGAACGACTGCTCATGCAGGTCGACACCGACCTCTCGGACGCGCTGCGCCAGGAGCTGACGCGCCGACTCGGTGTGCAGGTCGTCCTCGATGCCGCCGTCACCGCCGTGAAGGTGGACGGAGAACTCGGCTTGGTCACGCTTGGCGACGGTCGCGAACTCGTCGCCGACTGCGTGCTCTACTGCGCCGGTCGCGAAGGCAACACGACCGATCTGGGGCTCGAGACCGCCGGTGTGCGAACGAACACGCGCGGCTTCGTGCAGGTGGACGCTGCGTTCCGGACCGCCAACCCCAAGATCTTCGCCGCCGGCGACATCGTCGGCTTCCCCGCCCTCGCCTCGACGGCGATGGAGCAGGCGCGCGTCGCCATGTGCCATGCCTTCGACCTCCGCTACAAGACCGCGGTGTCGGCGGTGCTCCCCTACGGCGTCTGGACCATCCCCGAACTCGCGACCGTGGGTCTCGGAGAGGACGATGCGCGCGCCCAAGGCATCCCCGTCGAGATCGGCAAGGCCTGGTTCCGCGACAACCCCCGCGGCCAGATCATCGGTGACACCGAAGGATTCGTGAAGCTCGTCTTCCGCACCGACGACCAGACGCTCATCGGTGCGAGTGTCATCGGCGAGGGCGCGTGCGAACTCATCCACGTGCCCGCGGCGGTCATCCAGTTCAAGGGCACGCTCGACTATTTCATCCAGACCGTCTTCAACTACCCCACGCTTTCCGACGCATTCAAGTACGCCGCCTACGACGGACTGCAACGGCTGCAACGACGCATCAGCAAGGCCATGGAGGCCCGCAGCCGCATCGCAACGCCGGCCGCCGCCACTACTCCGCCGGCATCAGGAACGGCCTGAGCGCGTCCTTCACGAAGTCGGGCAGCGCGCGTTTCGTGATCGTCGCTTTGTCCACGCAGACCACCGTCAGTCGCGCCGACGCGCGATGCACCAAGTCGGCCGCGCGGTAGACCTCGAACCGCATCGTGATCGACGACTCGCCGATCCGTACGACCCCCACGCGGATCTCCATCAGCTCGTCCATCTGCGCCGGCGAGTGGAACTCCACCTGGAACGCCTTGCGCGGCAGTTGCACCTGCCGCTGCACCCGCATCACCTCGTACGGCAGCCCGGCCTGACGGAACATCTCGTGCTCCGCCGACTCGAAGAACCGTATGTACGTCCCGTAGTAGATGATCCCGAGCGGATCGCAGTCGCTCCAGCGCACGCGCTCCTGGACCGCGAAAGGGAACTGCGGGTGGGCCTGTGTCACGAGAGGGTCACCTGACGGGTGTTGAGGGGAATGCCTACGTCCCCGCTGTGGACTGAATGGTAACTTTGCTCATGCGCGGGTGCGTTGGCCACCCGCGGGCCTCTACGCGGAGTCGATCATGTTGCGCACCATCCTCGTTCCACTCGACGGCTCGGCCCTTGCTGAGCGCGCTCTTCCGATCGCTGCTGACATCGCCCGTCGCTCGGGCGGCGCCGTCCACTTGGTGCGCGCCCACATCCCCATCGCGGTGGTCGGCGCCACTGCCGAAGGCGCGATCTTCTCGCAGGACATGCTCGCCGCCGACGAGGCGCTCCGGCTCCGCGCCAAGGAGTATCTCGACGCCACCGCCACGCGCGTCGCCGCCGAATGGGGGCTGCGCGTGAGCGCCGACACGGAGGACGGAAGCCCAGCCGGCCTCATCACCGACATCGCCGATCGCATCGACGCCGATCTCGTGATCATGACCACCCACGGCACCGGTGGCTTCACGCCCGACTGGCTCGGCTCGGTCGCCGACTCGGTGATCCGCCACTCGCACCGCCCCGTGCTCGTGTTGCCGGAGAACGATGCTCACCTGGGTGAGACCTTCACGCCACGCCGGATCCTCGTCACGCTCGACGGCAGTGCGCTCGCGAACGCGATCCTGCCGATCGCCCGCGACCTCGCGATCGCATTCGGTGCCCAGATCGACCTCATTCGGATCGTCGCGCCGTATGTGCCAGGCGACGTGATCTCGACGCTCGCGGCCGACCGCCCCGATCCGTTCGGCGTGGACTCCGAGTCGGTGCTCGCCAAGAAATCGCTCGACGACGCCGCGGCGGAGCTGCACAAGGTCGGCCTCAAGACGACCGTCACCGTCCGCGTCGATCTCTCGCCCACACGGTGCCTGCTCGATCATGTGAAGGAGACCGATCCCGACTGCATCGCGATCGCCACGCAGGGGCGCGGTGTGTCGAGGATCTTCTTGGGCTCGGTCGCCGACAAGTTGATTCGGTCGGCCGGTCGACCGGTGATCGTACTGCGGCCGCCCAAAGCGTAGCGAGGGCTTGTTCGATGGCTTGCTATCGCGCGTACAGCTCGGGCGTGACGAACGGCGCGAGCGCGTACGTGACGAGCACCTCGTACGCGCCCTGTCGGTCGATCCGCCCGGCGGTGAGGATCCCCACGGCGCCCTTGCCGTGCTTCGTGCCACGCTCGGCGACGAGCGCGTCCATGGCGTAGCCGAGCTCCATGCCATCGCGGATCATCGTCGCGACGGCGTGCGGTAGCGGCATGGCGAGCGAGCCACCGACGCCCTCGCGGCCGTCGCGATGCACGACCACGCACCAGGCGCAGCTGCGCATGCCGTCGGGGCCGTCGACCACGCCGCCCTCGAGGCCCACGCCAAGGTCGGCGTCGAGCGCCTCACGGGCGGCACGGGCGCGGTTGCGTGCGCCGCGGATCGTCTCGTCATCGCCGAACGGCTGGTCGCGTACTCCGCTCGGCACGGTCACCGGCTCGACGGTCGCGGTCGGGGTGGCCCACGCGAGCACGGCGCGCACGGCGCCGAGCTTCACTGGGTTCGCGGATCCGACGGCGACGGAGGCGATCGATTGTGCCATGGCGAGAATCTAACATGGTCACTCGCCTCTTCTCGTTAACTCACGCGCGTTGTACGATCCAGGCGTTGACCCAGTTTGGTTCAGAGTCGAACGGATATGGAGTACCGGATGTCTCGAACACCCATCGTCCGCCGTCATTCGCAGCGGCGATCATTCGCTCGACAAGGAGGGGAGGCTCACCATCGGGTCCGAAGACTTCAAGGATGCGCGCAGCGAACGGTCTCGCGCCGTCGTCGACGCAAACTGCCCGAATGCCGCGGCTATGGAGTTCCCGCGCAACAAGACTGGGAATCATGCCAACGTCTGTCCCGAGCGGCCCGTTGCTGAGCAACAGCGTCCAGTCGTCAATATCGATGAACGCATATGTGCTCATCGGCACCGATGGCTTTAGGGCTGCAACCGCGTCATCAAAAGATCGCCATCCAGCCCGACTGAGAGCCCATTCGGGGCTGAGGCCCTCGATGAACCACCGAGCCACTCGAGTTGCGGAGTTGTGAAGGAACCCAACTTGCGACGTGACTGCGCCTCCGATTGGCGAGGGAAGACTCATGGGATGATGGCCAGCCTGAAGACACCGGAGGGGTCGTTGTAGTTGATCAAGAGATTTTTCACAAGTCGTAGCAGTGCCAAGCTGGATGGCATCACACGACGAATCCCACCAGCACGACATAAGTCCAACACATGAATGCCAACGCGATCGCCGCCATCAAACGAGAGCGTTCGGGAGGTCTCTCCCTGAGCGCAACGAACACGGCGATCGCAAGGCAGATCAGATGCGCAATCGCGATGTCAAATCGAGCCTTGCTATACGCGGTTCCCAGTTGGTCTCCTTCCAGAACCAAACCCGTGAGCAGCCACAGATAACTCACTCCAGTCAGCAGAAGGATTGTAACGAATGAGGACCGGCGCGCCCGGCCGCCGCGCCTCGAAGCGCGCCACGCCAAAGCGATCATGACAGACGGAGAAAGCAGCAACCCCCATAGAATGACCTTGGCCACGACGACGATGAGTTCGTTCGGTTCAATCGTCATGGGGGTCCGGCCTCGTTCGCTGCGTCGCGGACGACGGGGTACTGGGCTCAGGCTCGCGTTTGTGCGGCGGACGACGCTTACCGCCAAGCTGTTCCTGCGGCGCCTGAAGGTCGTTGGGTGACGCTGACTGCGGAATCTGGATAACCTCCTTCGACTGGCTGCCCGCACCGTATGAATATATTTCGAGAGAGGGATACGCGTCGCGCTTCCAACCGGCCACGGACACCTCACCTGATGCAGAGACGCGAACGTCAATAGTGCTGTTGATCGGATGCTTGGGCCCACCGGGGGCCCAAGACCAGCCGTTCAGCGCTGATGTCACCACGGTGAAAGTCGTGCTCCCCTCCGAATCGCGCGCTGGATGCGAGATGGACACGTCGGTCGTGCCTGCAAGCGGAATCGAGAGCGGAACTGTGAATCCTACTCTGCTGCGCTCGGCACGAGTCTCCGATTCCGTGATCCTTCCGGTTCTGGGATCAAGGACGATCCAGGTCATGACACGTGCAGTAGCGTTCGGATCGTCGCCAACTGCACCTCGATTGTCGCCGAGGCCCACGTAGTCGATGCGCTTCGTGGAGATGAACTGTCCGATGCAGATTCCGATGAAACCCGGTCTCAGCGTGGGCGGCTTTGAGCATCGTCCATCGCCATCGACGAGCGCGATCGGGTTGTCCAAGCCGTACCCATTGGGACTCCACTCGGGCATCGCCCCGGCCGCCGGGTCCACACCGCCCCACCGCCCGAACCCACTCAGATACGTCCGCGCCCCGAATTCGTCCAGCCCTGTCGTCAAGTCGCGCGGCTGTCCGGTGAACCCCTCCTTCGTCCCGCTCGAGAGCGTCCGCCCGGCCAGCACCACGCCCCACGGATCGTAGTCGGTGCTCTGCACCACCGTCGTGCCGGTCACCACCGCCCGCACGCTCCCCAGCAGGTCGGTGTGGTAGTAGCGTCGACTCCCCGTACTCGGCTGCCGCCCGACGGCTTGTGTTCCGGCCAGCACGTTGAAGTGCCAGACCGTCGGCGTTCCGGACGCGTTCACGGTCACGCTCCCGAGCACCGTCGCCCCCTCGCGCAGCGTCACCTCGGTCGTCCCGCCCCCACTCTGCTGCGCCAGCCGGTGCCCGCTCGCGGTCGCTCGGTAGGTCGTGACGACCCCGCCCTTGGTGACGCTCTGGAGCCGGTTCCAGGGATCGTAGCTCGCCGCCGTGAGCGCGTAGGGGGCCG
>JANOTB010000107.1:0-3054 GCA_031416115.1 Gemmatimonadota bacterium
CCGCGCGGGAGCTTTGGGCCGCCGCGCTGGGCCGTCGCGCGGGAGGCCCGCGCCACGCCCGTCGTCGCGTTGGTCAGGCGGCGTGCGAGGTGTGCTCGGGGAAGCGGCGTGCGAGGTAGACCTTTTCACGGCCCGGTCCGAGGACCTCGGGCTCGACCGGACTGGTGATCACGCCGATCACGCGGCCCCGCTCGTCGAGGATCTGGATCTGGGGCTTGTCTGAGGATCGCGGCACTGTGGGTTCCATTGGGAGTCTCCTCTGTTCAGCCTATCTGACACCGGGGGACGCAGGAAGGTTTGCCAGGAGGCGTCACGGCCGTATCACGACGTGGTGTCGAACGCGGAACGGCAGGCGCCCTTGATGTGGGGGCCTGCCGTTCGACGGACGAGGTGGGATTCGAACCCACGGTACGCTATGAACGTACACACACTTTCCAGGCGTGCGCCTTAAACCACTCGGCCACTCGTCCTTGGAGTTGCTGGGGGTCTGGACCCCTCCAAACGACGATGCGCCGGCACTGCCAGCGCATCGGGTGTTGCACGGGCAGAGTGAGATTCGAACTCACGATACCGTTGCCGGTACGCCGGTTTTCGAGACCGGTGCCTTCAACCACTCAGCCATCTGCCCATCAGCCTTTCGAATTTAGACGGCTGACGGCACGGGTGCAACGGTCGGTTGCCAGCGACTATCGACTGCGTCTGCGAGAGCTGCAGGCATCGTCATGGCCGCGAGGCGAGCCGCGGCCGTACTTTCCCACATGATCAAGCCAACAGACGCGCAGGCCCACGCGTGGGTGTCGCGGAGCAGGCTGGCCACGGCACCTGTTGACGCCTGCGCTCGCCACGCCGCCCACTGCCGAGCACGGTGAAGATCACCACCAAGGTCCAGGTCACCATTCCCGCCGCCGTGCGGGAACGCCTCGGCCTACTGCCGGACACCGATGTCGAGTTCGTGGTCGAGGAGGGCCGCGCCGTGCTGCGGAAGGTGCGGCGGAGCCAGCGCTGCGGGGCGAAGGTCGTCGCCCATCTGCGGGGGCGCGGTACGGTGCCGATGAGCACCGACGAAATCCTCGCGCTCACCCGCGGCGAGTAGGCGGAACGGGAAGTGCTCGTGATCAATCCGCTGATCTACGCCGAGGTCTCCGTCCGCTTCGAGCGGATCGAGGAACTGGATGCGGCCCTGCCACCGACACTCTTCCGCCGCGACGGGTTACCGTGGCAGGCGGGGTTCCCGGCTGGGAAGTGCTTCCTCGCGTACCGGCGCGCCGGTGGAGCGCGGCGGTCGCCGCTGCCGGACTTCTACGTGGGCGCGCACGCGGCGATTCGCGGCCATGCGCTCCTCACGCGCGACCAGACGTACTTTCCGACGGTGGAACTCCTCGCGCCTTGGGCACGAGCACGAGCACGAGCGCGAGCGGCGCGGCGCGGCGACCACGACCCCGGCGCCGCGGAGCAGGTATTCGCCGAACCGGTACTTATGATCCGGCGACGGGGTGGTTCACGCAGCAGGACCCGATCGGGCTGGCCGGCGGGCTCGATCTGCACGGGTATGCGGGCGGGGATCCGATCAACTTTGACGACCCGTTTGGCTTGTGCCCTTGGTGGATTAGCGCATTTGGCGGTGCGCAACGGTGCCAAAATGCAGGTGGGCGGCCGCGACGATGCGCAACTGGTCCGGGTCGACGGCATAGAGGAGGTAGTACGGAAAGCGGCGGACGAAGACCCGGTCGGAGCGCGGTGCCCACGGGTGCGCCCGCGTCGGGCGACCGGAGCGCATAGTCCGCAGCCGTTTGCACTGCGTCGAGGAAGGCCGCACCGAGCCCCGGACGGAGGCGCTCGTAGCGCTCCAGGGCAGCGAGAAACTCGGCGTGCGCCTCGGGATGAAACTCGAGGGCGCGGGACACTACGCGGAGAGGCGGCGGCTCGCGGCGGCGAAGACCTGCGCAGCGGGCACGCCCGCGACCGATCCGGCGCGCAATTCAGCGAGGCGTCGCTCGCCCTCGGCGCGCCATGCATCCTCTGCCGCCGCGACCGGGCCCGCTTCAATCTCCGCATCGAGGCTCGCGAGCAAGATCTCGGCAAGCCGCGCGCGATCGGCGGACGGCAGGGTCAGGAGCTGCACTTCGAGTTGTTCGGTCGACTGGACCATCGGATGCACTCCGTCGAGGGATGTCGGAAGTTACCGCAACAGCCAGCGAACCGCACCGCTCGGCATAACGAGGATGTAGAATAACTCCTCGGCGGATTCAACTGCGCGAATTTAAAGGCGCTACAATCATCGCCGCGATGCCGATCGTCGATTGGAAGGCAGTTGTGGCGATCGTTTTCTCCACATCCGCACCCGCGAATGTCGCCGTGGGGTTTTTCTACATCCTCAACGCTTCAGGTTCAGTTGCAGCCGAATCAGATAAAGCGAGCGCAGCGAGCACACCATAGCTCGGCTGTCAACTGCAACCTGTTAGACACCCACGCGTGCAATCGCGCCAAGTGGCGTCACCGTGATCGCCTCAACGACGCGTGGACCGAGTGGGATGAGATCAGAAAGACGATTGGTGACCGCGTGCATGACGATGACGGCGATTCCCGAGGCGGCAATATGTTACTGGAAGGTCAGGTTGCGATCGACGGTGACCAAAGTCGTAAAGCCCGCGGCACGCATCGCGGACAGCAGATCACCATTACGAAGACTGGTCCAGCGTTGATCGCGAGCCGTGGACACACGGATGCCCGGGAGCGCATCACGAAAGCGACGCGGCACACACTCGTCGAGCAGGACCTTCACTATGCGACCGCGCGCGCAAGTAGCAGCTCCTTGGCGAGCTCCAAGACTGCGACGGCCTGATCGCGTGTCACGCTCGGGAAGTCGAGCAGGAATTCGTCAAGAGGATCGCCGGCCTCGAGGTACTCGACGAAGGTCTGTACCGGGACGCGCGTACCCGCGAACACGGGCGTGCCGCCCATGATCTCGGGATCGCTAAGAATCGGGAGCGATTGGGTGCTCATCAGTGGCCTCCGGGTATCCAGAAATCTAAATCAAAGCCGCTTTGGTGTGTC
>JANOTB010000108.1:0-6456 GCA_031416115.1 Gemmatimonadota bacterium
CGCGGCCCTGGACAAGGCGCACCTGGACGCGCACCTGCGCTCGGTGACGGTCTACGCGCTCTACTTCCCGGCGATCGAGATCCTCACGAGCGTCGCGCTCGCAAGCCTGATCGTCGCGGCGGCACCGCGCGTCGAGAGCGGCGCGCTCACCGTGGGGACGCTCGCGGCGTTCATCCAACTCGCGCGGCGCTTCTATCAGCCGCTGCAGGACCTCTCCGACAAGTACAACACGCTGCAGCAGGCAATGGCGAGCTCGGAGCGGATCTTCACGCTGCTCGATACGCCGGTCGCCGACGGGACTGATGCCGCGGCGGCGCTCCCCGCGCGGCGCGCCGCGTCGCAGGGCGTGACCGTCACGTTCGAGGACGTCTGGTTCGCGTACGCCGAACCCACTTGGGTGCTGCGGGGCGTCTCGTTCACGGTGCGTCCCGGCGAGACGCTCGCGCTGGTGGGACACACGGGGGCGGGAAAGACGACGGTGATCAACCTGCTCCTGCGCTTTCACGAGCCGCAGCGGGGCCGGATACTGCTCGACGGGCGGGATATCCGTTCCATGCCCGTGCATGAACTGCGCCGCGTGGTCGGCTACGTGCAGCAGGACATCTTTCTCTTCGCTGGCGATGTCGCGACGAACATCCGGCTGGGGAACCCGCTGAGCGACGCCGAGGTCCGCGAGGCTGCCGAGCGCGTGGGGGCCGACCGCGTGATCGCGCGGCTTCCCGGCGGCTACGCGCAGCAGCTCGGCGAGCGGGGCTCGAGCCTGAGCGTCGGGGAGCGGCAACTGCTCTCGTTCGCACGCGCGATCGCCGCCGACCCGGCGCTGCTCCTGCTCGACGAAGCCACGAGTGCGGTCGACAGCGAGATCGAGGCGGAGATCCAGCGCGGACTCTCCACGCTCATGCAGGGACGGACCACGATCGCGGTGGCCCACCGCCTGAGCACCGTCACCAGTGCGACGGAAATCCTCGTGCTCCATCACGGCGAGGTGCGGGAGCGCGGGACGCATCGGGCCCTGCTCCGCCGCAATGGCCTCTATGCGCGGCTCTTCCGATTGCAAGCGGGGGAGCTGGACGCCGTCGCGGCCGTGAACGGTTGACGCTTGCCGACCCCCCCTCGCTCCCCGTAGTTTCCTCCTCTCGATGCCCTACCTGAAGCTCCGCGACAGCCAGTACCCGCTTGCGGCGGGTGAGACGACCATCGGTGCCCTCGACGGCGCCGGTATTCGGCTGCCGGACGGCGACCCGGTCAACAGCGCGATCGTCTCGCTGGGAGCCGCCGGCGTGTCGATCCGCCTGGGCTCTGCCGACGCGGTCGTGATGGTCAACGGCGTGCAGTTGGGCATGCAGCCAAGTCCTCTGCTGCACGGCGACAAGATCGAGATCGCGGGGCACGAACTGCGGCTGGGCGAGGACCAGAAAGGTGGGAGCACCGCGTTCGTGAGCGCGGCGGAGGTGGCCAAGATGATCGGCGCCAAGAGCGGCGCCGCGCCGAAGAAGCCGACCATGGCGACCGGCGGTCGGCTCGTGTCGCTCGTTGACGGCCGCGAGTACCCCGTGCTCGACGCCGGCGTCACGTTCGGCCGCGAAGTGGGGAATGACGTGGTGATCGCCAGCACGGAGATCTCGCGTCGGCACGCGAGTATTGCGCCGGCCGCGAACGGCTACGTGATGACCGATCACAGCACGAACGGCGTGTGGGTGAACGGCGCGCGCGTCGCCGACGAGCAGCTTCTGGGCCGCGGTGACGTGATCAAGATGGGCGCTGAGGAGTTCCGCTTCTACGCCGATGTGGCGAAGGTCGCGGCCCCCACGGCCGCCGCTGTGCCCCCGCCGGAGCCGCCGGAGCCGCCGCCGGAGCCGCCTGCGCCGCCACATGCCGCTGCCTCGCTGGCGAACACCATGATGCGTGCGCCTGCCGCCGCCGCCCCGGCTGCGGCCCCTGCTGCGGCCCCGGCTGCGGCCCCTGCTGCGGCCCCTGCTGCGGCCCCGGCTGAGGCCCCGGCTGCCGCCCGCGCGGCGCTCGCGACGCTCGAGGTCATGGCCGAGGGCCCGCTCAAAGGAATGAAGTTCGAACTCCACTCGGCGCTCACGAACATCGGGCGCGGTGAGCACAACGACATCTCGATCAAGGACGAGTCGATGTCCGACTCGCATGCGAAGATTCAAAAGCGTGGCGACGGCTGGTATGTTGTCGATCAGGAGTCGACCAACGGAACGTACGTTGGCGGACGCCGGGTCAAAGGTGAGGTGCGTGTGGAAGGCGCCCCCGATCTCAGGTTCGGCGGGATCAAGATGGCCTTCCGGCCCGCGGCGGCACCGTTAATGGAAGGGGGCGGCACGCGCGCGATCGCGGCGGTGAACGTCGAGTCGCTCCGGAAGCAGGCAGCGGTCAGGCCGACCGCCGGATCCAAGGCGCCGGGCCGCGCACCCGCTAATGTTCCGGCACCGGAAGTCGAAGCCGAAAAGAAGGGTTGTGCCGTGGTCATCGTCCTCCTCGTGTCCCTCGCGGGCACGGGTGTCGGGCTCCTGTCGCTTCTCCTGTTCGCGGGGCGCTGAACAGATGCAACTCAAGGTGGGCGCACGAACGGACGTGGGCATGGTCCGCTCCGGCAACGAAGACAACTTCTTCGCCGAAGCCGATGCCGCGCGGGGGGTCTTCGTCGTAGCCGACGGCATGGGTGGTCACGCCGCCGGCGAGGTCGCGAGCGAGATGGCCGTGCAGATCGTCGCGCGGAATCTGCTACCGCTGCAGTCGGTGACCGCACCGGGCGCGCCCGAGACGGTGGCCCAAGCGCTTAAGGACGCGAACCGTGCGATCTACGAGCGGATGCTCGCCGAAGTCGACAAGCAGGGGATGGGGACGACCCTCTCGGTCCTCGTGATGTCCGACGCAGGGTACCTCATCGGGCAGATCGGCGACTCGCGGATCTACCTGCTGCGCGACGGGGCACTCGTCCAGATCACGAAGGATCACTCGTATGTGCAGGAGCAGGTCGACGCCGGACTGCTGACGCCGGAACAGGCACGCTACCATCCGTACAGCAACGTGATCACACGCTGCGTGGGCGCGAGCGACGAGGTCGAGGCCGACATCTATCAGAACCCCATCCGCGTTGGCGACGTCTTCCTCGTGGCCTCCGACGGCCTGACCGGCATGGTCGACGATCGCCGACTGCAGCAGCTGCTGCTCGCGCGCTCGGGACCGGGACGGATCGTGGACGCCCTGATCGCCGAGGCGAACAACCGCGGAGGACTCGACAACATCACCGCGATCGTGGTCCAGGTGGACGCCCTTGACGGCCCGACGGATGGCTGAGGAGCCGGAGACGGTCGGCGGGATCGCTGAGCTCTACCTCGGGAACATCCTCTATGCGCTCGAGCGATGCGCGCTCGCGATGGCGGAAGACGGGAAGTCGTCGGACGCGCACTTCTACCGTGGGATCGGGCGGCTGTTGGCCGAGGCGCACGGCAAGACGCGGAAGGTCGGGCCGCAAGGCTGAGAGTTACTGCCCTGCTACTGCTACTGCGATCACCACAGGGGCACAGGGGCACAGGGAACTGCAGCGACAAAGTCACGCAGGTCGAGCAAGCAGGCGGGCTGTTCCCTGTGCCCCCTGTGTGCCCCTGTGGTGAAAGCCGTTCAGTCGCCTAAGCCGAAGCCAACACCGCCAGCACCTCACCCCGTGGAATCTCGACACGCCCCACGGTGAACACCCTCAGCCACCGTGCCGACTGATAGAGTTGCTCGGCGAGGATCGGCAGGTTGATCGCCCCGGCCAGCCCGGAGTCCGTGATCCGTCGCACCGTGCCGTCGCGCGCGAGGAGCGGCAGGTCGAGTCCGAGCATCCGCTCCTTGCGCGGGTAGTCGAGGAGCAGCTCGCCGCTCTTCAGGCCATGGGCGCGAGCCAAGACCTCTTCGGCGCCACGCGTGCGCGCGCGGTCCTCGGCGAGCCACTCGAGGTCGAGCCCCGTGAGCTCGGCCGCCGGCGCCTCCATCGCACGCTTGTAGAGTCGGCGCTCGCGGATGGCACCCAGGAGCGGCGGCGCGCTCGAGCCCTCCAGCGCGTGCAGGATCCCCTCGTCGGTGTAGGACGCGAGCCGGTCGACCGCGAGCTCTCCCGCGCGGAGTGCGTCCTCGATAAGGCGCTTGTACATCGCCGTCGCGGAACGCACGGCATGCTGCCAATAGACGTTGCGGTACATCTGGTACTTGGCGAAGAGCAACGACTCGAGCGCCGAGAGCCCTTTCTCGCGCAGGCCGACCGTCGGGCGTCCGGTGACCGGATCGGCGACGATGGTGAGCGCGTGCCGGAGACGGTCGACATCGATCTCGCCGTAGGCCACGCCGCACATCATCGCGTCGCGTTTGAGGTAGTCGGTCTTGTCGAGATCGATCGAACCGGAGATCAGCCCCTGCAACGGCGAGTCGCTGCTCCCGCGCACGAGCGCGAGGATGCGCTGCGGCGCGTCGCCAGAGAACTCCTCGCGGAGTATCTCGCTCAGGGGGCCATCCGCGATCAGCGGCTCGGCGACGGCCTCGTGGTGCGGGACACCGAGCTCCTCGAGCGCATGCGAGAACGGATAGTGTCCGATGTCGTGGAGCAGCGCGGCCGCCACGACCAGCCGGCGGTCGATCTCGGAGACCCCGCCGAGCTCACCGGCGTCGTCGAGCACGCGGACGGTGAGGCGCGCGAGGTGGTACGCACCGAGGGCGTGCTCGAACCGCGTGTGCGTCGCGCCCGGGTACACGAGATGCGCGAGACCGAGCTGGCGCACGTAGCGCAGCCGCTGGAACGGCGCTGAGTCCATGAGCCGGAGGTAGGGCCCGTCGACGCGGATGTTGTTCCAGAGGGGGTCGCGGAGCGTGGGCATGGACTGCAGAGAGGAGATGAGAGATGTGAGAGACAAGGTAAGGCCGAACGGCGATGCAGGGGGCTTGGATCGACCGCTGCGGGGCGACGCTCAGTCGTGCTCCCACAGACGACGCAGCGGGACGGCGAAGAGGGAATCGCCGAATCGGATCGTCGCGCTGCCGTCGTAGAGTACGACGCCGGACGCGAAACGCGCGCCCGCGGCCTCACGGAGCTTGCGCAGTCCGCGCAGGTCGCGCTCATGCACGGTCGAGGCGGCCTTCACTTCGACGCCGGCGATCCGACCCGCGCCGTCGTCGAGGACGAGATCCACCTCGAAGTCGTCGCGGTCCCGAAAGTGATGGAACTCGACCGGGGCCGGTCGCGCGCTGGCCTGCCGACGCAGTTCCTGAAGGACGAACGTCTCCAGCAGCCCCCCGAGCAGAACGCGGTCGCGATCGAGCGAGGCGGCGTCGAGCCCCAAGAGCGCGCAGGCCACACCGGTGTCCCCCATATGCAGCTTCGGTCGCTTCACGAGCCGGCTCAGCCGATTCGTGTGCCAGGGCGGAAGGCGCTCGAGGAGGAACACCCGCTCGAGGACAGTGACGTACTCGTGGATCGTCTGGCGACTCAGTTCGAAGGGGGCCGCGAGGTCCGCCACATTGATCAGGCGTGCCGTCTGGCCGGCGGCGAGTGCGAGCAGCTTGGGGAGTGCGTCGAGCGACCGGATGCGCATGAGGTCGCGGACGTCGCGCTGGATCTGCGTCTCGACGTAGTCGCGATACCAGGCGCGCCGCCGCGGCGCGGCGCGTCGAGCGAGGGCCGCAGGGAAGCCGCCGGCCACGATCCGCGCAGTGAGTTCCCGGTGGAGCGGCGCCGCGATACCGGTCCGAAAGCCAGCGCGGAACAGGAGGTCGAGGAAGCGGGGCTTGGACTGCTCGATCTCGCACTGCGCGAGCGGATGCAGGCGCAGGATCCCCATGCGACCGGCGAGCGAGTCGGCGAGGCGCGGCACGAAGAGGACGTTCGCCGAGCCGGTGAGGATGAAGCGGCCCGGTGCGCGTCGGCGGTCGATGACGGCCTTGAGCGCGGTGAAGAGCTCGGGGACGCGCTGGACCTCGTCGAGAATGGCCTTGGGCGGGAGCCGGTTCGCGAAACCGGCGGGATCGTTGCCGGCGGCCGTACGGAGGGCGTCGTCGTCGAACGAGAAGTACGCGTAGCCCAAGGGTGCACCGATGGTGCGGGCGAGCGTGGTCTTGCCGCACTGACGGGGCCCGTGGATGAGGACCGCTGGGGTGTCCCGCAGAGCCTCGCGGAGACGCGGGGCGAGCAGGCGCGGAAGGGGATCGGGAGAGCGAGGCACGCCTGAAGTCCTGGTGGCAGGGCGGCTGAATGCTAGTTCAGAGGGCGGCTGAATGCTAGTTCAGAGGGCGGCTGAATGCTAGTTCAGAGGGCGGCTGCGTGCCAAATGCGTAGCCGCACTGGCGAAACAGGGCCCAAGGAACGCAAAGGGGAGTCCGGGCCCCCCGCCCCGACTCCCCCATGCACGACAAAAAAAGCACACCCCCTCGGCCCCCCCCCCACGAACGCCGGACACACCCCACAGC
>JANOTB010000109.1:0-2448 GCA_031416115.1 Gemmatimonadota bacterium
GCACTGGACTGCGGCTTCCACGCGGTCGTTCCCGCTCACGCTCATTTAGAAGCACTCGCGTCAGCGGCGCACGAAGCGCTCGCGTCGACGGGGCGCCAGATCCGACTCGCGATCTAGTCAGTTCCGGAAGAGGTACGACAGTTTGACGAAGAGCGCGTCGCTCGACCGAGTGAGACGCTCGAACCGGAACGACTCCGGCTCGAGCATCCGCGCACCGTACCCGAGGTAGACCACCGTGCCCGGCTGCGGCGTGTAGGCGAGCAGGAAGTCGCCACGCACGCTGTTGTTGAGGCGCGCCACGGTCCGCACGTACACGCCGCTCCCGTTGCGCTGCAGCAGAGGAAGATTCGTCCGCGAGTCGTCGCGCAAGGCATCGACCTGCTCGGCGATGTACTCGCCGATCAGGCGCACGAAGAACGGTTGCGAGACCTGGTACTCGAGCTTCACGCGCGGGTTGCGCAAGAGCCCGACGAGCGACCCGTCCGTCCGACGATTGAACTGCTGGATCTGATAGGTCGCGTCGAGCCGGATCCGCTCCGACGGGCGCGCGTTGAGCGTGAACTGGGCGTAGATGACGTCCGCCGACGCCCACTCGTAGAAGTTCTCGTCGACTCCCGCGACGTAGAAGCCACTGGCCTGGAAATACTTGAACCGCGGCGAGGAGAATCGCACGAGCCAATCGCGGTTGGGAAGGCGCGGCGTGCCGACGAACGGCAGTGTGTCGATCCCACCCACCCCGTCAGGCGCCTCGATCCGAAAGCGGCTCGCGTAGAACTGCGGATCATAGCCGAACGTCTCGAGCAGCAGGGAACCACCCACCGACCAACCGCCGCGCAACTGCGCGTCGGTGCCGAAGCTGAGCTTCTTGTCGCGCGCGTCCCCGCGCCGCATGAAATTCACGTAGTTCCACGTGCCGTCGATGTTCATGCTACCGCTGAGCGATTCCACCCGCGATCCGCGTGGATAGAACAGGGTGTAACGTGGCGCGATGTTCGCACGGACCTCGCCGGTGCGGGAGATGAAGCCCGTCTGCGTCACGAAGTCGGGGTCGATGCCATTGAAAAGCGCGCGCACCGAGAAGGCCCGCCCATCACGCGCCAGACGCGTCTCGAACAGGGGCGCCGTCGAGACCACGCCACTGCGCTGCGTCCGTGATCCCCCAAGTTGAAAGCTGCCGGAATAGATCCGCTTCAGCACGCCGCGACCGTCAATGCTGAGCACGCGGTTGCTGTTGTCGCCGTCGATCCGGTCGGTGTAGGTGAGGCCAAGGCGCGACTGCGCGCCCAAGTCGCGAGAGAGTCGCAGGATGTTGAAGAGTGGGTTGTCCCGGCCACTCGCGGAGGCGATCCGATCGTCGGAGGCGGTCATGAGCGCGACGTTCGTCGCGCCCATCTTGCCAGCGACCTTCGCCGCCACCTGGGGCTGGAGGATGCGACGCGTGTAGACGAGCCCGTTGGGTGTCTGGAACTGCTCGATGCCGTCGATGAAGAACGGTCGTCGCTCGGGGATGAAGATCGCGCGACGTGGGTCGAAGTTCACCTGACCAGCGTCGGCCTCGACGTGGGAGAAATCGGGATTGAACGTTCCGTTGAATGTCAGATTGTTCGTGATCCCCCACCGAACCGTGCCGCCGAGCTGCGGCTTGCCCGTCGCATAGTCCCACTGCGCGGCGCCCGGCGCGCCGTCCACGCGATCGGTGAGTTCGGGAGTGAGGTCGAGCACCATGCCGCGGTGCAGGTCCGTCAGCCCCGCGAGCGTCCCGGACTGCGCGAGGAAGCTCGCATTGCCGCGCTGCGCCGGCGTCCAGGAATCCTCGTAGTTGGAGTGCTGCACGCGCCGCACCACGTTGAATCCCCACGTCTGATCGGCGACGGATTGGAAACGGAGGCTCTTGAAGGGGATCGTCACTTCGATCTCGTAGCCCCACGCCGTCACGCGGCCCTTGGACTTGAACACATAGTCCTGAGACAGGTCGGCACTCTCGCGCCCCGACGAGCTGCTGCTCGTGAAGCCACCACCACCGCGATTGCCCTGTTCCACCAGCGCACCGTCGGCTTGGATCCCGAACGGGTTGACCGCGAACATCGCCGCCTGCCGACCATCATTGAAGGTGCCGATCAGGAACTGGATGTGGTCGTCCGAGCCGATGCGATCGCGCTCAGCGAGCGTGGCGCGTACGGTACCGTGAGGCTCGAATGCGCGTACGCCGAAGTGGATCGCGGTCGCCGAGTACCAGACGAGGACCTGCGTCGAGTCAGCGGCGGGGATCCCGTCCTGCGGCGAGAACTGCGAGAAGCCGTTCAAGAGCGCCGCCTGCTTCCAGACCGGCTCGTCGAGCGTTCCGTCGACGACGATCTCGGCGGCGGCGCGCGGCGGGCGGACAGCGGTGTTCCCGGCTCGCCCGCTATGAACTGTCGAGTCGGCGATGACCAACGAGAGAAGCAGCGG
>JANOTB010000110.1:0-9284 GCA_031416115.1 Gemmatimonadota bacterium
TTGGCACTCACCCCAGCACCCGTATTTCATGACATTCGCTCGTCGCCGTTCCGGGCTCTGGTCGCTCGCGCTCTCCGTTGCGAAGCTCGCAGTCTTGGCGCTCTCCACGGCGGCGCTCGAGGCGCAGGGGACCGCGCCGCCCGACTCGGCGGGTCCGCTCCGTTCCTCCGATACCCCACGCGAAGTAGAGGCGCGCCGCGTGAGCGGCCCGATCCGTCTCGACGGCGTCCTCGACGAGGAAGTCTGGACGCGCGCGCGCGGCACGTCGGGGTTCACCCAGAGCGAACCCCGCGAAGGCCAACCGGCCAGCGAGTGGACCGAGGTGTTCGTCGCGTTCGACGCCGAGAATCTCTACGTCGCCGCGTTCATGCATGGCACCGACCCTGCGCGCGAACTGGTGAATGACATACGGAAGGACTTCCGCGAGGAGGATCAGGATGACTTCGAGCTGATCCTCGACACGTTCCGCGATCGTCGCAACGGGTACGTCTTCATCACGAACCCGGCGGGCGGGCGCGCCGATCGCCAGACCGCCAACGAGGGACGTGAGATCAACACGAGTTGGGACGGCATCTGGGACGTCCGGACGCAGCGGCGCGCCGACGGCTGGACCGCCGAGCTGCGGATCCCGTTCCGCACGTTGCGATTCGAGCCGGGAGCGGACCAGCGCTGGGGGATCAACTTCGCCCGGCGCATCAGGTACAGGAACGAGACCAACTACTGGGCTACAGTACCGCGAGCATTCAATCTCACGCGCCTCTCGCTGGCCGGAGAGCTGAGCGGACTGCACTTGGAACAGACCGGTCGCGACCTGCGCGTGAAGCCCTACGCGGTCGGGAGCAGCGTGCGCGACATCGGTGGGTCGGCATCGGCGCAGTCGTTCGACGCCGGCGTCGACATGAAGCTCGCGGTGACGCGTGGCCTGACGCTCGACGCGACGGTGCGTCCGGACTTCGCGCAGGTCGAGGCGGACGAACAACAGGTGAATCTCACGCAGTTCGCACAGTTCTTCCCCGAGAAGCGCGAGGCTTTCCTCGAGAACTCCGGCATCTTCTACGTGGGCGATGCGGCGCGCAACAACAGGGTCTTCACTCCAGCGACGCCGGACGACGACAATCTGCTCTTCTTCTCGCGCCGGATCGGGATCCGTGACGACCGCAAGCCACTCCCGATCGACGTCGGCGCGCGACTCACTGGCGTGGCCGGCGGGTTCGGCATCGGCCTGATCAACATGCACGTCCGTGGCGACAGTGCGACCGCCGGTAACAACTACAGCGTGCTGCGCGTGCGTCGCAACCTCAGGGTCGGGTCGGATGTCGGCCTGCTGCTCATGCAGCGGCAGTCGACGGACGATGCCAGCGACTTCAACCGCGTCGCGGGTGTGGACGCGAACATCCGGTTCTTCGGTCGCCTCGACTGGAACTCCTACATGGTCGGGACGCGCACACCGGGGCGTGCGAATGGCCAGTATGCGGCCCGCACCTCCGTGAACTACGAGAGCAACTTCTTCCACGGCAAGGGCGGCGTGATGTCGCTCGGAGAGAACTACGAGAACGACATCGGGTTCTACCGGCGCGTCGGCGTGAAGAAGTGGTTCACCGACATCGGCTTCCGGCCCCGTCCCGAGGCGGCGCGCCGACTCGGGATCCGCGAGTTGCATCCGCACATCGTGTGGGAGCTGTTCACCGACCAGGGGAACGCGATGGTGCAGAAGCGGCTCCACTCGGGGCAGACGTTCTTCTTCGAGAACGGGGCGGTGGTCGAACTCTCGGTGAATCCGGTGTTCAATCGGCTCGACCGCCCACTCCGACTCTCGCCGCGTGCCGACGCACTGCCGGCCGGCGCCTACGGCTGGAACGAGTGGGGGCTGCTCGCGAACACCGACCAGAGTCGCAAGATCGCCTTCAGCTCACGATACGTCTGGGGCGAGCTCTACAACGGTACGCAACGGACGATCTCGGCGACGGTGACCGTCCGGCCCAACTACCACCTGCGCGTCAGCTCAGGGGTCCAGCGGACGGCGGCGACCCTCGACCTCGCGGACGGGCGATTCGTCAACAGCATCTGGACCACGCGGGCGAACTACTCCTTCTCGCCGCGGATGTTCGTCGACGCGCTCTCGCAGTACGATCCGGCATCGAAGCAGCTGAATGCGAATGTGCGGTTCAACGTGCTGCATCATCCGCTGAGCGACCTGTTCGTGGTGTACAACGACCAGCGGTTCCTCACCGCGGATGCGCCGGTGCACGGGCGTTCGGTGGCGGTGAAGTTCACGCAGATGATGGCGTTCTGAGGGAGGTGTGTGGGTGAGAGCGCGGACGGGCCCGGCGGTGATCCGCCGGGCCCGTCCTGTCGTCAGCGATCCACTGCTCACGTTCTGGCTTTCACCTCGCAACAGCCCGACGGGCAACTGATCCAGATCGTCTCGTCGTCGGCCCGCCACCGCCAGCGAACGACTGGTGGTACATAGAATCCGGCGGAGTGCCCGCGGTACAGGACGCAGAAGTACTTGCTTGGCGCTCCTGGTCGGTCGACGCGCGCGATCCATCGCGCGCCTGACGGGACTTCTGGAGTACAGAGGCTGATGTCGAGCGTGGTGTTCCGTTCGATCGCACCGCATGCTTCTGTGTCTGTCCCCACGCAGAGAGAGACGGTCGAGGCCCTCGCTTCATTGGGAGACACGGTGGCGGTGGCCGCAAAGTTGAACTTCGTCTGGTATTCTTCGCTGAATGGGGTGAGATAGGTGCGTGCCACTGGTACCCACTGACCGTTCGGTGGGCGCGTCTTGGTCAAACCGTCGAGATCGGGCATCGGAACGACTGTGCCAAGACGAGTCCCCGGGGTGAGTACTCCGGTTGAGAACTCGGCCAATCGTTGCTCATCGTAAGCCCCGCGAAACGCGTAGCCCGCGCGCGTGTTCAGGTCAGTGGACGCGCCGGGGTCGTGGCTCGCTGAACTGCGGAAGTTACGCCGACCAATCTCGCACCATGCGCTCCCGCAGCGCACGCCGATGTACTGCGTGCTCGTCGAGTCGTCCCAGTCCCATCGTGCCACCGGCGGTATCTGGCGATCCAACCCCTTAGGTGACGGCAGGACGTGAAGGTCCAAGGGACTCCGGAGTGCGGTCACATCTCCGATGTGTGGCGATGCACATTGATCTCCGCGGTCGACCGGCACGATCCACGCATCCCCGCCAGTCCCTCTGACGCGCACGATCACGCACGCCCAGGCTTTCGACAGCCCCAGCGCGCCGTACGCGCCACCTTGCGGAAGATGTACGAGCGCGAGAACGCGGCCGCGCGTCGCTCCGAGGGCCGAATCTTGGACGGACTCTAGGCGATCGATCGCGAAGACGGCAGCGAGGGGACCGTATTCATCCTTTGCGACGCGCAGTTTCTGGCAGTCGTGGAACTCGGGAACATTCGTCCTCGTGCCGGGCAGGAACGAAACCAAGTCCTCCCTCTTGAACGTCCACGTATGCGGGCACTCCGGAGTGTCGCCCGTATCCGACGTCATGCCGTCGACGACAATGATGTTCGGTTGGCATGCCGCAACCGCCATCACCGACACCGCCGCGACCACCACCAACACCGACGCTATCCCAAGCCTTTCTCGCCCGATACGCATCCGTGCCTCCATTGAGAAACACCCGACTTGACGTCCGGGCATCCGCCCGGCGGGAACCTGCCTACCGCGCCAACACCCGCATACGCGCCACCACCGGCTGCAAGTCGGGGTCCGCCTTCTCCCACAGCGCGACCACGGCGCCAGCCCATCGCTTCGCTTCCGCCGGCTGCCCGAGCTGCACCGCCAACTCGGCCCTCAGCACGAGGCACCGCACGAGAGCCGCCGCACGGATCGCGTCGAAGTTCGGCGTGCTCGTGCGCACCGTGCCGAATGCCTCGTCGAGCCAGGCGGCGGCGAGGGCTGGATCTCCATGTCTGGCGAGGAGCGCGGCCTCGGGAAGCAGCGCGTCGAACGACACGTTGGCCGGTGGATGAGACCGCCGCATAGCGCGCAGCGTTTGCAGCATGGGCCGGAGCGCTGCCGTGTCGCCTCGGGTCGACGCCACGAGCATCGGGACGAGGTAGTCCTTGCGGACGGTCGACATGCTCGCGACGCTGAGCGGGGCGGATGACCAGGCCAGCCGCGCGGCCCGTCCGAACGCATCGCCTCGGACCGCATCGCGATCCGCCCGCGGGACCAGCGCCGTGATGAGCGAGTCGACCCGCCGCTCGTGCTCGGCGATCTTCTGCGCCGAGTGCCCCATGGCCGCGAGCACGGTCAGTGTGCGCATCGCGTCGACGATCGGAGCCGAGAGCGTACGATCCACGCGCGCGCTCCCGGCGGTGGTGGTGCGCACGACGTAGGCGCTCCGACCGAAGAGCGCCGCGAGCCCGGCGCGCATCTCCGCGTTCACAGCACTCGTGTCCGACGCGAGGACGGAATCGGTGGTCGCCGCGGCACGGGTGAGCGCGCTCCAGTCGTCCGGCAAGCCGAATGCGACGCCCATCCAGGCGAAGGTGCTCGCGAATCGGAAACGACGCGGACCTTCCCCTTCGAGGGTCATCGCGGAGCGCATCGTGTCGAGGGCCGTTGGATCCCCGAGGAGTTGCAGAGCCACGGCAAGCGCTTCACGTGCCTCCGGACTCGCGCGCGCACCGGACGCCCACATGCTGGCCAATGAACGGAAGAGCTCCCGCTGACGCTTCTCGATCCGTTGGTCCTCGCGCTGGTCGGTGATCGTCGCCGGCGCGGCCATCATCACTGCCATCTCAGGGAACGGAACGAACACGAGCGTGTCCGCCACCAAGTGTGGCGCGCCGTAGAACGACGCGCCGTCGGCCGCGATGCCAGGTCGGGAGTACTGCGCGAGGACGTGGAGTTGATCCCGCACTCGTTCGAACGAGCGCGCGCCGAGCGCTCGGTGCATGGGGAGCATCAGGGCATAGGCGCGCAGATATCTGGTGAGGGCGGTGTGATAGCTGCTGCGGTAGGCCCAGCCGGAGCGAGAGCGCGGATCCGGCCGGACGAGGCGATCGCGGTCGCGACAGAGTGCGGAGCCATACCATCCCTTGAAGTCGAATGGATCTCGCTCCGTCAGCGCATCCCACTCGGCGCATGCCGTCGTGACATCGTCCATATTGGTCGCCACCATCGCGCGCGCGGCGCCGGCTTCGCGGGTGGTCATGAGCAGGCTGTCGCGCAGCGCGGCATATGCGGCGTAGGTCCACTCCGTCGGCGCCGCCTCATTCCAGTACTTGGTGAGCGCGACCCAAAGGCCGGCACTCCCGAAGGTCCGGTCGATCGCCCACGCGCGCTCGAACTCGGCAACGGCCGACTCGAGATCCCACCGCGTGACGGCGGCGCGCCCGCGCAGGTACGCCTGGACCGCCGGCAGTGAGCGTGTCGAGAGTTTCGCCGTGTGGACGTCGGGAGGGAGCGGTTCGCGCAGCAACACGCCCTCGACCATTGCGGCGAATGAGGAATCGAGCGCGCGATCGTCGAGTGAGACTTTGACGACCTCCTCATGCAGCGACCGAGGACTCCGGCCAGCATCGAAGAGGACGAGCCGCACCTCGAGGCCGGTTCCGGTGGTCGCGATCGTCCCGCGCACGAACCGCCCCGCGTGCAGTCGCAGTGCGATGTCGTTCGCGCGCTCGGTCGTGATCGGCGCGTTGCCGATCCTCTCGCGCATGGCGAACGTCTCCACCGCCTTGATCCCCCGCCAATGGGCGAGCGAGCGTCGGAGCCGCTCGTCGGCGGCGCCGCTCGCCTGATCCGTCTCGAACGGGAACGCCACGAGTCGCGTCGTGTCGGCGTCGCTGACGAGTCGTGTCATCTCGCGCTGTGCGGCGACGAACCGCGTGCCCGCGCTGAGGACAAGAACCCCGGCGGCCACAGCGGCGAGGCGGGACCACGGGATCGGTCGTGGGACTACAACCGGCACCGGCACCGGCACGGGGACTGGGACCGGCGTCGGTCCGGAACCAGGCTCCGCCAGCATCGCCTCGTCGATCGCGCGCAGCATCTCCTCGGCGTTCGCGAAGCGGTCGGCCGGGACCTTCGCGAGCGAGCGCATCACCATCGCCTCGATCGCAGGCGCCACGGTCTGACGCACACTCCGGATCGGGGGCACCGGATCGACAGCGTGCCGCAGCAACACCTCCGAATGCGTGCGCCCTTCGAACGGAGGATGACCGACGAGCATCTCGTAGACGACGCAGCCGAGCGAGTACAGGTCGGAGCGGCCATCGACCCCCATGAATCCGTTGGCCTGCTCCGGGCTCATGTACAGCGGGGTACCGAACGGCACCATGTCGGTGGTGCGCGGCATGTCCTTGGACTCGGCCTCGAGGATGCGCGCGATGCCGAAATCGGCGATCTGCGCGTGGCCGGCGAGGAAGAGGATGTTGCCAGGCTTGATGTCGCGATGCACGACGTCGTGCGAATGGGCATGCAGCAGTCCCTGCGCCACCTCCTTGCAGACGCGCAGCGCCTCGCGCACCGGGAGGGACCCCTCGCGCGCGAGACGCGCCTGCAGCGACCCACCGTCCACGAGCGGCATGACGAGGTAGACGACGTCGTCCACCTCGCCCGAGTCGAAGAGCGGAACGATGTTCGGGTGCGCGAGATTCGCCTCGATCTGGATCTCAAGCAGGTACCGATCGCGCCGCGCCAGCAGGCTCGTGCCCACGACCATGCACTTGATCGCGACCGGACGGACCCGGGCAATGTCGAGTGCCCGCCAGACGCAACCGCCTCCACCACGACCGATCTCGCAGTCGAAGCGATACCGGTCGATGAGTGCTGTCTTCACGCGCTCGAGGGCACCTGGATCCATGGTCGCCGCAGCACTGAGTTGGTGCGATACGCTACGGCGCGAACTGGCGGCGGTCAAGGCGGGACCGCCCGTACGGGCGGTCCCGCCGGACCCCCGCCGGCGAAAATCACGGGGGAGCGAAGTGGACAGCGAGTTCGCGCCGGGTGGCCTCGGGGATCGCCGGCGAGTTCAGCAGCTTCTTGATGCGCGGGCGCAACGCGCGGGCCGATGCTGTCCGGCCTTCCTGGCCGAAGAGGATCAGCGCGTCGACCAGCGCCTGCAATTCGGTCGCGGGGTCACTCGCCGTGACCGCCGCATCCGCGAGTTGGACGAGGATGCCGGCCGCGATGTCCGGACGCTCGAGTCCGTACTCCACGTTGGCCAGGGTCCGCAGCGCGATGGCGGGATACGCACCCGCTCGTTCCTGCTCAGTGACCACATCCCGCAGGATCCGCCGTGCGTCGGTCATCCGGCCCTGGAGCGTGAGCCCCCACGCCTCATCGATGCGTCCGGCGATCCGCAGCTCCGCCTCTGGCGTTAGCTTCGAGAGGCAACAGGTGGTCGCCGTTCCCGACCACCCTGCGCCGAGCCCGGCACTGGTGCGCCGCTCGCTCGAAGCGACCTGCCCGCTTTGTGCCACGAGCACGGACGAGGATGCCGCGAGCACGAGCGCGGCAACGGAGCACGTGATGAAACGCGTCATATGACCTCCAAAGGGTTGGGCTGACGGCAGCGGCCGTCGCGTTTGCTGCGTCCTTCGGAAGAGAGCATATTCTGCCACGGTGACGGCTTCTTGACCGAGGGCTGCCGCTGGTCTGACCTGACTCTGATCCAGCCAGCGGCCACCGTTCCGTACACTCCCCCATCTGCAGGCGGCCTCGTGACCACCCAGTTGCGACTTCTCGGGAGCACCGAACTCCTTGCCCCGGACGGTGGTCGCATCGATGCGGTGCTCGCGCAACCCAAGCGCCTCGCGCTACTCGCCTTCCTCGCGGTCGACAAACCCGTGCGACTGCACCGGCGTGATGCACTCCTGCTCCTCTTCTGGCCCGACGCGGACGAGGCCCATGCGCGGGGCGCGCTGAGTCAGGCGCTCGCCTTCCTGCGCCGGCAGTTGAGCGTCGGCGTGATCGTCACGCGGGGCACCGAGGAGGTCGGGCTCGACCACGCGCTCCTCGCCACCGACGTGCAGTGTTTCGAAGCCGCGGCAGACGCGGGCGAACATGCGCGGGCACTCAAGCACTATGCCGGAGGCCTGCTCGAGGGGTTCCACGTGAGCGGATGCCGTGACTTCGACGACTGGCTCACCGCAGAACGCGAGCGCCTCCGCGAGCTCGCCGTACGCGCCGCGAAGGCCCTCTCCCGTCTGGCGGAGCAGAGCGACGACAACAGCACAGCGGTAGTCGCCGCTCGGCACTCCTTGCTGCTGGCTCCGCTGGACGAGAGCGCGGCGATCCGCGTGCTCGCTGCGCTCGATCTCGCAGGGCGTCCAGCGCTCGCGCTGCAGGAGTACGAGGCGTTCCGTCGCCGATTGCACGAACAACTCGGGGTCGCGCCGTCGGCGGAGTTGCAACGACGCGTGGAGTCGATCCGTGCCCGGAGCACCCCGGGTTCGGTTGCGCCCACCTGAGCCCTGGGCGCAACCGCTGACCGCCGCCGCGCAGGCGGTGTCACCAACGAGTCGTGCGCGACCTCAGCGCGACCTCAGCGCGACCTCACGGCTTGACCACGCGATAGATCCACGCATCAAAGTGCGTGTCACTCCAACCGAGCGTCCCACGCCGGTAGTCGCGCGAGAGCGTCATCGACGTGGTTCGGTGAGCGACGGACCCCAGTCGCTGCACCCGATCAGGCGCTGTCGCCTTCAACAGCGTCACGGATTCCGGCCGCGTCCAGTCGAGGAACACGATGTAGAGCAGACCGCCGGCGGTGCCGGAGTCGATGAGCGCGAGGATGTGCGGGTGGTCGAGCCGGGCCGTGATCTTCACTTCGGCGAGGAAGCGCTCGACGCCGAGCACCGCGCCAAGCTCGGGGCGGAGGACCTTGAGTGCGACCTTGCGATCGTGCTTGAGATCGTCCGCGAGGTAGACGGTCGCCATCCCACCCTGACCGATCTGTCGCTCGATGCGGTACCGATCGGTCAGGCCCGCGGCGCCTCTGGGAACGCTGCAGGGTCCCAACACATGGTATCAAGCGTCGTGCACCACGCGTCCCGTGTGCCGTGTAGCTTGAGCCATGCCCGCCCCTGTCATCACCGTTTCCCACCTCGGCAAACGCTACGGCTCCACCGTGGCGGTCGACGACGTCTCGCTCGAGGTCAACGCCGGCGAGATCTTCGGCCTGATCGGCCCCAATGGTGCGGGCAAGACGACGACGATGGAGTGCGTCGAGGGCCTGCGTACGCCCGACCGCGGCACGATCTCCGTGCTCGGCCTCGACCCGCAGCGCGACTCCGCGGCAC
>JANOTB010000111.1:0-10742 GCA_031416115.1 Gemmatimonadota bacterium
GGCGCGGCGATCTACCTGGAGGGCGTGACCGGCGGCGAGATCAGGAACAATCGTGCCGAACAGGGGATGAACGCGTTGTTGATGACGCGGACCGACAGCGTGACCGTGCGCGACAACGTCTTCGCGTTCAACTCCGGGCTCGGCATCGGGATGTACCGCTCAAGCTGGAACATCGTGGTTCGCAATCGCGTGGACTACAACGTGCGCGGCTATTCGCATGGTTGGTACCGTCGCGGCCAGGACTCGGCGGGACTCCTCATGTACGAGCAGAGCAGCAACAACGTGGTCGCTTGGAACTCGGTGACGCACAGCGGCGACGGGCTCTTCCTGTGGGCAGGGCAGAGCACCATGGACACCGGTGCGGGCGGTGCCAACGACAACATCTTCTTTGCCAATGACTTCTCGTTCGCTCCGACCAACGGGATCGAGGCGACATTCAGTCGCAATCGGTTCGTGGCCAACGTCGTCGAGGGGAACGATCATGGCGTCTGGGGCGGCTACAGCTACGAGAGCGAGATCACCGGCAACTGCTTCGCCCGCAACCGTGTGGCGATCGCGATCGAGCATGGGCAGGACAACGCGATCTCGCGCAACGTCTTTCGCGGCGACACGACCGCGATCTATCTCTGGGCGAACGCGATCGAGCCGTCGGACTGGGTGTATCCCAAGAAGCGCGACACGCGCAGCCGAGACTATCGCATCACCGGCAACGCCTTTCGCGATCACCGTACGACGTGGCGCGTGAGCGAGACGGCGCCGCTCGACACCGCGGAGAACACGGTCACCTCGAGCGGCGTGGCTTCAGAGAACGGTCGCTGCACTGCGGGCGCGATGTCGGCGCCCGAGCATGACCGGCTCGCCCAGAAGATCGGCAGCTACTTCACCGGCGGCGCACGTGCGATCCCTGCGGCACCGTGGCCGCGTCGCGAACGCTCGGCGATCGTCGTCGACGAATGGGGACCGTTCGATTGGCGTTCGCCCAAGCTCTGGCCAGTCGACACCCTGCGTGATGCGGTGCAACTGCGGACGCTCGGTCCCGCCGGTCGCTGGCGCCTGGTCACCATGGACGGTGTGCGTGGCATCTCCGCACGCGCGGGGAACATCGGCGACACACTCATCGTGCGTCCGTTCGCCGACCGTGAGGATGACTGGGCGGTCACGCTCGAGTACGTGGGGGTGGCGACCACCTCGCCGCGTGGCGCGCGGTCGGCCGCGGGCACGCCGGTGCGCTTCACATTCGACCGCCGCGAACCGCGCATGACGTGGGACGTCCGCTATTTCGCGTGGACCGACACGCTCATGGACCCCGACCGCGCGAGCGGGAATCTCGACGCGATCGTCGCTGGCACGCCGTTCATGTCGCGGCGCGAAGCACGACTCGACTACCAATGGTACCGACCGCGCTTCGGGCTGCCGCAGGAGCGGTGGGCGCTCGACGCACGCGCGACGGTGCGTGTGCCCGACGGTGCGCACTCGCTGCGTGTGATCAGCGACGATGCGGCGAGAGTGTGGGTCGACGGGCGACTCGTCATGGAACGTGCGCAGCCAGGCGGGTCGGAGGTGATGTACGCGGAGATCGCTCCCGGGCTGCATTCCGTGCGCGTGGCGTTCTATCAGGTCACCGGTTGGACCGAGCTACGTGTGGATGTCGTGCGAGGCAACTCTCGGTCAGTCGGTTCGGCGGGGCCGCACTGAGCGCGCCGCTCTCACGCCACTTGTGGTGCGGTACGACAAGACACCCCTGCACCCGCCCCCGGGCAGCCGGGTATCATTCTCCCTCGCCCTCCTCAGCCCTCTGATCCGACCTATGCGCCGCTTCATCGCACTCCTGCCGCTCCTTCTCGTTGCCGTCGCCTCCTGCTCCGACAGCGCGCCGTTCGTGCCGAACATCGATACGACCAACTTCGCGCCGTCGCTCAACGTCAATCTCGCCGCCTCCACCAGGACCGCCTCGGGGCTCTACTACCGCGACATCACGGTCGGCGCTGGCGCACTCGTGCCCGCGGCCTCGGGCGCGTCGGTGACCACCACCTATGCGGGGTACCTGCGCAACGGCACCGGGTTCGACTCCGGCAACCTGCCGGCCTTCACCACCGGCACGGGTGCGGTGATCGACGGCTACGACGAAGGGGTGCGCGGCATGCGCGTGGGCGGCCAGCGGCAGCTCATCATTCCGCCTTCGCTTGGCTACGGCAGTCGCGCCTCAGGCAGCATCCCCGCGAACTCGATCCTGATCTTCGTCATCACGCTGACCGCAACGAACTGAGCGCTTTCGACGACGAACGCGGCAGAACACCCGCCGAAACTGAGCGGGATCCGAGCGAAGGGTCCCAGATCGGGGTAGATTGTGGATAACCCCGAGGAGAGCACCATGATGGCCAATCCCAACGAGACCAGCGGACCAGTCCGCCGGTTCGAAGCCAGCGAATGGCGCAAGATCGTCGCGCGCTACACCGGCGCGGACGCGTTCCGCTCGTTGCGGCAGGTGGCCGTCACGCTCGGCCTCCTCATGGGCGGACTGATCCTCGGCTACTGGCTGATGGGGCGCGCGCCGTGGGCCGCCGCGCTGCTGATCATCCCGCTCGGCGGGCTCCTGATCCGCACCTTCATCATCATGCACGACTGCTCGCATGGCAGCTTCCTGCCCTGGCCCAAGGTGAACGACACCGTCGGCTTCATCACCGGTGTGCTCACCTTCACGCCGTTCGCGCAGTGGCGGCGCGAGCATGCGATGCACCATGCGTCCGCCGGCGATCTGGACCATCGTGGCGTGGGCGACATCTCCACGCTCACGATCACCGAATACGATGCCTTGTCGCGCTGGGACCGGCTCAAGTACCGCGTCTATCGTCATCCGTTCGTGCTCTTTGGGATCGGTCCGCTGCACATGATGATCCTGCAGCGGTTCCGTCTCAACGGTCCCGCGACCGGCGGCAAGCAGCAGTGGAACATCTGGATGACGAATGCGGCGCTCGCCGGAGTCGCGGCGATCGTCGTGATCACGGTCGGCTGGAAGCCCGTCTTCCTGCTCTATCTCCCCGCCTACTATCTCGCGGCGGCGGGCGGCATCTGGCTCTTCTATGTGCAGCATCAGTTCGAAGAGGCCTACTGGGAGCGCGGACAGCATTGGGATTACGCCACGGCCGCGATCACCGGCAGCTCGCATCTTCGCTTGCCGGCGGTGCTCAACTGGTTCACCGGCCATATCGGCCTGCACCATGTGCACCACTTGGGCCCGCGGATCCCGAACTACCGGCTCAAGCGTGCGCATGAGGAGAATCCGATCTTCGCCGAGGCGCCGGAGCTCACGCTCCGTACCGCGTGGCGGACGCTTCGGCTCACGCTGTGGGACGAGGCGAACAAGCGGATGATCGGCTTCCGCGAGCACAGGCAGCTGCAGCGGCTCGCGGCGCACCGCGCGGCCTGATCGGTGGGTGGCATGACACGGGGCGGACGCCGAGAGGCGTCCGCCCCGTGTGCGTGATGAGAGTCAGAGGGCCCGGCAGGTGTATCTTTAAAGGATGTCCACACGCCCCGCCACTGAAACACCCTCTGCGGGGTTCGCCTCGCTCGAGCTCCATCCCAAAGTCGTCGCCGCGCTGACCGCGCTGGGATACGAGGAGCCGACGCCGATCCAGATGGCCGCGATCCCGCCGCTGCTCGCCGGCCGCGATGTGCTGGCCCAGGCCGCGACCGGCACCGGCAAGACCGCCGCCTTCGCGCTCCCGTTGTTGCACCGCCTCAACCTCGACGCACCGCCGCGCGAACGCACCGCCGCACTCGTGCTCGTGCCGACGCGCGAACTCGCGATGCAGGTCGCCGAGGCGATCCACCGCTACGGCAAGGCGCTCGGCGCGGTCGCGGTGCCGATCTACGGCGGGGCGTCGATGGAGTCGCAGATCCGCTCGCTCAAGCGTGGTGTCGACGTGATCATCGCGACGCCGGGCCGTGCGCTCGATCATATCCGCCGCAAGACGGTCCACCTCGCCGCGGTGCGCACGGTGGTGCTCGACGAGGCCGACGAGATGCTCGACATGGGTTTCGCCGAGGACCTCGAAGCGATCCTCTCAGCGACGCCGAAGGAGAAGCAGGTCGCGCTCTTCTCGGCCACACTCCCGCCGCGCATCACGGCGATCGCCAAGTCGCACCTGCGCGATCCCCATGTGATCCGGATCGACGCGGCCGCGGTGAACGCCGGCAACAGTGCCAAGGTGCGCCAGGTGGCGTACCTCGTGCCGCGCGCGCACAAGATGGCGGCACTGGGCCGCATCCTTGATGTGGAACAGCCGAAGGCCGCGATCGTCTTTTGCCGTACGCGCACCGAGGTCGATGAACTCACCGAGACGATGAACGGTCGCGGCTTCCACGCCGAGGCGTTGCATGGCGGACTCTCGCAGGAGCAGCGCGACCGCGTGATGAAGCGGTTCCGCGCACACACGTCCGAACTGTTGATCGCGACCGACGTCGCGGCCCGCGGCCTCGACGTCTCGCATGTGTCGCATGTGGTGAACTATGACGTGCCGAGCGCCGCCGAGGCGTACGTGCACCGGATTGGCCGCACCGGCCGTGCGGGCCGCACCGGCATGGCGATCACACTCGCTGAGCCGCGTGAGCACCGCATGCTCAAGAACTTCGAGCGCGTGACCGGTGTGGCGATCGAGACGCTCGCGGTGCCGACCGTGGCGGACCTCAAGGCGCGGCGCCTCGAGCTCACGCAGGCGACGATCCGTGAAGTGATCCTCGGTGGCGAGCTCGACATCTGGCGTGGGGTGGTGGCGGCGCTCGCCGACGAGTTCGAGCTCATGGACATCGCCGCTGCAGCGGTGAAGCATGGCGCGGCGGGGTCGGACGAGGAGAAGGCGCAGGAGGAGATCCCGAGCTCGGCCTCGGCACGCGAGAAGCATCCGGCTCGCGCACGTGACGACGAACGGTCGTTGAAGCGTGAGGATAAGTCAGCGCGAGGCGCTGCAGTGGCTCTTCGCCCGGCTACGACGACCACGGCTACGACGCCAGCGGCCAAGACGCCAGCGGCCAAGCGTTCGGCGGCAAAGCCCGGCTGGGAATCGACGAAGCTCTACGTGGGTGCCGGACGGAAGCTCAAGATCCGCCCGGGCGATCTGGTGGGCGCGATCACTAACGAGATGGGACTCGACTCGACGATGATCGGCGCGATCACGATCTGGGATCGCCATTCGATCGTCGAGGTGCCGGAGTCGCTCGCTGACGACATCATCAAGACGTTGATGGCGACGTCGATCAAGGGCAAGCGGGTGCTGGTGCGCCGCGACCGAGCGGGGTGAGCTACGGCCGCAACGACGCCCGCATCGGGCGTTGCAGCACGATCATCATGAGCGAATCGTAGGCGAGCGCGTCGGCCGTCCCCGACGCGAGCGGATTGCCGGCCGCCGTGCGCACCGCGACCGTGTGTGAATCGTCGCTCGCGATGACCGTGCCGAAGAGTCCACCGGCCGCGTCGGCGGGAATCGCGTTCCAGGCGGCACTCTTGAACACGCGCACGACGATCAGCGGCTCCGCGACCAGCGTCGAGTCGGCGCGCACGAAGCGGAAGGCCAGCTCGCGCTCGAGACCGGCCGTCGTCGTGGTGAGGCTGTCGCCCACGCGGTAGCGGCCCGCCCAGATGCCCGGGAGGTCGAGGCCCACCCCACTCGGCGCATCGGTGAAGAGGTGGCCCACCGAGCGACTAGGCACCTCGGCGCTCTTGTCGCCGCAGGCGGCTGAGAGGACGACGATGACGGCGAGTGTTGCGAGGACCGAACGGGACATCCTGCGACTCCGGAGGGGGAATCCCGTAGTGTAGTGGGAGCGGCCTCTCCGCGCGGCCCCCCGCGCGGCCCCACCCGCGCCCAACGCTTGTCGGGCCCCCCGTGTCCGACCCGGCATCACCGATAACATCACCGATGACATCACCTGCCAGCGCACTGCAGGCCCCGGTCGCCGGTCAGTGCCGCGCGAACACCGACGTGCGTCCCTGCGCCGTGAACGCCGTCACCTCGTACTTCTCGTAGCCCGACACCGGTCCCTGCTCCATGCCCGGCGCGCCGATCGGCATGCCGGGCACCGCGAGGCCGCGGATCGCCGGCTTCTCCGTGAGCAGTCGCTTCACGTCGGAAGCCGGTACATGGCCCTCGATGAGATAGTTGCCCACCACCACGGTATGACACGACTGCAGTGACGCAGGGACGCCGAGGTCGCGCTTCACGCTGGAAAGATCCTCGGTGTCGATGGTCTTCACGGTGAAACCGCTGCTACGGGCATGTTCGACCCAGTTCTTGCAGCAGCCGCACGATGCGCTCTTGTACACGGTCATCGGAGGGAGAGGGGCTGTAGTGGTGTCTGCACTGGCGGCGGTTGCGAACCGCGGCAAGGCCGCGAGCACAGCACCGGCGCCGAGTGCCGAACGCACGAACGATCGACGATCCATGGTCATTCTCCTTAGCGCGCCACGCCCACGAGCGCGGCGACGATGAGCAGTGCGAGTTGTGGACCCTTGTACGAATCGGGCAGCTCCTGGTACGCCTCTTCGGTGCCATGCGCACCGGTGCTGCGCCCGCCGCCGTTGATCGTGATCGCCGGGATCCCCATCGCGATCGGAAAGTTGGCGTCGGTGCTCGAGGCGACCGTTGCCGGGAGCCATCCGAGTGCTTCGACCGCGGCCCACGCGGTCCGCACGATCGGTGCGTCGTCTGACTGCCCACCCGTGGGGCGGATGCCGATCGTGTCGAACTTCACGGTGATGCCCGCGCGCGAGTTGGGCCAGCGTGCGCGCTCCGCGGCAGCGCCGGCCTCGATCGCGGCACGGATCTTCGCGTCGATCGCCGAGAGCTCGGTCGCCGACTCCGAGCGCATGTCGATCTCCATCTGCGCGAGCGGTGTGATGGTGTTCACGCTCGTGCCTCCGCGCACGATGCCCACGTTGAACGTCACCTTGGGCCGCACAGGCACCTGCAACTCGGCGATGTTCGCGATCGCGCGCCCCATCGCATGCATGGGGTTGGCCATGCCGAAGGCGCCGTAGCTGTGCCCGCCGGGGCCCTCGAACGAGACGAGATACCGGTGGCTACCAACGGCGCGCGACGTGATCGCGCCGCCACCAGCGCCGTCGACGGAGATGAAGTAGTCGATCTTGCCCGCGAACTCCTTGGTGAACAGGTGCCGCACGCCGCGCAGATTGCCGGGACCTTCCTCGCCGACGTTGCCGACCATGATCAGGCGGCCCTTGGGTTCGAGTCGCTGCTCCTTGAGCACCCTCGCGAGTGTGAGCACCACGGCGAGGCCGCGACAATCGTCACCGATGCCAGGGCCCGCGATGCGATCACCCGTGCGGGTCGTGCGTACGTCCGTCCCCTCGGGAAAGACGGTGTCGAGATGTCCCGCGATCAACACGGTGGGGCCGTCGCCGCGACCGATCTCGGTGATCACGTTCCCCTCGCTGTCGATCCGCGTGTTCGCGTAGCCGAAGCCGATCATCCGGCGCTGGAACTCCTCGGCGCGCGCCTGTTCCTTGAATGGCGGTGCCGGGATCTCGCAGATCGAGACCTGCTGATCGAGTGTCCACGCCTGCAACGGCGACATCGCGTCCATGGCGCGGCGCACGGCGGGGTCGGTGAGCGGGATCGCCATACCCTGTGCGCCGAGAACAACGGGCGCGAGGAGGGCGAGGGCGCCAAGGAGGCGCGTGGTTCGGGCCGAGCATCGGGCCGACGGGCTGTGGCGAAGAGCGGTCGAGTGCATATTCGGAATGTACCCCGACCCGCCCATGACCGCCCATACCTGGATCAGCCAGTACGCCGTCGCCGCGCTCGCGGCCGTCACCTGGGCGTGCGGCGCGCCGACGCAGTCGCCACGCGTGGTGCTCATCTCGCTCGACGGATTTCGTGCCGACTACGTCGACCGTCCGAGCGCGATCAATCTCCGCCGCCTCGCCGCTCGTGGCGTCCGCGCCGATCGCATGATCCCCGCCTTCCCGTCCAAGACATTCCCGAATCACTACACGATCGTCACCGGCCTCACGCCCGAGCACCACGGCATTGTGGCCAACGTGATCCGCGATCCCGTGCTCGGGATCTTCCGCAGCAGCGACACACTCGCCGTCTGGGAATCGCGCTGGTGGGGCGGCGAACCGATCTGGGTCACGGCGGAGAAGCAGGGGCGTCGCGCGGCGACCTACTTCTGGCCGGGCTCAGAGGCGGCGATCGGTGGCGTGCGCCCGACGTGGTACGAGCGGTACGAGCACACCCGCCCGAACGCAGCGCGTGTGCAGCGCGTGCTCGAGTGGCTCGCCATGCCCGCCGACTCCGCGCCAGCGGTGATCACGCTCTACTTCTCCGACACCGACGATGCCGGGCATGGCTCGGGCCCGCTCGCACCGCAGACGGACTCGGCGATCGCGCGCGCGGACTCCGCGCTCGGCGCGATCATGGACGGCGTCGACCGACTCGGGTTGCGCGACGTGGTGAACATCATCGTCGTCGCCGACCACGGCATGACGGAGAGCAGCGGCGAGCGACTGATCGTGCTCGACGACTATCTCGATCTGGCGACAGTGGACATCGTGGACTACACGCCCGTCGCGGCGATCGCCCCGCGTGACGGCGACGTCGAGCGCGTCCATCGTGCGCTCAGCGGCCGCCATCCACACCTGCAGGTGTATCGCAAAGGCGAGGTGCCGGATCGATTGCACTTCAACGCACACCCACGCATCGCTCCGATCGTGGCGGTGGCCGACGAAGGGTGGACGATCACCGACCGTGCCGCGCTCGTTCGGCGCGGACGCGAGGGCTACGCCGGCGGTCAGCACGGATACGATCCCGACCTCGTCTCGATGGGCGCCGTCTTCGTCGCCGCGGGACCAGGCATCGCAGAAGGGCGACGCGTACCGCCCTTCCGCAATGTTCACGTCTACGCGCTGATGGCACACCTGCTGCGACTGCAGCCGGCGGCGACGGACGGGTCGATCGATTCGGTGCGAGCCCTGCTCAGAACTCGCGCTTCTTCATCTCCTTGAACAGCCGGTCGCGCTCCTGGTCCGCGTCGTCGGTGACCCGCTGTGGGGCCGTCGCGTCGTAGGTCTTGGCCTCGAGGTTCCGAGGCTTCGCCAGCTTCTGCATCTTTTTCACGAGATTCTGGATCGACTTGTCATCCAGGCCAGACATCGAGTCCCCTCCGGGAGTGGGTGGCTCCCTGAAGGTATGCCGGAGTCAGCTATTGCGCATCGGAGCCCCCGGCCGCTTCTTGGACAGAGTCCCCTTTCCCTCCGGACGAGGTCCTGTTCCCGATGGACGCCAATCGCAAGCCGCACGACGACGAGATGGACTGGTTCGGCCTGACCGACCAGGGCAAGGTCCGCAAGGACAACCAGGATCAGTTCATGTTGGCGACGGTGCACCGTCGGCTCCAGATCCTGGCCACCTCTGTGCAGGAGCTCGATCGCCTCGCGCTCGGTGACGATCGGGTCGCTTTCATGGCGATGGTGGCGGACGGTGTCGGAGGAGGCGTGGGTGGAAAGCGCGCGAGTGCGACCGCGCTCGAGGTCGTCACCGAATTCATGACTTCATCCTCGAACTGCTTCCTCCACGCCAATTCCGACGAGAAGGAGTTCGTGGACACCCTGCAGGCCGCTGCATTGCGCTCGCACGAGGTGGTGCGCGCACGCGCCGCCGCCGAAGCCGGCGGTCGGTCCATGGCGACCACGCTCACCATGTGGATGGGCGTCTGGCCCTGGTACTATCTCCTGCAGGTCGGCGATTCACGCTACTACCGGTACCGCAACGGGGAGCTCACGCAGATCTCGCGCGACCAGACGATCGCACAGGACCTCGTCGATCAGGGCGTGCTCACGCAGACGGCGGCCGAACGGTCGCGGCTCTCGGACGTGCTCTCAAGCGCGATCGGCGCCGATCAGGCCGAGCCGAAGGTGACGCGGATGCACGCCGACTGGGGGAATGTCCACCTGCTCTGCACCGACGGACTGAACAAGCATGTCACGGATGAGCGCATCGCCGAGATCCTCGGCGCCATGACGTCGGCCAAGCAGGCGTGCGAGCTGCTGCTGCAGGAGACGCTCGACGGCGGCGGCACCGACAACGTGACGATCATCGTTGGCCGGCTGGTTCCTCGCCCGGAGTGACCGCGCCGGGAGCGACCTTCTCGGCCCCCTTGCGCATCACCCACTGCACGACGAGCACCACGAGCGCGACCGGGATGATGATCTTGAGCAGCGCGGTGCCGACGGTGATGAGCACACCGACGAGCGACATGAGCAGGCCGCCGACGATGAACACGAGAAAGACGGGCAGGCCGATCACGAAGAGCAGCACGAGCACCGGCAGCAAGAGCACGCCGAGCACCGAGAGCAGGGGCAGTCCGATCCACTGAAGGATCGCGCCGGCCGGGAGCAACCAGCCGAGCCAGCCGAAGGAGCGCAGCAGGGTCTTCGCGAGGATGCCCTGCACGAGCAGGGTCTTGAGGATCTGCCACATGGTGTCGCTCCCGGAGGGGTATGCCCACCCTACGGGGGTCGTGACGTCCGGTTTCCGAGGAGCAGCCTGACCGCGGCTTCTGGTGAAGGGTGCGGGGCTCCGCCCAACCGCTATCGGGTTCGCTCTACGGTCGCTGCCAGCGCGTGCGCGGGGCCAGCCGCCCGCTGCCCGGCGCGGCCACGATCTTCCCGTTCTCGTACACCACCTCGCCGCGCCGGATGGTGACGATGGGCCAGCCGGTTA
>JANOTB010000112.1:0-1749 GCA_031416115.1 Gemmatimonadota bacterium
CATCCGCACATCCTGCCGCTGTTCGATTCGGGCGAGGCCGACGGCTTCCTCTATTACGTGATGCCGTTCGTCGACGGCGAGACGCTGCGCGCGAAGCTCGATCGCGTGACGCAGCTCGGCGTGGACGAGGCGGTGAAGATCGCCGTCGAGGTCGCGGAGGCGCTGCACTATGCGCACACGCAGGGCGTGATCCATCGCGACATCAAGCCCGAGAACATCCTGATGGCGAACGGCCGGCCGATGGTGGCCGACTTCGGGATCGCGCTTGCTGTGAGCGCGGCGGCCGGCGGTCGCATGACCGAGACGGGCCTGAGCCTCGGCACGCCGCACTACATGAGCCCCGAGCAGGCGACCGCCGAGAAGGAGATCACCGGGCGCTCGGACATCTACTCGCTGGCGTCGGTGCTGTATGAGATGCTCGCCGGCAACCCACCGCATGTGGGCGCGTCGGCGCAGCAGATCATCATGAAGATCATCGCTGAGCCGGTGGAGGCGGTGACGAAGTTCCGGAAGTCGGTGCCGCCGAACGTCGCGGCCGCGGTGGCGACGGCGCTGGAGAAGTTGCCGGCCGATCGTTTCGCCACGGCGACTGCGTTCGCGGAGGCGTTGCACTCGACCGCGTACGCCCGTGCGGGCTCTCACGAGTTCGCCGCGGGCGCGCCGGCACCCGACTGGCGCGCGAAGGCGGCCGTGCCGGCGCTCGTGACCTCGGCGTTGCTGCTCGCGGTCGTGGTGTGGGGTGTGACGCGGTCCGCGGAACCGGCGCGCGTCTCGCGCTACGAGGTCGCCCTTCCCGGGTCGGCCGCCGGCGAGTACGCGAACCTTCAGATCTCCCCCGACGGCTCCCGACTCGTCACGGTCCGCCGCGCTGAGGGACGCTCGAGTCTCTTCGTGCAGGGCCGAGACCAACTGGAACCGGTGGAGCTGATCGGCACCGGGGGCGCCTACAATCCGACCTTCTCGCCGGACGGCGGCAAGGTCGCGTACATGAGCGGCAACAGCATCCGCGTATTCGACATCGCTGGTGGACTCTCGACGCTGCTCACCGACTCGCTGGTCGGCGTGCCGGGTCTCGCGTGGGGATCCGACGGCTACGTGTACTTCGATGGCCGCGGCGTAGGTCCGCTGCTGCGCGTGCGTGAGACAGGAGGCGCGCCGGAGGCGGTCTCGACGCTCGACACTGCCGCGAAGGAGTTGCAGCACGTGTGGCCTGATCCGCTGCCGAACGGGAAGGGCGTGCTGATGGTCATCAATCGCGGTGGTCCCGGGCAGGGCGCGACCGAGACCGACGGGATCGCGGTGCTCGACCTGAGGACGGGGACGCATCGCGAACTCTTCCGTGGCGTCTTCGTGCGCTATGCGACGAGCGGGCACCTGCTGTACGTGACGCGCGAGGGCGACCTCATGGCCGTCCCGTTCGACCAGGATCGCCTGACGGTCATGGGGACCGGTGTCATCGTCGCGAAGGGCATGTCTGTGCGCCTCGGCGGCTCGGGTGCCGTCGATCTCTCGATCTCGCGCGCCGGTACGCTCTGGTACGCGCTGGGCGGACACGGCTCCGCGCGCCGGGAGGCCGTGTGGGCAACGCGAGACGGCACCGTGGGCCCGATGCAGCAAGAGCTGTCGGGCAACCTCGTCGACGTCGCGATCTCGCCGGAAGGCACGCGGCTCGCCTACATCATGCGCGTCAACGATGGCGCGCACATCTGGGTCCAGAACCTCGCGAACGGCAACCGCGAGCGGCTCACG
>JANOTB010000113.1:0-1559 GCA_031416115.1 Gemmatimonadota bacterium
TTGACCGAACAGCTCCGCGACCAACTCCAGGCCACCCTCAGCGGCAGCTACACGCTCGAGCGCGAACTCGGTGGCGGCGGCATGTCGCGCGTCTTCGTCGCCGAGGAGCTGCGCCTCAAGCGCAAGGTCGTCGTGAAGGTCCTCTCGCCCGAGCTCGCGCAGGGGATCAGCGTCGAGCGCTTCGAACGCGAGATCCAGACGGTCGCGGCACTGCAGCACGCCAACATCGTCCCGGTGCACACGGCGGGTGAGACGCAGGGCCTCCCCTACTACACGATGCCGTTCGTGGAGGGCGAGTCGCTGCGCGCACGGCTGGGCAACGGGCCGCTGCCGGTCGCCGAGGTGGTCGGCATTCTGCGCGACGTCTCCAAGGCGCTCGCGTACGCGCACGCGCGCGGCGTGGTGCATCGCGACATCAAGCCCGACAACGTGCTCATCTCGGGCGATGTCGCGGTGGTCACCGACTTCGGCATCGCCAAGGCGATCAGCGCCTCGCGCACCGCGAGCGGCGACGCGACTCTCACGCAGATCGGCACATCCATCGGCACGCCGGCCTACATGGCGCCCGAACAGGCGGCCGGCGATCCGTTGATCGACCATCGCGCCGACATCTACGCGCTCGGCGCGATGGCCTACGAGCTGCTCACTGGGCAGCATGTCTTCGCGAATCGCACCGCACCGCGCATGCTCGCCGCGCACATGGGCGAGGCGCCGCGGCCGATCACCGAGCTGCGCCCCGACCTGCCGGCGTCGCTCGCGGCGGTCGTGATGCAGTGTCTCGCAAAGGATCCCAACGACCGTCCGCAGCAGGCCGGCGAGATCGCGCGCGCACTCGCATCGATCACGAGCGGCAGCGGCATGGAATCGATGCCCTTGGTGCTCCTCGGCGGCGCGGGGATGTTCCGCAAGGCGCTCGCGATCTACGTCGGCGCGTTCGTCGCGGTCGCGGTGCTCGCCAAGGCGGCGATCGTCGGCATCGGCCTCCCCGACTGGGTCTACCCCGGCGCGCTGATCGTCATGGCGATCGGACTGCCGGTGGTGCTCTGGACAGGTTACGTGCAGCGCGTGGCGCGCCGCGCGGTCTCGGCGACGCCGACCTTCACGCCCGGCGGCACGCCGAGCACGCAGGCGCACGGCCTGATCGCAACGATGGCGCTCAAGTCGGCGCCGAAGATGAGTTGGTATCGCACCGCGCGCGGAGGTGCGTACGCGCTCACGGTGTTCGCGGTGATGATCGCGACATTCATGGGGCTTCGCGCCTCGGGCATCGGGCCGTTCGGATCGTTGCTCGCCGCCGGCAAGCTCGCGCGCGCCGAGCCGATCATCATGACTGACTTCCGCACGACCAACGTGGACTCGGCGCTCGGCCGTGTGGTGAGCGATGCGGTGCGCGCGGGGCTCACGGGGTCGTCGGCCTTCACTCTTGTGCCGCCGACGACGATCGTGGCGGCGATGGTGCGCATGCAACGGCCACCCACCGCGCGCGTGGACTCCACACTGGCGCGGGAGATCGCGTTCCGCGAGGGCGTGAAGGCGTTCGTCGATGGCGAGGTGACCGG
>JANOTB010000114.1:0-6470 GCA_031416115.1 Gemmatimonadota bacterium
AGTTCCTGACTTTCTGGGGTCCGTTCACCCATTTCGCGTTGAGCGGCATTAGAAGGGTATGGGACTCTCACTGATTCGCGGACACATCCATATGGAGCGTGCGGACGAGGCGGCGTTCGTGGAGGAGGTGCGCCGGATCGCGCTGGCAGTCCTCCCGCGCACCATGGATCGCGCGGTCCGGCACGATCTCGCGCAGGAGACCTGCGTCGACGTGCTGGCGCACCGGGACGCGCTCGATCGCTATCCGTCGCTGGCCGCGTGCGTGAATGGGGCGGTGCGCCTGCGCCTGCGCACCTTCCTGCGCTCGGAGCGCCGACGGGCCACGATGGCGGAGGCGTACCAGGCGCGGCGGGTGGCCGAGCCCGCGCCGCTGTGGGGGGATCCACACGCGTCGCTCGAGATGGCGGAGGCTACGGCGCTGGCGACCCGCACGATTGCGGCGATGCCGCGCGTGCGGCGCGAGATCTGGGTGGCGGTGCGGATGGACGACCGGTCGCTCGCCGAGGTGGCGGAGGCGCGGGGCATCTCGCGCGAGAGCGTGAAGACGCACTTGCGGCTGGCGTCCGAGCAGATGTGCCGAGTGGCGGAACACTATGTGAGGGGGGAACGATGACGAACGATGCGGATATCGCGCTCATCGCGGACTATTTCGCGGGGGAGCTCACGGAAGCTGAGTCGGAGCAGGTGGAGGATCGCCTGGCGTTCGATGCGGCCTTCTATGAGAAGGTGGCGCCGGTGATCGGGATGCAGACGTCTGGGCTGGACTATCGGCGGGTGCTCCGGGAGGTCGAGGAGGGCGGGAACGTCCGCCGCGTCCCGCATGCGCGGAGCGTGCGCCGTGCGCGCCTCGGGCGAGTGCTGCTCGCGGCGTCGCTGGCGATGATACTCGGCGCGTCGGGCTGCGCGGGGTACGCGTACGCGACGGGGGCGGCGGAGGCAGCGGCAATCGTGGCGCTGCAGCCGGAGGCGAGTGGGGCGCGGGCGGGCACCTATGTGCTCGTGCCGCCGGGGCAGCGCCAGCACATCGACTTGGAGGGGGGCTCGCGGCTCCGCCTCGAGCCGCAGTCGCGCGTGACGTACCGTCGGCGCACGCAGTGGCCGGGGGGGTACCTCGTCACGCTGCGTGGCGAGGCGCTCGTGAATGTGTCGGACGCCGACGGCGTGATGTTCGTGGCGACGATGAAGGGGACGGCGATCCTGCTGCCGGGGACGTATGGGATCCGCTGCAGGCTGGCCTGCGAGACCATCGAAGTGAGTGTCGGCGCGCGGGGTGTGGCCTGGCTCCGCTCCGATACGCGGAACTGGACGTATTGGCCCGTGCAGGCGTTCGGGCATGTCGAGCATCGCAGTGGGATCGGCTGGATGAAGACCGAGGGCATCAACTATCCACCGACGCACTGAGGGCATCGCGATGATCCCGCTTTCACCCACGCTGCTGATCGCCACCGCGAACGCGTTCGTGGGGCTCGGCGTCGGCCGGTTCGGCGATGCGCTGCCCGCGCTCTTCCGGCGGGAGTGCGCGCCTGGGGCGGAAGACCCCGGGCGCGCGTGGGACGCCGCATTCGTGCAGCATGTGGGCCACTGGTCGCACTTCGACGAGCGAAGCGGCACGTCGAGCTGGCCGTTGCCGGTGACGGGGGACGTTGAGGTGCTGGCGACGTTTGCGCGCGGACGCTCGGTGCTTCGAGAAGATCCCAGGGTGGGCGACATCTTCCTGCTCGCGTCGTCGCTTGGCGGCGGCTTTCAGCGAATGGGGATCATCCTGTCCGCCGGCGACCCCGGCACGGCGACTGACGGCACGCGGTATCGGGAGTGCGTGACGATCGAGGGGGACAGTGCGCGCGACTTCTCTGCGGCGGGAGGGCTGGTGCTGCGGCACAGGCGAAAGCTCTCCGCGGCGCGCGGCGATCGGTTTCTGCGCTGGTCGGCGCTCGACGTGCGGCATGTGGCGGCGGGGGATGTCGGGAGTGCGGCGGAGGCGATGGGGTTGGCGCGGCCGCGGGCGTCGGCGTGAGGGGGCGCGCGGCGGTGGTGACAGCGGTGGTCACGCATGACGAGCAGCGTCAGGTGTACGGCTGGGCGCGGGCGTTCGCCGAGTTGGCGACGGCGTGGCGGCCTTGGCTGGAGGCGCGGGCGCAGGGGCTGACGTCGAACCGGGACCTGCAGGAGGACTTGGTTCAGGAGGCACTGATCGCGCTGTGGGAGCTGGATCCATCGCGGTTCAGTGCGGCTGATCACGGTCCGGTGCGGGCGCGGCTCACGATGCGGATGGCGGCGGTGCGTAAGTCGGACCATCGGGCGCGGGGCGGGGGGCGTCGCGTGCAGGGCGCGGTCGGACGAGCTATATCACCTGGGCTCGCGCTGCACCGCGGGTCCCTAACATCGGAGGGAGTGTGAACGAGATCTCGACGTGGGTGCTGGTGAGCTGGACGGTGAGCGTCGTGCTGTCGACGGTGATCGGCGGGCGGAAGGGGGAGTTGCTGGGCGGGTTCGTGATCGGGTTGATCCTGGGGCCGCTTGGGGTGGGGGTGGCGCTGGTGAGTTCGGGGCGGCGGAGGGTGGAACGGGGGGTTTGATTCGGGGGGAGAGGGGGGCGGGGGCGTCAGCGCGTGGGGTGCGCTGGCGCCCTGTTGTGTTTCCGATCTCGGTGCCGTCGGCGGCACCTACGTCGCCGCCAGAAGCGCTAGACAATCCGAGTCGATGCTCGAGGGGGCGTTGGCGGTTTGCCTACGGAGCACGATCGCTTGCGACCGCAGTGATACTCAGGACCGGTGCCCGGTATGTACGCACGGCCGGTCGAGGCACCCGTCTGGAAAAGCTGCAGGCAGGTGCATCGGACATGCCCGCGTGCCGTGCAAGGATACGTGGTGTGGATCGGTCGCGATATCTGATATGACAGCGAGGGTGATGCCGGGAGAGCTGGGGACGGCGGTGGTGGGACGGCCGCTCTTGCGGGCCAACGAGTGGAGCAAGCGACGAACGGCGGGGGTTTCTGGGCGCTCGCGGTGTCGTGCGATGCCGTAGTGATGAGCGCTTCGCTGGCTGGGGGATATTGGATATCGTTGCAGTGCTTGCTGGGGTCGTGTGGCGAGGGGTAGGTTCTTCTGCAGGTGAATGGAGAGTTATGCGGTCGCGAGCGAGGTAACCGGAGAGGAAATGACAGTTCGCGATGGCATGGCGGACCAGCGAGAGAACTCACGGAGGCGAGCGCAATGGCTGCTGCTCGCAGGCTTCTGCCTCCCGTGCATCTCATGCGGGCCCACGAAGCTCAATCAGCCGCCAGAGGTCTTAGGGATTGCGTTCGGTTCCCGCGTGAGTGAGCTCCGCGGTACCGCGCTTGCCAATGACGCGAAGGCAGAGAACTACATCCTCATCCCGTTTCACGGTTACAAGCTGCAGTACCCAAATCCTGAGAACTGGACAGTCTTCGTCGCAGACAGTGCTCCGGGGGAACTCGAGGATCAGCGAATCTATGGGATAGCCCTCACTCGCGATCTCGGTCGAGATTGTGTAGCAATCGATCGTCACCATCTCGCGGAGCAGTTGCAGGCTCTGCATGGCAAGACTTTTGCGACTCAGGCTGTAATCGAGGACTTTCAGGGCGAGGAGACGGCGGCTGTAATGGTTTCCGACCGGCGGCTCCTCTACGCGACAGCACGGTGCTTCGTCAGAAGCGTTTCGGTTGTGCTCGGATACATGGATCTTGACCTCTACAGCTACACCGATACTCTTGACGCCGCGAAGACTATCGAAGCAGCTCGACGCACGGTCACTGAGTACGCGAGCCGAACGCTCGGCAAGTAGGCGGGCCAACCTGCGCGGCCAACGCGACGTGTCGCCCGGTTGGTGCCGATTGCCGACTAGGGAAGCAAGTGGGCGGCTACGGCACAATCAATCGTTGCGGACCAACATGGAGTACGGATGCCGTCTGGGAAAGATCGTCTTGAAGCGACGCTCCGAGAAACGACTCCTCTGATCACGATCGGGGCATCTGTTCCAAGGCAAGGCGAGGAGACCTACCACCTTGCCGTTGTCGCCACAGCTCTCCTTTGCAAAGCGCACCTGCAAGCCCGGGCGGTCCTGTCGCTCGCCTCTTCGCCGAATCCTGAGACCGCGATCCCCAATCTCCGGTCGCTTCTTGAGGCGTTCGGAGAACTGCACTATCTCCTTGGGAGTACTGACAAGCTTGTCCGCGCGCAAACCGCAATTTTGTTCGCGCTGAAACAGTTACGTGAGTTTCTTAAGAAATGTGGAGATGTCGAGGAGCTCGCAAAGGTCGAACGTGAGCTCGAGGAAAAGAGCCGCCTCGCCCCGAGAGCAGTCAAGTCGGCTCTAGATGCCGGACAGTATTGGACTGTTTCGGGGCGTGCTGAGCTAGTCAATCAGGCCTTGGACACCGCCCTGCGGAGCTCCCGCTTCGAGCCGGAGAAAGAGATGGGAAGGCAGCTCTACAAGCTTTTGAGCTGGGATGAACACCATGTGATGGCAATCTTACTGACCATCGAGCTGAACCCGGCCGCCGACAACTGCGGGAAGGTTAAGGCGTTCGAAGCGTTCGAGGCACCCGAGGAGTTCCTCCCTTTTCTTGCAGCTGGCGTCATGGAAGCGATGCTCGCGACTTATCGCCTTGAATTTCCGGCTCCAAAGTAACAACGGTCCGCGTCAGTATCCTCCGCAGCGGAAGCGCGATTCGTAATGCGGACCACTCACATCTTCCGAGGCTCGTGTGCGCAGCATCCTCTTACTGCTTCTAGTGGCGGCGAGCGCACTTCCTGTCACTGCTCGCGCTCAAGACTACACCGTGGTGTTCGAAGGGCGCCCGCTCCGAAAACTCGAGGCCTCGTTCGAGAGCGCGGTACCCACGACGCTCGGCTCCGATGACGCCTTCACGTACTCCGTGCGCATCGTTCAACGCCAGAACAAGTACTACTGGGCTAGCCGCGACATGCGACAGCTGGCGCGGCATGAGGCTGGCGCGTACATCACATTCTCCGCCCTCGACGGGACTGGATACATCCGCATTGGCGTCCCGATGCTGCTCGACCTACGCGACGTGCTCCCAGAAAATCAGCGGAAGCGAGAGATCGGCTATGTGGAGCACCTTCTCACGCAGTTCTCGTCGATTACGTACTACGGCAATCGAGTCGGGGCACGCTAGTGCGGAGACAGCCAGTGCGTGGGCTGCTGTTTCTGCCAACCAGCTACCGGCGCGAGGCATCCACGCCGCATAACGGCAGTTGGTGCAGATGGCGCGTCAGCGAAGCAGGTGGGCGGCCGCGCTTTGTCGTACCATTCGGTACAGCGCGGCCGCCCACCGGCATCTTATGGAAGCGGCCGCAGCACAACCAAACGTTGAGGATGTAGGAAAACCCTCTGTCGATCTTCGCAACCAGCGATGTGGAAAGAACGACGTCCACAGTTGCCCTACAATCGACGATCGACGGCTCGGTGATGCTCGCAGCACCCCGGAAATCGCAGTGGAAAATGCGTCGCCGAGTTATTCTACATCCTCGTTAGGCTACTCAGGCTCTCCGTGCTCCCTCGTAGGCGAGCGTCTATTCCACCAACAGCTCGCGCTCAAGGTCAAGGTGCTCCGGTACTCCTACGGCGTCACGCTCCACACCGAATGCATCGAGGTGATTCAGGATGCTCGAGAGCACTGCGTAGTACGCTTGTGCACGCCCACGCTCGAATGCGCCGTCAGCATCCGCCCCTGAAGTTCGTTGGGCTTTGGCACTTGCCTGGCGACCTCGCTCGAGTAGCGACGAGAAAAGGTCGCGTAACAGGTTCAGCTCACGTGATGACATAGCTACGGTATCCGCTTGAGGATCTCTATCTGCTCGAGCGCAGTACGAATCTCGCCCTGCCAGTCTTCAATCTGGGTTTGCTGTTGTCGTGCACTCATCTTCGCCCAGTTCGGCACCTTAGAAACCGGATTCTTCAGATATCCCTCGTGCCGCGCAGCATGCCGCCCCAAATTGCGTGTAGCGCGACCGATCGAAACCCCGCTGTATCCAGCGACGTTATCAAGGTACCCTGCGTGACGTCCGCCGGCCTGCGCGGTCGCCATGATCTCGTCACCGGCTCGTGCGACTCTCCATGCGCGCCACGCGTTCGATGCGCCGACGGCTGCCGATCGCGCGGCCCCAGTGAAGCGAAGTGCACCGCCAAACAGCACCGTACCCAACGCGGCGGCACCATCGAAATCGAAGCAGACCTCGCCCGTGTACTCCTCGGATCCCGGTTCGGGGCAGAGCCCAAACGGGTCCGAGAAGTTGATCGGGTCGCCATTCGCATACCCGTACAGATTGAGCCCGCCCGCCAGCCCAATGGGGTCTTCCTGCGTAAACCGGCCCGTCGACGGATCATACTGCCGATTGCGCCGGTAGTTCGTGCCAGTCGCGTCGGCTTTATCCGTCATGATGGTTCCCTGGAACGACGCTACGACCAGCTTCGAACGGTCATAGGCA
>JANOTB010000115.1:0-41206 GCA_031416115.1 Gemmatimonadota bacterium
GCACCGCGGTGATCGCGTCGCACCGGATCACCGCGATCCGCGAGGCGCAGTGGATCATCGTGCTCGATGACGGCAAGGTGGTCGAGCAGGGTCGGCACGAGGAGCTTCTCGCGGCCAAGGGGCGGTACTGGGCGCTGCTCAGGCGGCAGCAGTTGGAGGAGGAGCTCGACGTGGAGCCTGCCGGCGCGGGGGCGTGACTGCGCGCGGGCTCGAACGTCATGTAGGGAGGAGCCTGATGGCTTCGCTACACCCCCTCACAGAGGAGTCGATCCATGATCCGCACGTTCCTTCGTGGTCTCGTTGGCGCCACCGCGCTTCTCGTCGTGGCTTCGACCAGCGCGAGCGCGCAGATGGCGAGTGCTTCCAGATTCGGCATCAGCGCCGGCGTCGCCCTACCGATGGGTGACTTCGGCGACGCGGTCGGTCTCGGCTTCCATGTCGGTGGTCACATCCAGATGCCGCTCGGCGAGAAGTTGAAGCTTCGTCTGAACGGAGACTTCGGCACCTACGGCGGTGATGTTCCCGGCCTCGACAACGCCACGTTGCTCGGCGGCGTTGCGAACCTCCTGATGCCGATCACGACCACCAGCGCGCTCAAGCCGTACGTCTTCGGCGGCGTTGGCTTCTACCAGACCAAGGCGAATGCGGTGGGCGGCGGTTCGTTCGACGAATCGAACCTCGCCGTGAACGTCGGCGGCGGCTACGACTGGGGAAAGAACTTCTTCACCGAGATCCGCTTCCTGTCGATCCAGACCGAAGGGTCGTCGACCACCACGTTCCCGATCACGGTCGGGCTGCGCTTCTAGTCTGGTCACGCGACACGAATAGCCTGACGCCCGCGGAAGCTGGGCGGACGGCGAACAGGGCGGGAGCGGACTTCGGTCCGCTCCCGCCCTGTCCGTTCCGACAGCTCAGATCCGATCGAGGATGAACTCCGGCGTGAAGTCCTGCAGCCAGGTCGCGAGCATGGTGAATCGGTTCGTCACCATCAGCACGCCGACCAGCACGAGCATGGCACCGGCAATGCGGTTCACCCAGACCATCTGGTGCCGCATCTTGGCGAACACCTCGAGGAACTTGTCGACCATGAGCGCCGCGAGGAGGAACGGCACCGCGAGTCCGGCGGAGTAGGCCGCGAGGAGCACGAGGCCGCGCTGGAGGTCGGCTTCATTCGCCGCCATCGTAAGGATCGCCCCGAGGATCGGACCGATGCAGGGCGACCAGCCGGCGCCGAACGCGATGCCGACCACGAGCGTGCCGAGGTAGCCGATCGGCTTGTTGGCGATGTGCAACCGCGTGTCGCGCGCGAGCAGCCCCAAGTTGAACACGCCGAGCATGTAGAGACCGAAGACGATGATCAGCACGCCGCCGACGCGGCTGATCCAATCGCGATACCGCAGCATGATCTGACCGAACACGGTCGCGCCGGCGCCGAGCGCAAGGAAGATCAGCGAGAAGCCACAGACGAAGACGATCGCGTGCAAGAGCGTCTCGCGCTTGGTATGCTGGAGGTCCTCGAGCGTCATCCCCGTGATGAAGGTGACGTAGCTCGGCACGAGCGGCAGCACGCAGGGACTCAGAAAGCTGAGCAGCCCGGCGCTGAAGGCGATGAATATGCCGAGCGATCCGGCGGTCGATTCCACTAGTGGGACACTCCGGTCTGGCAATCCTTGCAGACGCCGTGAATGACGAGCCGGTGCCGCTGACGGGCGAACCCGCGCGACTCGGCGACGATCGTGGTCATGCGTTCGAGTCGCTCGTCGCGGAACTCCTCGACCCTGCCGCATTGCGTGCACACGAGATGCTCGTGGTGCGGGATGTCACGCGCAGGCTCGAACCGGCGGAAGCCCTCGCCGAAGTCGCGTTCGACCACGAGGCCGCTCTCGAGCAGTGTGTCGATCGTGCGGTAGACGGTCGCCGTGCCGACCTTTCGACCGGCAGCCGTGACCTCCTGCGCCACTTCTTCGGCGGAGAGATGCCGGTGCGACGTGAGCAGCGTCTCGGCGATGGCGAGCCGCTGCGCCGTGACGGGCAGATTGTGCTCGCGCAGGTAACCGACGAAGCGGTCGACTACAGCGTGATCCGACACCGTGCTTCCGTGATGCGGGCACGGGCGTCGTCACCGCCCACGTGTTCGGGTTCGGTCGTCTCATTCGCGCGTTGCTGCACGCCCCGCACAACGGCCTCGACGGTGATCAGTGGGGCATCGGCTTCGGCGACGACCTCACACTCCCACTTGCCGCGCTCGGGCCCCTTGCGGGTCCAGCGGTAGCGCGCGGTGTAGACGACGTGGCGCTCGCGGCCCGCGACTTCGTGCTCGGCGGCCACCACTGCCACGCCAGTCTCGAGCGGGCCCTGGCGCATGGGACGGAAGAAATGGATCTCGGCGATGCGTTCGGCCGGGACGGTGTCCGCGATGTCCAGGAGCAGGCGCTCGCGGGCGTCCGAGGAGAGAGGGATGGTCTGCTGGGCCATGGAGGGGAATCTAGTCGGTCGGGGTGTCTGTGGTCTCGGTCTGTGGCCTTGGACTACGTTCACCACAGGGGCACAGGGGGCACAGGGAACTGCTGCGGGAAGGGTCACTACCCTCTCGCGCAGCGGCTTCTCGGGACGCGGTGGGCCTCGTGGCCGTGCGACGAGGCCGCAGTCCCAAAAAGAGCCGGTAAGCGGACTCCGGCAATGTCGTACGGTCGCAGTGCCCTGTGTCCCCTGTGCCCCTGTGGTGAAAGCAGTGGCCAGTCCAAACGCGAATTACAGCAACGACACCGGATCCCGATCCACGACCAGCCGCATCTCCCCCGCACCCGGCACATCGACCCCGGTCATGAGCCCGCGGATCAGTCGCGTCAACGGCGCCGGCTGCCCGGACTTGAGGATCGTATGCCAGCGGAACCGCGTCTTGATCCGCTCGATCGGACTCGGCGCCGGCCCGAGCACGGTCACCCCGAGCGAGAACCGCGTCTCGGCCTTCACGAGCCAATCGGTCACGTGCCGAGCGAAGTCAGCGACCGCGACCTCGTCGAGTCCGCTCATCACGACGTTCGCGAGTCGCAGCGTCGGCGGGTACGGCGGACTCTCGCGCGCCGCCATCTCCTCGGCGACGAACCCGAGAAAGTCGTGCGCGGCAGCGTGCCGCACCGCATGGTGTCCCGGTACGCGCGTCTGGATCACGACTTCCCCGCCCTTCGGCCCACGCCCCGCGCGCCCCGCGACCTGACTCAACAGCTGGAATGTCCGCTCGCTCGCACGAAAGTCAGGGAGGTTGATCCCGACGTCGGCGTCGATCACACCCACGAGCGTCACGTTCGGGAAGTCGAGTCCCTTGGCGATCATCTGCGTGCCGAGGAGCACGTCGACCTCGCCGCGTCCTACCCGATCGAGGATCGTCGTGTGCGCCCACTTCCCGGTGGTCGTGTCCACATCCATGCGCGCGATCCGCGCCGTCGGAAGCCGCTCCACGAGCAAGCGCTCCACCTGCTGTGTGCCGAGTCCGCGCTGACGCTCCATGGGTGCGCCGCAGTCGCCGCAGGCGCGTCCCGCCGCCTCCTGATGCAGGCAGTAGTGGCAGACGAGCCGCTCTGGGGTGCGGTGATACGTGAGCGAGATCGAGCAGTTGGGGCAGGCCGCCACATGCCCGTCGGCGCACTGCACGAACGACGCATAGCCGCGACGGTTGAGCAGGAGGATGCTCTGTTCGCCACGCGCGAGCCGATCGCGCAGTCCACGCTCGAGTTCGGCCGAGATCACCTGACGGCGCGCGCGCTCGTCGGGCGTGGAGGCGCGCAGCTCCTGCCGCAGGTCGAGCACACGCACGGCCGGCAGCGAGCCGCCGCCCACGCGCTCGGGGAGCGAGAGGAGGGTGAGCCGCCCCTCCTGCGCGTTCTTCCAACTCTCGAGACTCGGTGTCGCGCTCCCGAGCACGCAGCGCGCGCCCGCCTCGCGCGCACGGATGAGCGCGACGTCGCGCGCATGGTACCGCGGCGTCTCCGCCTGTTTGTAGCTCGCCTCGTGCTCTTCGTCGACGATGATCGCACCGAGGTTCGCGAGTGGTGCAAAGACGGCCGAGCGCGCGCCGACCGCGATCCGTTTCTCACCGCGGCGCAACGCCCGCCACGCATCGAGCCGCTCGCCGTCGCTCAGTCCCGAGTGGAGGACCGCGACCTCGTCACCGAACACCGCTCTGAAGCGATCGACCGCCTGCGGCGTGAGTGCGATCTCGGGGACGAGCACGATCGCGCTCTTGCCCTCCTTGCGCACGACCTGCTCGAGCACCTGCAGGTACACGAGCGTCTTGCCGCTCCCGGTGATGCCGTGTAGCAGAAAGGCCGCACCGGGAGCACCGGCGAGGATCGCGTCGATCGCGGTGCGTTGCGCCTCACTCGGTGTGACTTGCGGCGCCTTCCCCGCAGGCCGGCTCGCGAACGGATCGCGCGCGCGCCCCTCGCGCTCCTCGCGCACGAGTCCGCGCTTGAGCAGGCCCGCGACCACACTGCTGGTGCATCCGAGTCGCTCGATGAGGAGCGGCACGGGAGCGCGACCACCCAGCTGCTCGAGGAGTTCGTAGAGCTGCCGTTGCTGCGGCGCACGCTTGAAGGCCGCGTCGCGTTCGAGGAGCGTGGGTAGTTCCATCGCGATCGCCAGCAAACGCTCCGTGCGCCCTTCCGGCGCCGGGCGCGCGGCGACACCGAGCGTTCCCGGCAGCACGGCACGACAGACGAGACCGAGCGGCACCACATGGTAGTCGGAGATCCAGCGGCAGAGCGCGAGCAGGTCCGCGCTCAGCGACGGCTCGGCGTCCGGAACGTCGAGGATCGCCTTGGGCACCGTGTCGCCGAGCGAGACGCCATCGCTCTCACCGACGCAGAACCCGATCGTCCGCCGATTCCTCACGGGCACCACCACGCGGCTCCCGGCCACGAGTGGGTGACGTGTGGTCTCCGGCACCGCGTAGGTGAAGGTCTGCAGCAACGGCAGGGGGAGCGCGACCTCGACGAGGCGCGGGCGCCCCGCGGGGTCGGAGGCGGTCACTCCGCCGGCCGCGACCCGCGCACCGGGGGCTCGTCGTGCGCGCCGGACGCCGCGATCCAGTCGTAGAGTGCTTCGGCAAGGTCGTGGCCGCGCTGGAATCGCGCTTCCGGCGCCTTCTCGAGACAACGCATCGTGATCTCGGCGAGTCCGCGCGGCACGTGCGGTGCGACGCGCTCGAGCGGCGGCGGCAGCTCATGCACATGCTTGTAACCGATCGCGTAGCCGTCCGGACCATCGAACGGCGTGGCACCGAGCACGCACTCGTAGAGCATCACGCCCACCGCGTAGAGATCGGCGCGCCCGTCCACGAAGCGACCCATCGCCTGCTCTGGCGCCATGTAGTGCGGCGTCCCCATGGCGCGGCCGCCCGCGGTGAGACGTCCGTGGAAGTGCGCCGTCGCGATGCCGAAGTCGGTGAGGATGGCGTTGCCGTCGGCGTCGAACAGCACGTTGTCAGGCTTCACATCGCGGTGGATGATCCCCTGCCGCGTCGCGTAGTCGAGCGCGGTCGCGACCTGCGCGGCGATGCGGGCCGCGCGCGGTGCCTCGATCGTGCGCGTCTTGGCGAGATCGTCGGCAAGGCAACCGCCGGCGATGAACGGGAGCACGATGTACACCGCGTCGTCGGTCTCGCCGTAGTCGAGTGGCGAGCAGATGAACGGGTGCAACAGCCGACTGGCCGCCTCCGCCTCGCGCTTGAAGCGCACGCGCATCTCGGGCTCCCGCGAGAGATGCGAGTGCAGGACCTTCACCGCGAGCGGCCGGTCGAGCAGGTGGTGCCGCGCCTCGTAGACGTCGGCCATGCCGCCGCTGCCCACGCGGCGCACGATCCGGTACCGCTGACCCGTCGCCTGACGCAGTGACGTGATCAGGTGGTCGGGGGCGTCGATCGCCACCGGGATCTGCGGCAACACGAGCCCGCACGGTCCGCAGGTGCGGGCAGTGCTCCGGTTCCAGGTACCGCAGTCAGGACAGAACACGCAGGGAATCTACAGCCAACCGCGGCGATTGAGGATCCAGATGAGCGCCCCGCCGAGTCCCAGCTGGACGGCCATCATCACCCAAAAGCCGTGCGGCCATCCGGAGAGCGGGATCTCGCTGAAGTTCATGCCCCACATCCCGCTCACCACCACGAAGGGCACGCTCATGGTCGCGACCACCGTGAGACCCTTGGTCACCATGCCCATGCGGTTGGACACCTGCGTGAGGTACGAGTCCATCGTGCTCGAGAGCAGGTCGCGGTACGTGTCGAGCGACTCGTTGAGCCGGATCACATGGTCGTAGATGTCGCGGTAGTAGATCTGCGAGTCGGGCGGGATGAGCGCGCAGGGACGGTTCTGCAGCACGTTGAAGACCTCGCGCATGGGCGAGAGGTGGCGCCGCAGCTGCAGCACGAGGCGCTTCACGCTGAAGATGTCGCGCAACGACTCCTGGTCGAAGTGCACGAAGACGCGCTCCTCGAGTCCGTCCACGAACGCGTCGAGCTGATCGATGACCGGGAAGTAGGCGTCGACCGTGGCGTCGAGCACATGGTGCATCAACCGACTCGCCCCCCGCTCGAGCAGGTCGTGCGAGCGCTGGATCCGATCGTTCGTCGCGTCCACGCCCGGCGCGTGCGGTCCGTGTACCGTGACGACGAAGTTGCGCCCGAGGAAGATCGAGAGGTTGAAGGTCTCGATGTCGTAGAGCTCAGGCGTCTCGTCGGCGAATCGCACCGCGCGCACCACGGCGAACGCGTACGTGGGGAACTCCTCGAACTTCACGCGCCCTTCCGGCGAGAGCGTGTCCTCGATGCTCAGCGGATGGAACTGAAAGGCCTTCTCGAGGAGCGCATGCTGTGAACGGACCCGGAAGTCGATGTCGACCCAGAGGAGTCCCACACCGGAGGCCACGATCGCAACGAACTCCTTGGGGTCGATGTCGCGGCGAACGGTGCCGGACACATCGCGGTGCCACGAACGCGCACCACTCTCCTGCGGGACGGTCGCAGTCATTTCCTCCGTGATCGTCCGGAGGCGCAGGGACTTGCTCCTACGGGGCTTGGGCATGGGAGTGAAACTACCGCAGGGCCTCGAGGTGTGCGATGACCGCCTCGCCAAGGCGGTCCGGATCGTAGCCTCCCTCCAACGCACTCACGACCCGTCCCCCGCACCAGCGCTCGGCGCGCTCCACCAGTGCGCGTGTCACTGTGCGCACGTCGTCGAGCTCGAGCGTGAAGCCTCCCAGCGGGTCGCCCGCGAGTGAATCGAAGCCCGCCGAGATGAGCACGAGGCTCGGCGTCCACTCGGCGGTGGCTGCATCCACGGCCGCCAGCAGTGCCGCGGTGTACCGCTCAGGAGCGAGTCCGGGCGGCATGGGCACGTTCCAGACGTTCTCGTGCAGTCCGCGATCCTCGGTCGCGCCGGACCCTGGGTACCAGGGCCACTGATGCATCGACACGAAACGGATGTCGGGGTCCCGTTCGACGATCGCCTGCGTTCCATTGCCATGGTGGACATCCCAGTCGACGATGAGCACACGGTCAGCGCCGCTGCGCCGCGCGACGAGCGCACCGATCGCGACGCTGCCGAAGATGCAGAAACCCATCGCCCGGTCGCGGAGCGCGTGGTGCCCGGGCGGCCGCACACCGACGAAGCTCCTCAGGTTGCGGCCGTCGAGTGACCGCTCCACGGCCTCGATCACCGAGCCCGCGGCGGCGGTCGCCGCGTCCCACGATCCCTCGCTCACGAGCGTGTCGGCGTCGAACCGGCCACCGCCCGCCTCGCACAGGGCGTGCACGCGCTCGATGTACCCGCGGTCGTGCGCCAAAGCGAGTTCGTCGACGGTCGCGTGGCGAGCCTCGATGTGCTCGAGCGCCATGAACAGCTCGGGGTGATAGCGCATCGCGCGCGTGATCGCGCGAATGCGGCCCACATGCTCGGGATGGTTCCACCCGTTGTCGTGACGGCCGACGTCGGAGTGCGAGATGAATGCGAGGCTCATGCGGCTCCCCGGGCGCGCCGCGATGCCCACTCGGCGACCAGAAGGACGAGGGTGATCGCACCGAGCCACGCGGGGAGGGCGCGAGGAGGAGACGGTGTGGTCGGGGCGGCGAGAACCGAAGGACCGAGTCGATGCACGAGTGCGGCCCGCGGCGCGGATTCCACGTTCGCTCCTGTCGAGTGGGGGTCGCTATTCGCGGGTGCGGCGGCCGCGACCAGGCGCGACCACCACTCGCGGTGATCGCGCGCGCCCGACGCGCCCCCCTGCATGCGCCAGCGCCAGGTCTCTTCGTAGCCGGCCTGCACCACGCGTCCCGATGCGAATCGGCGCGCGGCCACCGCGACGGTCCTGTCGCGCCGTTCGAGCACGACACCTTCAGCGCGCATCGACTGCAGCGGGCGCATCGGGAGCGCGCGCAAGGGTTCATCGGCGTCAAAGGCACCCGGCTCTCCCTCCACGCGCGCTCCCGCACGCGCCGGCATGCTGGCCGCAAGCGACGGCGCGGCGCTCGCTTCGCCGGCAAGCACGAGACCGCCACCGGCGCGTACAAAGCGTGTCAGCGCAGCCGCGTCGGCACCAAGTACGGTGTCGAGTGCGACCACGACCGCGTGCGCGTTGGCCGGTTGCGTCGGCGCGGCACCTTGTGTGACGCGCGCCCGGTCGGAGAGCCGCAAGCGCACGTCCACTGACCACCCTGCTTCCTCAAGCGCAGCGACCGTGAACTTGGACTCCCATCCCACGCGGCCGAGCAGGAGGACGCGCCCCGGGGTCACCGTCGACGGTGCAAGGACGCTCGCACCGGTGCGCCCCGCGCTCACTCGCACGGCACCGCGCAGTCCCGAGGCCGTGATGGCACCGCCACCGGCCGGGAGCGAGTCGATCGCACCCAGGCTATCACCGAGTGCGAGCACCCCGTCGCTCACAGCCGCGATCACGGTCAGCGCCCGGGGGTCGCGCACCGGCTCCGCCGCGGTCGCGAGTGCGGCGACGTCGCCGCTCCAAGTCACGGCGTCACCTGCCCGCGCGCGCGCGGCGAGCGAATCGCGGGCGCGTACACTCACCTCGCCCTGCGCGTCGACGTGCACCACCAGAGCGGCTCCGTCGCCACGCGAGAGCAGCACCCGCAGCAGCGCAAGCACCAGGATCGCGAGCGCGGCGCCACGCCCGGCGCGCTCCCAACCGACGCGGCGGTCAGCGGGTGAGCGCATAGACCACCAGGTTCACGCCGAACTTCGTGTTGTCCACCGAGAGGAATCGCTTGTTGTCGGGGTGATAGTTCCACTCCGAGCTATAGTCCTTGCTGCTGTACAGCACCGCGATCCGATCTCCCGCGAGCACCGCCTGAAGGTGCTTGTGCACGAGGTTGTCACCCCAGCCATTGAGCTCGTGGCTCGTCGTCGGTGGACCGTCCGGGAACTGGAAGAAGGCGCGATACAACGCGTGATCGTTCGGCAGATCCTTGAGCGGTCCGACGGCGCGAGCGATCTCCTCCCACGTCGTGCGATGGAACTGCCCATCCACATCGTGATTGTGGTCGTCGATGAACAACATTCCACCGCGCCCGCAGTATTCCCTCAGTGTCGTGCGCTCGACGTCCGAGAAGCGCACGGGAAGATGCCCGGTCAGGTACACCAGTGGATACTTGAACAGGTCGCGCGAGCCGAGCGGCACGATCGTACCCACCGGCGCGACGTCGACGCCGGTGTAGCGGGCCACCGAGTCGATGATGTTCGCGGGGACCATCGGGGCGCTGTCCCAGTCGCCCGAATCGTACTGCGCGGTGGCGAAGGTGTAGTCAGGCATCATCGACCCCACAGCGAGAGGCCGTCCTGTCGCAGCGGCGCTCCGGCGAGCGAGCGACGGGCGCGCTGCAGTGCCGCGGTCACGTCGCCGCCGCGCCGCACCGCGTCGGCAGCGGCGTCGAGTGCCGCGGCTGACGCCCGCTCCGTGGCGGGGAGTGAGAGGCGCAGCAGCAACAGCGAGTCGACGGCGGCGAGCGGATCGGAAGCGATCTGGCCGAGCGCCGCATCGAAGCGACGGAGTCGCGCAGTGCGATCGGCATCGAGGGGCGCGCGCGCCTCGCGAGCGGACGGCGCCGACGCGTCGCGACCTGTGCCGCGCACCTTTGCGAGGTCGACCACCACGCGCGGCGGACGACCGCGTAGGTAGATCCGTTCGGCCGCACGCGCGCGTTGCAGCGCCTCGATCGCCCGCTCCATCCACGGGATCGCGGCGGCCGGGTTCGCCGTCTCCAACTCCGTGGACGCGCGCCACATGTGATTGTACGCCTCGAGCAGCGGCTTGTTGATCGCGACGACAGGCGTCTCGTCACCCTCGCCGTCGAGCTGCCGGGTGGGGTCCACACTGGCGGCGCGTTGCGCGGCAGCGAGCACCTGCTCGGGATCGAGCGGCTTCTCCGCGCCATGCTCGTGTCCGTCGCCCGCGAAGTGCGCGTGCTCGCCCCCGTCCTCACTGAGCCGAACGAAGATCACCTCGCTCACGCGTTTGCGGAGCTTGGTCTGTTCCGCAGCGAGACGACGCGAGTCCCGCTGCACCAGAGCCACGCCGACGCGCAGCGCACGGTCACGAAGTTCCGTCGTCATGAGGAGGATCATGCGCTGCGAGAGCGCGTTCTTCTCCGGTTCAGTGGGCGGCATCGGATCGACGCTCACCGAGTCGTACTCATCGACGCGGGCGATGCGGATCGTGCGCGTCTCCGACGCGCCCTGACCGGGCCCGGTGACGTCGTTGCGGTCGCGCGCGAGGGCGCGCACGTGGATCAGATCACCGGGGCCGAGCGTGAGCGTGTCGAGCAGGAGCGTGCCATCGATGCGTCCACTACGCACGCCGGCGCCGAACGTGCGAGCGGCGACTCGTCCGCTGCGGAACGTGTAGGCCTCGCCCGCGCCCGCACTGACGATGTACTCGAACGCCGCATCGGCGAGCCCGTGATCGTCGCGCAACTCGGCGCCGAGCACGAGCGCACCACGCGCGGAGCGCAACACCGAGTCGCGTGCGGGTGCGTCGAGGCGCGCGACCGGCACCGAGTCGACGAACGACTCGACGACGAGCATCCGCTCGCGCGTTGGCCCGCGCAGGCGCAGCCCGTCAGTTTGCGCCGGCACCGTGAGCGCGACGCGCCAGACGCCGTCCCGCTCGGTACTCGCGATCTCCGCCGCCCCAAGCTCAGCATTGACCCCCGTTCCACGGCCTTCGACCACCAGACGGCTGCCGGCGAGAGCACGTACCGATGACGGATCATCGATCGCTCGTGCGCCGAGACCGGTGTATGCCGGCGGCACCACGCGCACGACGATCGTCGCGAGCGGATCGTTCGTCGCGCGCGCGGCGGCACCCAGACGCTCGAGCGCGTCCCCGGCGCGCGGCGCCGTCACACGCGCGACCGCACCCGCAGGCGCGACGAGGAACACGACGGTCATGAGGGCGAGCACGGCGATCGGTCCGAGCAGCAGCGCGCGCGCAGCGCGCGACACCTCAGGCTCAAGCGCCGCCGCTCGGACCTGCCGCGCGAGCGACGGGGGAAGTTGGGCGACGTGCGGATCGACCGACGTGACGAGCGCATACCGAAGTGTCGGCACGCGCCGCTCGAACCAGAGCGCGATCGTTTCGTCGCTCGCGCTCCAGGTGGGTTTGATCCGCCGCCTGAACTCGGCGAGCAGCACGAGCGCCCCGATCACGACCGCGAGCGGAGCGCTCACTCGGCGCAGCGGCGCCGGGAGCCCGACCAGCGCGTCGACGAGCGTCGCAGTCAGCAGCACGCCGAGTGCCGTGGCAACACCGAGCGCCACGCCCCGCGCGACGGCGGCGACGCCGAACCGGCGGCGCGCATGCGCGATCCGCTCTCGCGGCCCGCTCATTCGGTCGACCGTCGACGCAGCAACCACTCGGCCGCGAGTGCCACCAACGCCAGCGAGAGCAGGAGCCCGGCGGCACCTCGGTCTGCGGTCGCGCCCGCAGCGAGATGTCGCGCACTCGCCATCTGCGCGCCACCGGAGAGACGCCGTGCGACCGAATCGGTCACCGCGCGACCGCGCGCTCCGCCGCACGGCTCGACCATCGCGTCGAGGAACCGGTCGAATGGCGCACGGAGCGTGAGATCCCCGGCGAGCGGGATTCCAACACCCACGGACCGCACGCACCCTGCCGCCAGCGGGGACTCGGTGGCGGCAACCGTGCCGTCACGCCATCGCGCGATCACGCGCGAGGGCACCGCCGGTGCACTCGGCATCTCGCGAGCTACTCGTCGACGCGGCGATCCCGAGGAGCCGTCGAGCGGCATCCGCACCAGTGGTGCGACGATCGTCGCCGTGCGCAGGCCGAACGCGGTCACGCCGTCAGCGACCGGCACCGTCTCGCGTGGTGACGGCCAGAACACCAGCACGCGCCCCGGCTCTCTTGCCCACGCCGAGTCGGCGACCGAGGGCGCCGCTCGCACGATCCGCACCTCGTGTGCCTCGCGCGCGACGGCGCGGCGCGCGACGGCTCTGCGTGCAACGTCGAGACGGGCGATGGCGGGCGCGAGAGGATCGTCCGCGATCGCGCTCACCAGTCGGACCTCCCCGCGGCGCGCGGCGTCTGTCACTGCGGCGACGCGCACGATCTCGATGCCGCCTGGCCACTCCGCGCGCAGCGCGTCAGTCGCGGCGTCGAACTCCTCCTCCGCGAGTGGAGAGATCAGGACCAACCGCACCGAGTCCGCACCGCGCGCCACACGGCGCCCCGCTCGAGTGGCCACGACGAGCGCGGCCGAGAGTATGCCCGGTCCCGCGCGTGGAGCCGCGCGTGGTGACGCGCTCGGCGCGCCGTCCGTGGTGTCGACCGACTGCTCATGCGCAACGGTGTCGAACACCACGAGTGCGCCACCCGCCGTGAGCCGCTCGCCAGCCAGTCGAGCCGCAGCCTTGGCGTCAGCGACACTCGCCGAACGATCGAGCATCACCACCGATCGCACCGACGGCCCAGGCAAGTCGAGTACGGGCTGCGCGAATGCCGCGCCGAGCAAGAGGACTGCCAGCACGCGGCACGCGAGCAAGAACAGGTCAGTGGGGCGCGACGATCGCGCGACCGCGCGCGCGTCACTCACGGGGACGAATCGCGCCGTCGGCAATACCGCCGTGGGCGGGCGCCGCGTCGTGAGCAGGTGCAACGCGACGACCGCCGCCGCCGCGATCGCACCGGCCGCGAGCATGATCGGAGCCAGGAAGCTCATCGCCGACCGTCTGCGCCCGGAGGTGACACCACGCGCCGCACGACTGCATCCACTGCCGCGTCGTCACGCACCTCCTGATACGCGATCCCCTCGCCACGCATGCGTTGCGCCACGTCGGCGCGCCATGCGCCGAAGCGCGCGCCGTAGGCGTCCAACGTCGCCGGCACGAGCGGACGTTCGATCCGCTCGTCCTCGGGATCGACCACCAGCCGCGGCTCCGCGGGCGGCTCGAGTTCCTCGCTCGACACCACGTGAAGCAGATGCGACTCCCCACCGCGCGCGCGATGCTGCACGAGCGCGAGCCGCAACGCATCGACGTCGCAGAGTGCGTCGCTCACCACCACGCAGCGCGTCGCGCTGCCGTGCACCAACGTGGCGAGCGGCTGCGAACTGCCGGGCGACACCGCGTCGAGCGCGCGCGCGATCTCGGCGATCACCCCGCCGCGCGCGCGCGGCGGCATGCGCTGCACCCTGCTCGGTCCCGCGATCACGAGTCCCACCGGGTCAGCACTCGAGTGCGCGACCGCGGCGAGCGCGACGACCACGCGCTTGGCGAGCACCCACTTCCCCGCGAACGCCATGCTCGCGGACGCATCGACGATGAACGTCGTGCCGAGCGAGGCGTGGTCTGGTGCGAGCCGGATGAACGCCTTGTCGCTGCGCGCGAGGAGCTTCCAGTCGATGCGCCGCGGATCGTCCCCTTGGCGGTAGGGGCGATACTCCGCGAACTCCGGCGCGATCCCGCGCGATCTCGCCTGATGAGCTCCCGGCACACCGCCAGGCACCGGACGGCGCGCAGGCCATCGCACGCCGCGCACGGCGTCGAGCAATGCGCCGTACGGACCCACCGCCACGGCTAGATGCCCGTGAGGCCGCGCGGCTCCGGCACGCGCGCGATCAGGTCCTCGACGATCCGCTCGCTGTCGATCCCCTCCGCCTCGGCGGCGAAGTTCGGCAGCACACGGTGTCGCAGCACGGGCCGCGCGACCCGACGGATGTCGTCGGGCGAGACCACCTGACGCCCGGAGAGCAACGCCGCCGCCTTCGCGCCGAGGATCAGCGCCTGTCCCGCGCGCGGCCCCGCGCCCCAGCGCACGAACTGCTCGACCAACTCCGTCGCTTCGCCACCCTTGGGCCGCGTCGCGCGCGCGAGTGCGGCCGCGTAGCGCAACGCCGCATCGGCCGCCGCGACCTCGCGCGTCATGCGCTGGAGCGCACGCGCTTCGTCGGCGCCGATGATCGGCCTGAGCGGCGCCTCGCCGACGCCGGTCGTCGCACGCAGGATCGCGACCTCCTCGTCGGCGCTCGGATACCCGATGCGGATGTCGAACAGGAAGCGGTCCAGCTGCGCCTCAGGGAGCGGATACGTCCCTTCCTGCTCGATCGGATTCTGCGTCGCGAGCACGAAGAACGGCTCTGGCAGCGCCATCGTCTGACCCGCCGCCGTCACGCGGTGCTCCTGCATCGCTTCGAGCAACGCCGCCTGCGTGCGCGGCGGCGCGCGATTGATCTCGTCGGCGAGTACGATGTTCGCGAAGACCGGCCCTCGCACGAAGCGGAACGACCGATGGCCCGTCTGCGAATCCTCCTCGAGCAACTCGGTGCCGGTGATGTCGCTCGGCACGAGGTCGGGCGTGAACTGGATCCGACGGAACTCCAGCGCCATCGCCTCGGCGACCGCACGGATCATCATCGTCTTCGCGAGGCCCGGCACTCCCACGAGCAGCGCATGCCCACCGGCGACGAGCGCCATGAGGATCTCATCGAGCACCGTCTCCTGCCCGACGATCCGCTTCCCTACCTCCGCTCGCAACCGTGCCGCGGCGGCGAGCAAGGCATCGCGGTCGGTCGCAACAGGAGCGCTCGCGGCGGCGTTCAGCGGACCGGCCGCCGGTGGCGGAACGTCATCAGAAAGGTCGATCCCTCGCGCGCGCCGGCCACCGTCACCGGAGCGCCCTCGTCGAGCACGTCAAAGCCACGGAGCTTGAGCACATAGTCCGACGCCGGATGATGCCGCTCGCCGAATGCGTCGAGCACGACCTGCTTGAGCGCCGCCGAGCTCGTGCCGTCCGCACAGCGCACGGTCACGGTGTCCCAGAGTTCCGGCATCTGCACACGCACGGTGATGGCACCCGGTCCGTCGTTGCCGAGCGCGATCGCGTCGCGGCGGCTGCGCAGCCCGTTCAAGAGTGCGCTCACGAGACCGGCCCCGTCTCGGCGGCGGGCGGCAGCGTCGAGAGGAACTGCGCGACCTGCGCGTCGAACATGTACGACGACCCAGTGACCGAGGTGCCGCCGGTCTCCTCAGTCGCCGCGATCGCGATCTCCTCGCCTCCCTGTCCGCGCAGGCTCATCCAGGTCGGTCCTTCCTTCTCGAGGAAGGCCGAGTAGATCCCGGAACCGCGCGCGAAGAACTCGCGCGCGGCGGCGAGCACCTCGCCGGCGGGAAGGCTGGTGCGCTGCTGCTGCAGGGTACGGCGGGACTGATGATGTCTCATGTGGGATCCTCGGGTCCTTCGACACCCGCTACGGCGTCAGGGTTCGTTGCGTTGACGGAATCTAGTGCCGCTTCCGCTCGGCGGAGGCGGTCCTGCAAGCTCGACTTCTCGGCGATCGCAGCCATCACGTCGGCCGCCGCCCGGAGCAGCGCGCGCACCCGCGCGTCGGGGACGCCGGGATCAGCGAAATAGAAGGTCGCCGCCCCCTCGACTCCGGCGTTCGTCACAGCGGCAGCGCGACGAGTGCGCGGAACCCGAGCTCGGACGCGACCTCCTGCCAGTCCTCGAGCCCCGCGTCGGCGAAGACGTCGGGAACCTCTATCACGCGTCGCTCGCTGACCGCCTCGCCGCTCGGTCCATAGCCGACGCGCACCCGCATCTCGCCCAACCAGGGACGCCAGCGATCGGGCCACGCATGCGCGGCGACCAGCCGCATGAGCTCCGCGGCACCGTCCATGAGGAATACGGAGCCCAACGATGCTCCCACCACGGGGCAGGTGCGGTCGAGCGCGAACTGGAATGCCTCGTCGGCGCGTTCGGCACGCAGGAGGCTGTGCGTGAGGTCGCGCAGGAGTGCGGCATCGCCTTCCGTGACGTCGGGGCCGGACTCTGGGGTGGGCATGCGCCAGATGCGGCGCCGCGGCGTGGACATCAGCGCAACGCGAGCGCCTCGGCGATCCCGATGACGAACCGGATGCCGAAGAGGAATGCCGTGAGCGGCAACCGTTCGTCGTTCCCATGCATCCGTTCCTCGTCCGGCATCTCGAGCGGGAACGGCAGGAGCCCGTACGCTTTGAATCCGGCGCGACGCAAGTCGGCCGAGTCGGTGGCGCCGGTGCTGAGGTACGGGACGACGGTGATCGCCGGATCGACGCGCTTGGCTGCTCGCTCGACGGCCACGAAGAACTCATTCTCCACCGACATCGGTGGGGACTCCTTGCCGCGGCTCGTGATGACGAACTTCACGAGCGGATCGTGCACCGCGCGCGCCAGTCGTGCGACGGTCGAGTCGATCGACTCCCCGGGCAGCGAGCGGATATTGAGCGTCGCGACCGCCTCACGCGGGATCACGTTGCTGCGGATGCCTCCACCGACGATCGTCGGCGAGATGCCGGTGCGCAGGACCGCGTCGAGTGTGGGAATGGCGCGGAGCACCTCGGCACCGCGCGCGACACGCGCCACGTCACCCGCAGCGACGTCGCCCATGGCGCGCGCCTCGCGCGCGTCGGGCCAGACCGCCGCGAGCGCAGCGAAGAATCGTGTGGTGACCGGCGTGAGCGTGGTCGGCTCCCGGTGCGCACCGATCACGCCGAGTGCGCGCCCGAGCCGCGCGATCGCGTTCCCTTCGAGCGGGATCGACGCATGCCCATCGGGGCCGCTCGCGGTGACGGTCACGACATGCGAGACCTTTTCCGCCATCTGGAGTGCCACGTACCGCTTGCCGTTCGACATCACCCGCGTGCGGCCACCCTCGTTGAGCGCATACTCGGCGCGGATCGCATCGGGATGGTTCTTGAGCAGCCAGCCCATACCGAAGTCGCCGCCGGCCTCCTCGTCCGCATTCGCCACGTAGATCACGTCGCGCGTGAGTCGTTCGCCGGCCTTCACGCGCCGCTGCAGTGCGAGCATCGCCTGCAGATTGGCGATGAGCATCCCCTTGTCGTCGATCGCGCCACGGCCGTAGAGCACGCCATCGCGCACCTCGGCGGCGAAGGGGTCGACGGTCCACTGCTCGCGGATCACGCCGACCACGTCCATGTGCCCCATCAGGATCACCGGCGACTTCGCGCCGGCGCCGGTCGCACCGCGGATCCGCGCGACGACCGCACCGCGCCCCGGAGCACTCTCGTAGACCTGCGACTCGATACCCGCCTGCTTGAAGAGCGAATCGAGAAAGCGGGCCGTGGCGAGTTCGTTGCCGGGAGGATTCGTGGTGTTGATCCGGATCATCGCCTGCAACTGCGTCGTCGCGTCGCGCAGGATCGCGTCGTCGCTCGGTGACTGCGCGTCGAGTGGGGCCGCCAAGAGTAACGAGGCACCGAGAGCACCGAGGAGCCAAGGACGACCGAGGGCACGCTGAGCAGTTCCCGGTGCCCTCGGTGCCTCGGTGGTGAAATCCGTTGCACTTCGCATGATCACTTGGCGTACAACCGCTTCGCGAGCGCCTCTTTGAGCTTCACCGTCAGCGGCCCCGGCCTCCCGTTCCCCACCGGCCTCCCGTCGATCTCGACGAGCGGCTGCACGTCGGTCGTCGTGCCGCACACGAATACCTCCTCCACCGTCGACAGCTCCGCGAGTGACACCGGCCGCTCCTCGAACGGCAACCCGAGCTCATGGATCATCTCCACGATCTCCACCCGTGTGATCCCCGGCAGGATGTAGTTCGAGAGCGGATACGTCCGCAGCACCCCCTTCACCACGAAGAACGCATTCGTCGCCGCGCCCTCGGTGAACATCCCGTCGCGGTGCATCAGCGCCTCGTAGGCGCCTGCTTCCTGCGCCGCCTGCCGCGCCAACACCGGCCCGAGCAGGTTGACGGTCTTCAGGTCGCAACGCGACCAACGGATGTCGGCGAGCGTGATCCCCTTCGCGCCGTTGTCGCGCATGGCGAAGTTCGGCGTGAACGCACTCGCGGCAGCGTAGACCGTGGTCGGCGTGCCGGCCGGAGGGAAGTGATGCGTCCGCGGCGCCGCACCGCGCGAGACCTGCACGTAGACCGTCGCCTCGCCGCCAGCAAGGCCGTTGTCCGCAACGAGCTTTTCGCAGACCGCCTGCAACGTCGCCGACTCGGCGCCCACCATGCTGATGCGCAACGTGTTGAGGCCGTTCGCCATGCGCGCGGCATGCCCGTCCCACGCGTGGAGGCGCCCGCTGATGACGCGCACCACCTCGTAAATGCCGTCGCCGAACATGAAGCCACGATCCTCCACCGGGATCATCGCCTCTTCCTTCGGCACGTACTTCCCATTCAAATAGACGGTCGTCATCGCAGTCACCCGATCATACGTTCGATTCCGGCGATCACGGGAACGAAGGAGAGGCCCTTCCCCGCGACACGCCGCGCCTGTTCATCGGCCAGCTCGCGCTGACCATGCCCGAACAACTCGCCCACCATCCACGGGCCGGCGTTCGGGTTCCGCCACCAATCCTCGTTGAATCGCTCGCGAAGTGATTCGTCCAGCACGGCCTGCAACTGCCACGCGCGCAGGTAGCGCGCCGCGTAGTAGCGCGGGTCCACGTCCACGAACGCGTCGGCGCGCTGACACCGGAAGCCGGTCGCCGCCGTGAGCGTCTCCACATACAGGTCGGGGAGCGCGTCCCATGACACCCCGCCACCATGCAGCTCCGTCTCGTAGATCAGCTTGGCCGCGTAGCGCCGCACGAAATGCAGCTCTTCGAACCCCTGCGAATGCAGGAACTCCGGCAGCTCGTTCTTGCCCAGCTCGGTGTAGCGCATGAGCCAGCCGGCGTCCTTGAGTCGGTGATCGAAGAGCATCGCGTAGCCCTCGGTCACCGAGTTGTCGCCGAGCCAGCGGAACTCGAATGGCAACGTGCGATCCATGTTCCCGAAGTGCAGCGCGTGGCCGAGTTCGTGCATGAGCGTCATCCAGTCGGACTGCCCGCCGTGCGGACGCAGGACGAGATGCACGACGTCCGGGATCTTCACCGGCGCGCAGAACGCGCGCGCGCGCTTCCCCGGCCGTTCGGCCGTGTCGTACCGCACGCGCCCATGCGCGTCAGGACTCGCGCCCATCTCGGTCATCTGACGCCGGACCTCGCGCTCCATCTGGTTCGCGGGAAAGAAGGCGTCGAACTCCGGCGCGCGCACGAGCGCGAGCAGGTCGGCGCGCGTCGCGTCGCCGGGCTGCATCCCGAGTCCCTTCTTGATGTAGCGCGGCTGCAGGTCGTCCCACATGGCCTGCGTATCGCGGAGGAACGCCTCGCACTCCGCGCGCAACGCCGCGAGCGAGACGCCGCTCAGCGTCTCCCAGGTGGCGTTGTACGTCGGCGCGATCCCGAGCGACGCGACCACCTCGTGCTCGCGCTGCAACCGCTCGCGGCGGATCGGGGCGAGCTCCCGCTCGACGAGCGCGGCGCGGGCATCGTCGAGCGCATGCCGCTCGTTGGCATCGCGCGTATTGGCCGTCGTGATGGACACGCGCGAGTACGGTTCCTCGGTGCCGTCCGAGAGCCGGATGACCGCAGAGCCTTCCCAGGCGATCTCGCGCTCCTCGATCGGCGCCAGTTCACGCCCCACGCGAGAATCGAGCAGCCAGTCGAGCAGCAGCTGCGCCGAACGGTGGTCACTGGATGCACTGCCGTTCGGCGCCGACGCACGCAACAACTCGAGCGCCATCCCGAACGCCTCGTCGTCGTACGCGGCTCGGTGCTTCTCGTAGATCGGCTGCAACGCCGCGGTGTCCTTCCAGCCGGCGTGCGCCGCGTGGTACTCGGCCGAGACCTCCTCGAGAAAGGACTCGCCACGCGCGCGCAGGGTGTCCAGCGGACTGCGATCATTCCTCATCGCAGGGCTCGCTGGGCAGCGAAGCACGTTCCGAGGATCGCAGCGAAGAACGCAGTCACGCGCCGCCGCTCCCTCACCCGACGAGGCGCGACTCAGCGCGCACGTGGTCAGCCTCGAGGTACTGCGTGATCACCTCGATCACCTTGCTCGTCGAGACGCGGATCTGCCCCATGTCGTCGCGAAAGCGGATCGTCACGTCATCGTTCGCCGTGGAGTCGGGGTCGATCGTGATGCCGAACGGCGTCCCCGCCTCGTCCTGACGACGGTAGCGGCGCCCGATCGCACCGGACTCGTCGTAGAACACGTTGAATCGCTTCCGCAACGCGGCCGCCAGCTTCTCCGCCATCTCCGGCTGACCGTCCTTCTTGGTGAGCGGGAAGATACCGGCCTTGATCGGCGCGAGCGCAGGGTGGAAGCCCATCACCGTGCGGCCTTCCGTCTCACCCGGGACCGGCTCTTCGCGCAGCGCGTTCGCCATGATCGCGAGCGTCACGCGGTCGGCGCCCACCGACGTCTCGATCACGTACGGCAGGTACCGCTTGTTCGCGGCCTGGTCCACGTACTCGAGCTTCTTCGTCGAGAACTGCTGGTGCTGCTTGAGGTCGAAGTCGGAGCGGTTGTGCACGCCCTCGATCTCCTGAAAGCCCAGCGTTCCACCAAAGTCGAAGTTGATGTCGAAGGCCGCGCGCGCGTAGTGCGCCAGCTCCTGCTCGGTGTGCTGATGGAACTCGAGCCGGTCGCGATCGAGCCCGAGCGAGAGATGCCAGTCGAATCGCGCCTGCTTCCAACGCTCGAAGTGATCCATATCCGTGCCCGGCTCGACGAAGTACTGCATCTCCATCTGTTCGAACTCACGCGTGCGGAACGTGAAGTTCCCGGGCGTGATCTCGTTGCGGAACGCCTTGCCGATCTGCGCGATCCCGAACGGCACCTTCTGGCGCGTCGCCTGCTGCACGTTGAGGAAGTTCACGAAGATCCCCTGCGCCGTCTCCGGGCGGAGATACACGACCGAAGCCGACTCCTCCACGGGACCCATGAACGTCTTGAACATGAGGTTGAACTGCCGCGGCTCGGTGAGCTGGCAGTCCACATGCTCGCCCGGCTTCTTGCTCGGCTTCCGCGGGCACTGGGCGTCGGCGATCTTGTCCGCGCGGAACCTCGCCTTGCACGCCTTGCAGTCCACGAGCGGATCGGAGAACCCGCTCACATGGCCCGAGGCCTCCCACACTTTCGGGTGCATGAGGATCGCCGCGTCGAGCCCTTCGACGTCGTCGCGCTCGCGCACCATCGCATTCCACCAACGCGTCTTGACGTTGTTCTTGAGCTCGACGCCGAGCGGGCCGTAATCCCACACCGATCCGGTGCCGCCGTAGATCTCGGAGGACTGGAAGATGAAGCCGCGGCGCTTGGAAAGACTGACGAGCGATTCGAGGACGTCGGGGCGCATGAACGACGGGTGCGAAAGGGTGAGCTGACGGTGCTCGCAATCTAATGGTCGGCCTCGGCTGCCACCGGCGACGGCCTCACACTCCGAGCGAACCCCCCGGTGTCCCCTGTGCCCCCTGTGCCCCTGTGGTCAAGGCAGTGCGCTGTGGCCGTCGAAAGTCTCATCCCCGAAGATCGCGCAACGCTTACGCCCCGCCGCCGAGCGCCCGCGCGATCAGCGCCCCATGCCCGCGCCCATTCTCGATGAACACCTTGTTCGCGTCGAACCCACTCGCCAGCACCCCAGCGATGAACACCCCGGACACGTTCGTCTGCATGCTTTCAGGCTCGTGTGCGGGGATCCCCGTCAGCGCATTCACCACGACCCCCAGCGATGCGAGCAACTCGGTGCTCGGCGTGAACCCCGTCATCAGGTAGACGTGCTGCGCCGGCAGGATCCCAGGACCATCCTTCCCCTCGAGATGCACCCGCCCCGCCTCGATCGCCGTCACGCGCGTATTCCAGCGCACACCGATCGACCCGTCCTTCAATCGATTCTGCAGGTCGGGCAACACCCAGGGCTTGATGTTCTTGTCGAAGCTCGGCCCGAAGTGCACGAGCGTCACCTTCGCCCCATGCCGCCAGAGATCGAGCGCCGCCTCGGCCGCCGAGTTCCCGCCGCCGACGACGATCGCCTGGCGCTGGAACGCCTCATGCCCCTCGCGGTACAGGTGCGACACGTGCGGGAGGTCCTCACCCGGCACGCCGAGTGGATTGGGCGTACCGAAGTACCCACTCGCGACGACGATCGCCCGCGCGCGCGTCTCCACCACGTCCCCGCCAAGCGGACGCGAGTGGACGATGAACTCGTGCTTGCGCCGCCAGACGTGCACCACCGGCTCGTACTGGTGCACGTCGAGCCCGAAGTGCGACACCACTTCGCGGTAGTACGCCAACGCCTCGCGCCGCGTCGGCTTGTCGGTCGCCAGCGGGAACGGCATGTCGGCGATCGCGATCTTGTCGGCCGTCGAGAAGAACGTCATGTAGACGGGGTACGAGGCGACCGAGCTCGCCACGCACCCGCGATCGAAGACGGTGACTGCGATCCCCGCCTTCTGTATCGCCGCCGCCGCTGCGAGGCCGCAGGGCCCCGCGCCGATCACGACCACTGGCAATGGATTGTCCCCGTCGACCGCGCGACCGATCTTCCCCGCGACCTTGGCCGCGGGCGAGGATCTCCGCTTCACTCGGCCGGCCATCTCACCGCGCTCCGCTCACGCCTGCAGACCGATGATCTGGTCGCGTCGCGTCCCCACCGAGACATACTGCGCCGGGCACTCCACGAGCTCCTGGATCCGGTCCAGATACACCCGCGCCAGCTTCGGCAGCGCGCCGAGCGTACGTGCATCGGCGGTCGACGACTTCCACCCGTCGAACCATTCGTAGATCGGCTCGATCCCCACCAGATCGGCGATGTCCCCCGGAAACTCCGTCACGACTTCGCCATCGATCCTATAGCCGGTGCAGAGTCCGATCCTCTCGAGCGTGTCGAGGACGTCGAGCTTGGTCACGGCGAGCCCAGTGAGCCCATTCACGCGCACCGCGTAGCGCACGACCACGGCGTCGAACCAGCCGCAGCGGCGGGGGCGTCCCGTCGTCGCGCCGTACTCGTTGCCGAGCGTGCGCACCTGCTCGCCGAACACCTCATCGAACTCGGTCGGCAACGGGCCACTCCCCACGCGCGTCGTGTACGCCTTCACCACGCCGAGCGCGGCGTCGATCGTGCGAGGGCCGATCCCAACGCCGATCGCAGCGCCACCGGCCGTCGTGCTCGACGACGTCACGAACGGATACGTGCCATGGTCGATGTCGAGCAACGAGCCCTGCGCGCCTTCGAGCAGGATCGCCGCCCCCTGCTTCTGCGCGCGGTACACCGCGAGCCCCACGTCTTCGGCGATCGACAGCACCCGCGGCGCGAGCCGCTCGAGCGTCGCGAGCGTGAACTCCGCGTCGGCGCGCTTGGTCGAGCCAAAGCCCGCGAGGATGTGATTCGCATGCTCGGTGCCGCGTTCCACGAGCTGACGGAGCCGCGCTGGGTGCCGCAGGTCGAGCACCCGAATGCCGCGTCGCGCGACCTTGTCCTCGTACGCCGGTCCGATGCCACGCCCGGTGGTGCCGATCGCCTTGCTCGCCGCGCTCTCCTTGTCGACGAGCTTGTGGTACGGCATCACGAGATGCGCGCGATCACTCAGGTAGAGACGCCCGGCAACGTCCACACCGTTGGCAACGAGGGCGTCGACCTCCTCGAACACGCTCTCGGCGTCGAGCACCACGCCGTTGCCGATCGCACAGCGCACGCCCGGGTGCAGAATGCCGCTCGGCACCTGGTGCAGTACCGTGGACTCATCGCCCACGTGCACGGTGTGGCCCGCGTTGGCTCCCCCCTGATAGCGCACCACCCAATCGGCGCGCTCGGCCAGCACGTCCACGAGCTTGCCCTTCCCTTCGTCGCCCCACTGCGCGCCGACGATGACGATGGTGCGGGTCTTGGCGTCGAACATCGGGCGAACTCCTGGCGGGACGGGTGGTGACGCTGAGCCGACGGGCGGGAACAAAAAACGCCCCGAAGGTCGGGGCGTTGGAGAAATCTACGCCCCGGACCGGGCCCGAGCAACGCGTCGAACACGCGATCTCGGACGCGCGGCAGCGGAGGCCATACCTCAGCTCAGGAGCGCCCGCACCTCGGCTCGACCAGCCGCGTCGAGCGGCAGCAACGGGACGCGGGGCGCGCCACCGACTCGACCCACCCGATCCATCGCCGCCTTCACCCCCGGCACACCGAGCTTCGCGACGATCACGTCTCCCAGCGGCTTGAGCTGTGCCTGCGCGGCGCTCGCGCGCTCGGTGGCCCCCGCGCGCACCGCCGCGAGCACCTCGAGCGAGAGCTTCGCGGCGAACAGCGAGACGGCGAGAATGCCACCGCGCGCCCCAGCTTCGAGCCCTCCCTGCAACGCCGATCCGCTCCCGGTGATCACGGAGAACGAGTCCGACTGCGCCGCGAGGAAGCCCTTGAGCATGTTCACGTCGCCCGAGCTGTCCTTGATGCCGATCACGTTGGCATGTTCCGCGAGCTCGGCCACGAGGTCGGCCGGCAGTGCGAAGTGCATGTACTTGGGGATGTTGTACAGCATCACCGGCAGTGGCGATGCGTCGGCCACGCGGTGGTAGTGCGTGGCGAGTGACTCGCGCGACATCGCGTTGGAGTAGTAGTGCGGCGCGACCACGAGCACCACATCGGCGCCTGACTCAGCCGCCGCACGGCACCGTGCAACGCACTGGCGCGCCGACTCCGCGCCCGTGCCCATGATCAGCAGCTTGTCTCGCGGCATCACGTCGCGTGCGGCCGCCGTCAGCGCGGATCGCTCGCCCTCGTCCAGGAACGCCGCTTCTCCGGTCGACCCCGCCACCACGATCCCGCTCAGACCGTCGGCGAGATGCAAGCGGAGGTTCGTCGTGAAACCCTCGAGGTCGAGTGCCTCGTCCGTGCCACGGAACGGTGTCACCACTGGAGCGAAGATCCCGCTGAGGTCGATGGTCATCCGTTCAGGAACCCCATGCCAGAGTCAAAGCCGCCAGTGAGTGGTTCAGGAGCCGAAGGCATTTCCACGATCGCGGCCGTGGTCGAACTGGACGGCCGCTTGAACATCTGCATTTTGAGCTGAAAATCACTCGGCCGCGTGCTCGCCGCGAGCGCGACGACGAACTCGACCGTCCCGTCGGTCACGAGATCCTCCAGATGCTGATCGAACGTCTGCATCCCGTACTGCTCCCGCCCCTCGGCGATGAAGTCGCGGATCTCGCCCACACGGTCGGGGTCGAGGATCAACTCGCGGATCGTCGGCGTGACGATCATGATCTCGAGCGCCGCAACTCGTCCCTTGCCGTCGGCGCGCGGCAACAGCCGCTGCGAGATCACCGCGTGCAGCGACTCGGCGAGGCGCACTCGCACCACGTCCTGCTCCTCCGGCGAGAACATCGAGATGATGCGCAGCACCGTGCTCTGCGCGTCGGGCGTGTGCACCGTCGAGATCAGCAAGTGCCCCGTCTCGGCCGCCTTCATCGCCGTGTCGATCGTCTCGGGATCGCGCATCTCGCCGATCAGCACCACGTCGGGGTCCTGGCGCAGCGCCGCGCGCAATCCCATCCGGAAGCTCTCGGTGTCGACGCCGATCTCGCGCTGCGTCACCGAGCTCTGCAGGTCGCGGTGCAGGAACTCGATCGGGTTCTCGAGCGTGACGATGTGCTTGTTCTGGTGCTGATTGATGTGATTGATGATCGCCGCCATCGACGTGCTCTTGCCCGAGCCCGTGACGCCGGTCACGAGGATCATCCCCCGCTCGGCCTCCGCGATCTTCTTCAGCACCTCGGGCACCGCCAACCGGTCGAAGTTCGGCACCTCGAACGGGATCACCCGCATCACGATCATGAAGCTCGATCGCTGCCGCAGGATGTTCACGCGGAACCGGCCGATGCCGGGTGCGCCCCACGAGCAGTCATAGTCCTGCAGCTTGTCGATCCGCGCGCGGTCATCCTCGTTGGAGATCAGCCGCATCGCGATCGATCGCGTCTGGTCGGGCGTGAGCGCTTGCTTGGTGAGCGCGATGAGCTTGCCGTCGATACGTGCACGGAACACGTCGCCGGCCTTGATGTGCAGGTCCGATGCGCCACGCTCCACCGCCGCCTTGATGATCTTCTCCATCACCCCTGTCCGTGTAGGTTCATCATAGGTTCATCGTCAGTCCGCGGTGCGGCGACCGGTGCGGCGACCGCTGCGCGCACTCGGCGCCTCTGCTGGCGCTGGCACCACCGGCAGCTCCGTGGTCGTCGCCGGACGACCCCGACGATCGGTGGCCCGTCGCGACTCCCACTCCTGCAGCTGCCGGTCGCCCTGCGGGTCCTGCGCATCCTGCCCATGAGGAAGATAGCGCCGCTCGAACCAGCCAAGACCGACCAGCACCAGGATCACCGTCAGCGATGAGCCTGCCGCCTCGACGAAATAGCCCGCGCCGATCGTCAGGCCCAGCGCCGCCACCACCCAGATCGTCGCCGCCGAAGTGAGCCCGGTGATCTGCCCGCGTGTGTGGAGGATCGTCCCCGCGCCGAGGAATCCGATGCCGGTGACCACCTGCGCGGCGATGCGACCGGGATCGCCGCCGTGCGTCGCCGCGAGGCTCATCGAGAGGTCCATCAGCAATGCCGACCCGACGCAGATGAGGATGTTCGTGCGCAGTCCAGCCGGTTTTCCCTTGAGCTCGCGTTCGAGCCCCACGCCGCCGCCGATCAGGACCGCGATCAGGAGCTTCGCCGCGAGGTCGAGGCGGAAGGCCTCGATGATCATGTCATTGAGAGGCATCGAGTCCCATCCTTGCACGCACCGTGTCCATGGTCTTGCGCGCCACGACCCGCGCTCGGCGCGCCCCGTCGTGCAACAGTTCGTCCACGTCCTTCGGCCGGGCGTGAAGTTCGGCCGCGCGCGCACGGATCGGCGTGAGCTCGTCCATCATGTGCGTGTGCAGCGCCTTCTTGCAATCCATGCAGCCCCAGCCGGCGCCACGACACTTCTCCTCCACCTCGGCGACCACCGCCGGCGGTGAGAACGCCTTGTGCAGCGGGTAGATCACCGGGCACTTCTCCGGTTCGCCGGCGTCGGTCTTCCGCTGGCGCGCCGGGTCGGTGACCGCGGGTCGCAGCTTGTCCCACACCTGCTCCGGCGTCTCCAACAGACCGATCGTGTTCCCGATCGACTTCGACATCTTCGCCTGTCCGTCCAGACCGGCGATTCGACGCGTTGGCGTCAGCCGCGGCTGCGGCTCAGGAAAGTAGGGCGCATCGGCCGAGAAGCGCGCGTTCCAGTTGCGCGCCACCACGCGTGAGAGCTCCAGGTGCTGCACCTGATCCTCACCCACCGGCACCGTGTCCGCGAGGTAGAGGAGAATGTCCGCCGCCTGCAGCACGGGGTAGTTGAGCAGGCCGGCCATCACCTGCTCCTGGCGCCCGGCTTTGTCCTTGAACTGCACCTGTCGCTCAAGTTCACCGAGCGGCGTGATCGTGTTGAAGATCCAGGCCAGCTCGGTGTGCTCGGGCACGTCCGACTGCACGAAGATCGTGGCCTTTGACGCGTCGAGTCCCGACGCGAGCAGCGACACCGCCATGTCGCGCGTCCGCCGCCGCAACTCGTCGGGCGTGAACGCGATCGTGATGGCGTGGTAGTTTACGATGCAGAAGAACGACTCGTGCTCGTGCTGCAGCGCGACCCAGTTCTTGACCGCCCCCAGGTAGTTCCCGATATGGAGCTCACCCGAGGGCTGGATCCCGCTGAAGATGCGTGGCATGCCACGAAGTTACGGAGCGTGAGATGGGCTATCAACCGGAGCGGCACGATCTGCTCGAGATCGCAGTACGGGCGGCGCGCGAAGCGGCGCGCGTGATCCGGGCCGCCGCCCCTCGCGCGCAGAGCATCGATTGGCGCTCCAAGGGACCCACGGACTTCGTGAGCGAGGTCGACATCGCCGCCGAAGCTTGTATCCTCGCCGTCGTCACGCGCGAGCTCCCCGGCGCCACGATCCTCGCCGAGGAGTCGGCCGCCGACACTTCACCCGAACGCGTCGCCCGTGGCCTCGCGTTGGTGATCGACCCCCTCGACGGAACCACGAACTTCCTGCACGGCTATCCGGAGTACGCCGTCTCGATCGGCGTGCTAATGGACGGCGAACCGGTGGCGGCGGTCGTCTTGGACGTCCCTGGTGACGAACTGTTCACCGCGACCGCTGGTGGGGGCGCCTTCATGAACGGCGCGCCGATCCGCGTGAGCACGATCAGCGATCCGCAACGCGCGCTGATCGGCACCGGATTCCCATTCAAGGATCCGGCGGACATCGCTCCGTACCAGTCCCAGATGTCGCGCGTGATGGCGCAGGTCTCAGGGGTCCGTCGGCCGGGCGCCGCGAGCATTGACCTCGCAAGCGTCGCCGCCGGGCGCTTCGACGCGTTCTGGGAGAACATCCTCTCGCCCTGGGACTTCGCGGCCGGCATGCTGCTGGTGCGCGAAGCGGGCGGGCTCGCGACCACGCTCACCGGGACGCACCTACGCTGCCTCTCGGCGTCGAGCGTGCTTGCCGGCAATCCGGCAATGCACGAATGGGCTCGTCGGGTGCTTGATCCAGCGCCGCCGACCGGGGCACGCTAGCCGCTCCACACGCTAGCTGCCCCCGGTGCGCCGCCGTCAGAACTCGGCCATGATCTCGTCGTCGAACGGGATCGCTGCCCGCGCCGCCGCGGCCGGGTCCTCGCGCCGGGGGAGTGCGACGCTGACCGAACGCGATGCAGCGGCAGCGACCTGGCGCCCGACCGGCCGCGGAGGCCCCGGGCGGAACCTCGCGGTCGCGGTCTTCTCAGCGCGCGCTCCTGCGGATGGGCTGAGCTTGAAGCGTTGCACGAGATCGAGCATCATCGTCGCCTGACTCGACAGCTCCTCGGCGGCCGCCGCAGACTCCTCGGCGTTCGCCGCAGTCGACTGCGTCACGCCACTCACGCGGTCGATCGCCGACACGATCGCCTTCACGCCCGTCGTCTGCTCCGCCGACGCGGCCGCGATCTCCGCGATCGCCGACGCGACCAGCTCCACCTGTCCGCTGATCGCCGCGAGTTGCGCCCGCGCCGCTTCGTTGAGCGACACGCCGCGCGCCGAGCTCTCGAGTGAGCTCTCGATCAGCGTCGCGGTCTGGCGAGCCGACTCGGCACTCCGCAGCGCCAACGATCGCACTTCGTCGGCGACGACCGCGAATCCGCGTCCGGCGTCTCCCGCACGAGCCGCCTCGACCGCCGCGTTCAGCGCGAGTAGGTTCGTCTGGAACGCGATCTCCTCGATGGTCTTGAGGATCCGGCCCGTCGACTCGGCCGATCGCCGCATGTCACCGATCGCCGTCGAGAGTTCGCCCATCCGCTCGACACCCTGCAAGGTCCCGCGCTTGGTCTCTTCCATCGATGTCCGCGCTCGTGCCGCATGCGTCTCATTCGCGTGCGTGCGCACATCGAGTGCCTGGAGACGGCTCGATATCTCCGCCAATGCACCCGCCTGCGTGCTGTTGCCCTCGGCCAAGGACTGGCTCCCCTCGGCCACCTGTGCGGCGGCACTGGAGACTTGCGCCGTCCCGTCGGACACCTCGCCGAGGGCGCCGGCCAGCTGCAGCACCGCGCCGTTCAGCGCCTCACGTAGCAACTTGAAGTCCCCCGGATCGTTCCGATCGAGGCGCACGGTCAGATCGCGCGCGGCGACCGCCTGCAATGTGTCCGATGCGGCATGCAGCGGCACCGACACGGCTTCGAGGGTGTCGTTCAACCCTTGCGCGAGTTCGCGGTACGCACCAGCGAACTGCGTGACATTCGTCCGGTGCGCGAGCTTGCCGTCGCGCGCCGATCTGACCAGCTCCGAGGCTTCGTCGATCAGCTTGCGCAGCGTAGTGCGGGACCGCTCGGTCGCCTCGGCCGTCCCCGCCACAGCCATCATCACGCTGTTGAGCGCGGTGCTGATCTCCCCGAGCTCATCCTTGCTGTCCACCGCGAGCGCTTCGTGCGTCACCGTCACGGCGGTACCGAGCTCGCCAGCCGCGATCGATGCCGCGCCAGTGCGCACCGCGGAGATCTGGCGTCGCTCGAGATCCTGAAGTGCACCGAGGATCCTGGCCACCCCCGCCGACAGATAGCGGGCGGTCCAGACCCCGACCCAGATCGAGAACAGCACGATCACGACGGTCAGTGCGATCACGAGCCCGCGGACCGTCGCGTAGGTCGACGCCCCAGTGGCAAAGTCGGTACCCGCAACGCGAACTTGGAGATCGATCAGCGCCGTCACGCTCTCAGACACCGGATCGATCGCCGGGTACAGTTCCTTCTCCGCGAAGACCACCACGCCAGCCGTGTCGTGCGCGGCGAGGAGACCCAATAGACGGTCGATCGCCACGTCAGCGGTCTGGATGTGGCGCTGGGTCTGGGCCACGAGCGACTGCTCTTCCACGGTCAGGCGCGTGACGGTGTACGCGCTCCAACTGCTGTCGATCACGACGCGGGCGCGACGGATCGTCGCGCTCCCGTCGGCGAAGCTCACCGAGCCGGCGCGGACCTTGTGGTTGTTGTCGACGATCGCGACGGCGTACGCGTCGGCGACGATCTTCAGTTGCTGCAGCGGGACGACCCGATCCGCGAAGATCGTCTCGGCCCCGGCGTTGATGCGCGCCATCGATACCACGACAACCACCGACATCACGGCGATGAGTGCGACGATCACTCCAAAACCCGCGATGACGCGCGACCCGATCTTCATTTCACGGAGCATGGCCTGGGGTTCCTTGTAGGTTACCAACGACGGGAAAAGGCAAATCCGAACGAAGCGTCGGATCCGGCGCGGGGCACGGGCATGATCACTGAGGCGTCGAGCTGGACGGTCGCCCGCGGGAAGAACTGCAGACCGGTCGCGACGAACCGGTTCACCGCGCCGGGACGCGCGAACTCGGAGTACTCGACGAAGCTGGCGAGAGAGCCCACCGGGAATGCCCAGGTGGCCCCGCTCAGGCGCTCACTCACGAACCGGTCCGCGGCCCAACGGCTGGCCAACCCGGTGAACGCGACCACCCCCTGTCCGCGCGGAAGGTCCCACATCGCGGCCAGGTTGAGCTCGGGCTCCGCACGCTGGTTCGAGAGCGCCGTGTGAGTGGGAACCGACGAACCGGCGATCAGAGCGAGATGAGGGGTCGGGCCGCTACCACGCCGCAGACGGACTTTCGTGCCTACCCAGGCGTCCGCGACGCCGCTCGACACCGAACCCGCGCTCCGCAGAGACGCCCAGCCGCCGGTGGCGACGCGCAACTCGACCCCGCAACTAAGCCCACCCGCACAAGCGAAGAGCCCATTTTCGTGGCGCGCACGTCGCCGACGGTTGCGCGCGACCAGCCGACTTCGACTTGCACGTGACCCACCGGCACAACGAGTGGGGACAGGAGGTTCCCGGGACGGTCGGCCGCGATGATCGCCGGGACGGCGCACTCCTGGGCGAGGATCGTCCTCGGAACCAAGCCGAGGAGCAGGGCCGAACACGCGGTCCTGAGGAGCAGGGATGAGAAGGTCATGAATCCATTGTCGGTCGAAACCACGTCATCATGAGGCGCGCGCGATAACTCGATAGATTCCACCTGCCAAGACGGCGGAACCCCCAACAACGCCGCACTCCCCAAACGGACCCGTGCACATGTCCCTCGTCGAATGCGTCCCGAACTTCTCCGAAGGCCGTCGCCCAGAGGTCATCGCCGCCATCCGTGACGCCATCGCCGCCGTCGAGGGCACCGTTATCCTCGACGTCTCGAGCGATCCCAGTCATAACCGCACAGTCGTCACCTTCGTCGCCCCTGTCGCGAGCGCGGCCAGCGCCGCCTTTGCAGGGATCGCGAAGGCCGCCGAGCTGATCGACCTCAACCACCACACCGGTCAGCATCCGCGAATCGGCGCGACCGACGTCTGCCCCTTCATCCCGCTCGAAGGGACATCTATAGAGGACTGCATCGTCCTCGCGCGCACGCTCGGAGCGCGCGTGGGCAAGGAGCTCGGCATTCCCGTCTTCCTCTACGAACGAGCCGCCTCCCGCCCCGACCGCACCAACCTCGCCGACATCCGCCGCGGCGAGTTCGAGCTCGCCAAGACCGCACTCGGCACCAACCCCGACCGCGTCCCCGACTTCGGCCCCAACGCCATTCACCCAACCGCCGGGGCGACGGTGATCGGCGCGCGCCCTTTCCTCGTTGCCTTCAACGTCTATCTCGGTGGCAAGGAGAACCTCCACGTCGCCAAGAGCGTCGCCAAGGCCGTGCGCGGCTCGTCCGGCGGCCTCAAGGGCGTGAAGGGACTCGGCATGGAGGTCGACGGCCAGGCGCAGGTCTCTATGAACCTCGTCGACCTCGACGCCACTCCCCTCCACCGCGCCTACGAGATGGTCCGCATGGAGGCCGAGTCGCTGGGAGTGACGCCCACATGGAGCGAGATCGTCGGACTCGTCCCCGAACGCGCGCTCTTCGAGGCGGCTGCGCGTCACCTCCGCTGGCGCACGTACACGCCTGAGTTGGTGCTCGAACGCCAGGTCCGCAAAGCCGCCTCGGGCGGCGAGTCACTCGGCAGCTTCGTCGCCGACGTCGCATCATCGGCACCAGTCCCCGGCGGCGGCTCGGTCGTCGCGCACGTCGGCTCGCTCGCCGCAGCGCTCGCGCAGATGGTCGCCGGCCTCACAATCGGCCGGAAGAAGTACGCGGCGGTCGAGAGCGAGATGAAGGAGCTGGCACTCCGCGCCGCTCACCTCGTCCGCCGCCTCGCCGAACTGAAGAACGAGGACGCCGCCGCCTACACGCTCGTGAGCGACTCCTACAAGCTGCCCAAGGACTCGAGCGAGCAGCAGACGGCGCGCGACGCCGCGATCCAGGCCGCGCTGGTCAAGGCGGCAGAGGTCCCGCTCGAGACCGCGCGCTGGTGCGTCGAGGTCACAACGCTCGCCGCGACCTGCGCCGAGAAGGGCAACACCAACGCCGCCAGCGACGCCGGTGTGGCGGCGTTACTCGCCGAAGCCGCCTGCCGCGGCGCCGCCTACAACGTGCGCATCAATGTGAGCGCCATGCCTGACAAAGCCGCCGGCAGTCCGCTCGCGACCGAGGCCGAGCGACTCGTGGCAACGGCCGCCGAGCAGGCCAAGCGCGCCACGGCAGCGGTCGAGGCGCACATCTAGCCCAGAAATCTAGAGCAGCGTCGCCGTCGCGAGCTCTGTGGTCGGGCCGACCCGCACCGAGCCCAACAGGGAACTCAGCCGAGCGTGGTCAGGACCCGAGGCCCGTCAGCCGTGATCGCCACCGTGTGCTCGAAGTGCGCCGACATCGTCCCGTCGAGTGACACGATCGTCCACTTGTCCGCGAGCGTCTTGGTCGCGGCGCCCCCCGCGTTCACCATCGGCTCGATCGCGATCGTCATCCCCACCTGCAGCTTGGGCCCGCGCTTCGGCTTCCCGTGGTTCGGCACCTGCGGATCCTCGTGCATCGCCGCGCCAACTCCGTGCCCCACGAGGTCCCGCACCACGCTGAACCCCGCCTTCTCCACCACGCGCTCGACGGCCGCACCGATGTCGCCGATGTGGTTCCCCACCTTGGTCTCGGCGATCCCCGACCAGAGCGATGCTTCGGTCACATCCATGAGCCGCTGAGTCTCAGGATCGATCGCGCCCACGGCATACGTCCACGCCGAGTCGGTGTGGAAGCCACCGTAGTGCACGCCGATGTCGATCGTCACGATGTCCCCGGCCGCAAGTATCCGCTTGGCCAACGGGATGCCATGCACGATCTCCTCGTTGATCGAGATGCAGGCGGAGCCGGGAAAGCCGTAGAGACCCTTGAACGAAGGCGTCGCGCCCGCGTGCGATCGGATGAACGACTCGACCATCGCATCGAGCGCGAGCGTACTGACGCCGGGCTCGATCGCAGGCTTCACATGCTGGTGCGTGGCGGCGAGGATACGTCCGCCGGCCGCCATCGTCTCGAGCTCGCGCGGACTCTTGAGCTGGATCACCGACCGACGGTCGCGAGCGCGCGCTTGGTGACATCGTCGAGCGAGCCCGTCGCGTCGATGCGCGCCACGTTCGCGCCGTGCGCGACGTACCAGTCGAGCACCGGCGCGGTCTGCGCCTGGTACACCCGGAGCCGGTTGCGGATCGCCTCGGGCTCGTCGTCCAGCCGGCGCACCAGCGTGCCGCCGCAGTTGTTCGGGCAGGCGTTGCCCGGCTGGAGCCCCGTGAAGGGTTTCTGCTCCTTGTCGCAGGTCGTGCGGCCCGAGAGCCGTGCCACGAGCAGTTCGTCGGCAATGTCGAACACCAGGACCACGTCGACTTTGCGACCGAGCTCCTGCGTGACCTTTGCGAGTCCCTCGGCCTGCGGCACCGTGCGCACCACGCCGTCGAGGATCACGCCCTTGGACTGCGCCGGCTGTGCCAGCGCTTCCTTCATGATGCCGAGGATGACGGCGTCGGGGACCAGATCACCGCGATCCATGAAGCCCTTGGCCTCGAGGCCGAGCTTCGTGCCGTCCTTGACGGCGGCACGGAGCACGTCCCCCGTAGCGATCTTGGGGACGCCAAGGGTGGCGGCTATCCGCTCCCCCTGCGTCCCCTTTCCCGCGCCGGGCGGGCCGAGCAGTACGACGATCATCGGTTCCCGCCCTCGCTGCGAGGTGCGGCGCCTTAGAAGCCGGCGCCGGCGTTGCGACCGCGGAACCGGACGCGGCCCTTCTTCATGAAGCCGTCGTACTTGCGGAGCAACAGGTGCTGCTGCACCTGCGCCATCGTGTCGAGCGCGACGCCGACGACGATGAGCAGCGAGGTCCCGCCGAACTGGAACGGCACGGCGAGAGAATCCGCCAGGAAGATCGGAAGCAGAGCGATGAGGGTGAGGAAGATCGCGCCCGGGAGCGTGACCCGCTCGACGACATGCCCGATGTACTCGGCCGTCTTCGACCCCGGCTTGATCCCCGGAATGAACCCGCCCTGCTTCTTCAGGTTCTCCGACAGGTCGGCCGGATTAAAGATGATCGACGTGTAGAAGTACGTGAAGAAGATGATCAGCACCGCGGAGAGCAGATAGTAGATCCACGTCCCCGGCGCGAGATAATCCGCGACGTCAGCGAGCCAGGGGATGCCGGAGAACTGCGCGGCGGCACCGGGCACGACGATCAGCGACTGCGCGAAGATGATCGGCATCACGCCCGCGGAGTTGATCCGGATCGGGATGTGATTGCGCGCCGCCTCGCGCTGACGGCCCTTCGCCATCGTGCGCTGCGGGATCTGGATCGCGATCCGCCGCGACGCCAGCGTGATCATCACCACGCCCGCGACCACGCCCATCATGATCGCCGTCATCGCGATCAGCGCCAGCGGCTTCACGGCCCCGGTGCTCAGGAAGCCGAAGGCCTGGAAGATACTCGGGATGAACCGCTCGACGATCGAGAAGAAGATCAGCAGCGAGGCGCCGTTGCCGAGGCCGCGCTCCGTGATCTGCTCACCCAACCACATGACGAAGAGCGCGCCGGTGGTGAGGAAGAGCACCATCTGGAGGATGAAGCCAGACCCCGGGGTGGTGACCGCCCCGGTGATCCCCAACGTGAAGAGCGCGTAGCCGTACCCCTGCACCGCCGCGAGCGCGACCGTGAAGTAGCGCGTCCACTGCGTGATCTTCTTCCGGCCTTCCTCGTCCTTCTGCAACTTTTCGAGCGTCGGGATCACCGCGGCGCCGATCTGCATGAAGATCGACGCCGAGATGTACGGCATGATGCCCAGCGCGAACACCGTGGAGCGCGAGAGATTGCCGCCCACGAACAGGTCGTACAGCCCGAGCAGGCCGTTGCTGCCCTGATTCTGGAAGAAGTTCAGCATCGCCGTCACGTCGACGCCGGGCGCCGTCACATGCGATCCGATCCGGTAGACCAGCAGGCAGATGAACGTGAAAGTGATCTTCTGCCAGAGCTCCGGCGTGCTCTTGATGTTCGAGAGCGCTTCCACCGCCTTGGACTGTGCCATTTACTCCTCGACCGTGCCGCCCGCCGCCACGATCTTCTCGCGCGCCGAGCCGCTGACCTTGATTCCGCGCACCGTCATCGCGCGGTCGATCTCGCCGTTGGAGAGCAGCTTCGCCGGACCCTTCGTCGCCTTCACGAGGCCCGCCGCCGCCAGCGTCTCCATTGTCACTTCGTTGCCGGTCACGAGCGTGAGATCGGCGAGGCCGACGACCTGCGACTCCACACGGAACGGATTGTGGAAGCCGCGCTTCGGCACGCGCCGCGTGAGCGGCATCTGGCCACCCTCGAAGTGCGGCTTGTTGCCGCCCGGGCCATGATGGCCCGAGCGCGCCTTGATGCCCTTGTGACCCTTGCCCGACGTCTTGCCGGTACCCGAGCCAGGACCGCGGCCGATGCGCTTCCGGTTGCGGTGCGAACCCGGCGACGGCGCCAGGTTATTCAACGTGATCTTCTCTTCACTCATCGTATCACTCCTTCACCGAGGTCACGATCACCAGGTGGCGAACTTTCTTGATCATTCCGCGCAACGAAGGCGAGTCCTGGTGCACCACCGAGTCCTGATGGTGACGGAGGCCGAGGGCCTCGAGGGTCGCATTCATGCTCTTGTTGTGGCCGATACCGGAACGCACCTGCTCGATGCGCACCTTTCCCTCGGTGAGGGTGTTCGGCAAGGTCTTGGCCGGGCCTTTGCCCGGGTGCCATACGAACGTACGCGGCATTAGGCAGTCTCCTTCGACTTGGCCCGCGACCGGTATCCGAGGGACGAGACTTCCACACCGCGCTCGCGCGCGATCTGCTCGACCGTCGTCAGGTTCTGCAACCCGTCGAGCGCCGCGAGCACCATGTTGTGCGGGTTCGTCGAGCCGAGCGACTTGGTCAGGATGTCGTGGATGCCCACGCACTCCATGATCGCGCGCACGGCACCACCGGCGATCACGCCGGCGCCCGGTGCGGCCGGCTTCATGAGGACTTCACCGGCCCCATGCTTGCCGACGATCTCGTGCGGGATCGTCGCGCCCGTCATCGGGATCGAGACCATGTGGCGACGTGCCCCGTCGACGGCCTTGCGGACCGCCTCCGACACTTCGTTCGCCTTGCCCGTCGCGATCCCCACCTTCCCCTGCCCGTCGCCCACGGCGACCAGCGCGTTGAAGGAGAACCGGCGGCCACCCTTCACGACCTTGGCCACGCGATTGATCGCGATCACGTTCTCGAGGAGATCCGACCCCTCGCGATCCTGCTGCGGGGCGCCACGGCCGCCGTCACGGCCGCCGCGACTGTCGCGACCGCCAGGACCGCCAGGACCACGCCCACCCGGCCCACCGGGACCGCCCGGGCCACGTCCACCCGGACCACCTGGGCCACGGCCGCCACCAGGACCGCCGCGACCGGGACCGCCCGGACCACGACCGCCACCAGGGCCGCCACGCGCGCCACCGGGACCGCCCGCTCCACCACCAGGACCACCACGGCGCCCAGCGGGCGCTCCACCACTCTGTTCAGCCATTTAGAACTCCAACCCGCCTTCGCGGGCTCCCTCGGCCACTGCCTTCACGCGGCCGTGATACTGGTAACCGCCTCGGTCGAACACGACCTTCGTGATCCCTGCCGCCTTCGCCTTCTCGGCGACTCGCTTGCCGACCTCGACGGACTTCTCCGTCTTCTTTCCCGTCAGGCCCGTGTCGGTCACGGTCATCAGGGTCCGCATGAGCACGTCGTCCACGAGCTGGGCCGACATGTGCTTGAGCGAACGGAATACGACCAGGCGCGGGCGCTCGGCCGTCCCCTTCACCTTCGCCCGCACGCGGACATGGCGACGGGTACGGAGTCCCGCACGGGTCTTTGGTACACGCTTTCCCGGCATTACTTACCTCCTGCCTTACCGGCCTTACGCCGGACGACTTCCCCTACGTACTTGATGCCCTTGCCCTTGTAGGGCTCGGGGGGCCGAAGCAAGCGGATCTCCGCTGCCACCTGGCCGACCTTCTCCTTGTCAGCGCCTTCGATCACGACCTGCGTCGGCTGCGGTGCGGTCAGCTTGATCCCCACCGGGGCCTTGTACTGGATCTGGTGCGAGTACCCCAGCACGAGCTGCAGCCCGAAAGGCTTGAGCTCGGCCTTGTACCCGACGCCGTTGATCTCGAGCTGCTTCACGTAGCCCTTCGCGCAGCCCTCGACCATGTTGGCCACGAGGGTCCGCGTCAGCCCGTGCAGCGCCTTGTGCTTCGTCTCTTCGGAGGGACGCGACACCGTGATGGTGTTCCCCTCGTGCTTCAGGATCATCTCGCTATGCAACGTGCGCGTGAGCTCCCCCTTGGGGCCCTTCACGTGCAGCGTGTGTCCGGTGAGCTTCACCGTGACGCCAGCCGGGACTTCCACCGGCAACTTTCCGATACGCGACATGGTCGGCTCCTTACCAGATGTAGGCGAGGAGTTCACCGCCGGTGCGCTGGGCGCGCGCCTCGCGGTCGGTCATCAGCCCCTTGGAGGTGCTGAGGAGCGCGACGCCAAGGCCGTTGCGCACGCGCGGGATCTCGCCGGCGCCGACGTACTGCCGGAGGCCGGGAGTGGACACGCGCTGCAGCTCACGGATCACAGGAGTGCCGCCGGCGTACTTGAGGATCACGCGGAGCATCTTCCTGCCGTCCTCGGCATCGATCGTACGGTAGTCGGTGATGAAGCTCGTCTGCTTCAGCAGGCGAGCGATCTCCACTTTCATCTTGGAGGCCGGCATGTCCACGCGCCGATGCTTCGAACTGACAGCATTTCGGATCCGCGTGAGCATATCGGCGATCGGGTCGGTCATGCTCATGGCGCTACGATCTCCTCTGGTTTCCGGCTGAGCCGGACCTGTAGGAAGGGATGGGAGCGGTTCCCGGCGCATCGTGCGCGCGAGCCTACTTCCGTTTCGACTGCAGGTGTGAGGTGTGAGGTGGGAGGGGGCCGCCTGTACAGGCGGCCCTACCGCCCGGCGCGCCGCAGTTCCTGGCGCGCCCCTCACACCTCACACCTTTGCTACCTCTACCAGCTCGCCTTGCGAACTCCAGGGATCAACCCCTGCAGTGCCATCTCGCGGAACGCGATACGGCTCAGCCCGAACGTCCCGACGTAGGCGCGGCTGCGGCCGGTCATCTGGCAGCGGTTGCGCACACGGGCCAGCGCGCCGTTGCGGGGCAGCTTCTGCAGCGCGACCTGCGCCGCTCGCTTCTCCTCGTCCGACGCCTTGTGGCTGCGGACGATGGCGGCGAGCGCCTTGCGCTTGGGGGCCTGCTTGGCCGCCATCTGCTTGCGACGCTCGTTCTTCTCGATCGTGCTCTTCTTGGCCATGTGTCTTCTTTATCCTCAGCCCTGAACGACGATGGGCTTATCGTCGCCGCGGAACGGCATGCCGAGCTCCCGGAGGAGCGCGAACGCCATGTCATCGCGGTTGGTGGTCGTCACGAACGTCAGGTCCATGCCGTGGATCGTCTCCACGAGATCGTAGTTGACCTCGGGGAAGATCATCTGTTCCTTGACGCCGAGGCTGTAGTTGCCGCGGCCGTCGAAGGAGCGCGTGTTCAGTCCGCGGAAGTCACGGACGCGAGGGAGTGCCGTCGAGATGAATCGGTCGAGGAACTCCCACATCCGTGCGCCGCGCAGCGTCACCGCCGCCCCGATGTCCTGGCCTTCGCGCTGCCCGTAGTTGGCGATCGACTTCTTCGCCTTCGTCCGGATCGCCTTCTGGCCGGTGATCACCGCGAGCTCGTCGACGATCGCGTCGAGCACCTTGGGCTGCTTGATCGCCTCGCCCATGCCGACGTTCAACGTGATCTTCGTCATGTTCGGGATCTCGTGCGGGTTGCCCAGGCCGAACTGCTTGGCCAGGCGCGGCCGCACGGTCGCGATATAGTACGCCTTCAGTCGCGGTGCCGGGACCGGGAGTGCCGCGCCTTTGTGCTCCTTGGGGAGCATCGAGGCGCGCTTCTCACCGCCCTTCTCACCGCTCTTCTTCGTGCCCTGCGTCTTCGTGGTCGCCATTGGTCAGTTCTCGGTCAGCGGCTGTAACGGATCGGTTCGCCGCTCTTCGCGCTCACGCGCTCCTTCGTGCGATCCTTCGTCTTGGGATCCACGTCGATCCGCGTGCGGACGCGCGTGGGCTTCCCCGACTTCGGGTCGAGCAGCATCACGTTCGACACCGCCATCGGAGCCGGCATCTCGATGATGCCCGACTGCTCCTCCGCACGGCGCGCCCGACGGTGCTTCTTGACCATGTTGATCCCCTCAATGGTCACGCGCCCCGTCTTCAGGTGCACACGGACCACCTTCCCTTCCTTCCCCTTGTCGTCGCCGCGCATGATGCGCACGGTGTCGCCACGGGAGACCTTCATCGGCTGCCGTTCGGCATTCCGCTCGTGACGGGTGACGTTCTTCTTGCCGCGCGTCTTGCGCTGCACCAGGATGCGCATCTCAGAGCACCTCGGGAGCGAGGGACACGATCTTCATGTACCGCTTCTCGCGAAGCTCGCGGGCCACCGGCCCGAAGATGCGGGTCGCCTTCGGTTCGCCCTTGTCATCGATGATGACCACGGCGTTCTCGTCGAACTTGATGTAGCTGCCATCCTTGCGACGCGTCTCCTTCACGGTGCGCACCACCACCGCCTTCTGCACGTCGGACTTCTTCACGGTGCCGTTCGGCAGCGCGTCCTTGATCGTCACCACGACCTTGTCACCAAGGCCGGCGTAGCGACGGCGCGTCCCACCGAGGACACGGATCACGAGCGCCTTCTTGGCCCCCGAGTTGTCCGCGACCTTCACGACCGATTCCTGTTGGATCATTGGTCTGCTCCCTTAGCGCGCGCGTTCGACGATCTCGAGCAACCGCCACCGCTTGTC
>JANOTB010000116.1:0-29837 GCA_031416115.1 Gemmatimonadota bacterium
GATCCCCTCCCCTGCGCTCTCGGCGATCGCCGGCGGCGAAGTGTTGCTCAAGCTCGAGTGCATGCAGGTGAGCGGATCGTTCAAGATCCGGGGTGCGCTCAACGCACTGCTCATGCTCACGCCGGAGCAGCGTGCGCGCGGTGTGGTCGCGTCGTCGGCCGGGAATCATGGCCGCGGTATCGCGATGGCGGCCGAGCGGCTTGGTGTGGTGGCGACGGTGTTCGTGCCCTCGACTGCGCCGGCGATCAAGCGCGACGGTATTGCCGCGCACGGGGCGACGGTCAACGCAACGAACCCCAACTACGATGCCGCCGAGGCTGCGGCGCGGCGTCATGCCAGCTCGACGGGGGCGACGTTCGTGGGGCCCTGCACTGGCCGCACGCTCCTCGCCGGCGCGGGCACGGTGGCGCTGGAGGTACTCAGCGATCTCCCTGCCTTGCGAACGATGGTGGTCTGCGTTGGCGGCGGCGGGCTGGTGGGGGGGATCGGCGGGTACTTGCGGGGCGTGGCGCCGGCCGTGCGCATTCTGGGTGCGCAGAGTGTTCGCACCAATGCGATGACGCTCGCGCTGGCGAGTGGTGTGCCGGCTGACATCCCCGACTTGCCGACGCTCGCGGATGGTCTCGCGGGGCTCGTGGATGCGGAGATGCTGGCGCAGGGTCAGGCGGCGCTGGACGCGATGGTAGCGGTGGAGGAAGAGGCGATCGCCGAGGCGATCGGGTGGTCGTACCGCGAGCACGGGTTGACGGTTGAGGGTGCGGGCGCGGTGGGGATCGCAGCGATCCGATCGGGGCGGCTGACGTTGCAGGCGTTTCCGGCGGTCGTGGTGGTGAGTGGGGCGAACATGGACGCGGCGAAGTGGCGGGGGATCGTGGGCCTTGCCGAGGGGTGAATCCCGGCGCGCTGAGTCGGTCCGCGGCCTGCTTCGGCCGCCGGGGGCAAAGTGAGCGAACGCGAGGGAGTGGGCGTTTCGCGGCCGGACTATGCAGACCCGCCCAATTCGTCTCGTAGCGACGGGTTGGCTTGCATTGCGAGGGCGGTGGTGGAGGCAGGGCTAACGCATTATGGCTCTTCGGGGAATTGTGTGGGTGAATTCGGTCGCTGATTGCCGGGGTCAGGCGGTCATTGTCAGAGGGAAACCGAGGCTTGCGGGGTCGGCGACGGCGGGCTGAAGTTCCGGCATGACTTCCCGACGTCCTGCTCGGCACGAGCTGCGTGATGCGTACCGCTTCCCAGGCTGCACTCCCCGTCGCACGGTCGGTGACGTCGGCGGCGATCCCCGCGCGCACCGGACGTGGTACGACCACACGGTCCGCCGCGTGCGCGATCTCCCCTGCGGCGACCTGCGGATCTACCTCGACGTCGAGGTGCGGCGCGTCGACTGTCGCCGGTGCGGCGGCGTGAAGCGGGAGCACCTCGACTGGCACGCGGTCAAGGAGATGGACAAGCTCTACATGCGGGAGCAGCCGGCGCAGCCCGGTGAGCCGCAGCCCGAAGTGATCGGGGTCGACGAGATATCGATCCGGAAGGGACACGTCTATCGCATCGTCGTCGAAGCGGATCGGGATGATCACGATGAACGACACCCTGCTCGAGCTGGTCGAGCAAAAGCTGGTCGAGCCGAAGGAGGCCTACATGCGCTCGGTCGACAAGGGGTCGTTCGTGCACTCGCTGAAGGCGAAGGGATACGACACGAGCTTCATCGACGCGGACCCGATCAACGCCCCCGGACCGGCGAAGCGCTAGCCGGTCGCCTAGGGAAAGTGCTTCATCGTGCAGTTCGGGCAAATCCCGTGGGAGAACTGTGCCTCGGAGCGGTCGCGAACGTACTCCTCGAGGCGCTTCCAGTCCCCGATTTCGGTGCGGACCTCGCGACAGTAGGAGCAGATCGGGATGATCCCGCGGAGCCCCTGCAGTTCCGACACCGTGCGCTCAAGTGAGTCGCGGGCCTGCCGTTCGGCCCGCCAGAGTGCCGACTCGCTGGAGACGAGCGCCGCCCGCGTGTGCACGGAGAGGAGCCCGATCACGTTCACGATCACGATCACGAGGATGTCGCCGTCGAGCGTACCCATCGTGCCGCTCGTCACCCAGAAGCAGCGGAGGAAGATCAGGGCGCCGCTCATCACGAGCGGGGCGATGACCTGTCGGTCGGGGCGCGTGTAGAGCCCACCGTAGTAAGCGAAGAGCCACATCAGCGGCGTCCGCAGTGGCAGCAGCGACCCCTGCGGACGGAGGGCGTTGAGGACGACGATGCAGGCGGCGATGATCAAGCTCGCGCCGAGGACGAGTCGCTCGTAGTCGGCGCGGTCGCGCACCGCCCGCAGGCGCCAGGTCGCGAAGACGAGAGTGAGAAGGAACAGCGCCCGGACCGCGAACCGGAGCCCGAGGGTATCGACCGTGACGTGGATCGTCAGGTCGGTCCGGATGAACCAGAGCGTCGGGATCAAGAGCAGGGCGAAGGTCAGCCGTGCGGCCCGGCGGTCGGCGTTCAGCCGCAGGGTGTCCAACTCGGTTATATCCGGTGCTCCCCGCTCGGACACCGCTCCTCCCAACACCTGGTCGAGTCGCAACTATATTCTGGCACTTCGGGGATAGGAAATTCGCTCGGGGTCGACCGAGTATACCGCCCGATCGCCGACCGCGCTAGGCACCGACAACAGGCATGACAACATGCACCGACAACATGCGTGCGTGCGCAGTGTGGCGTACCGCACCGGCGGCTCGTCATTAGAGTCGGGCCCGCCCCGCACACATGACCACCCCCCCCGCCTCCCCCCCGCCCCGCGAGACCCCACTCGTCGATCGCCTCCGCGCGTCGACGGCGGGACGCTATGAGATCCACGCTGAACTCGGCGCGGGCGGCATGGCGACGGTCTTCCGCGCCACCGAGATCGCGCTCGAACGCGAGGTCGCGATCAAGGTCATGTCGATGGCGACCGCGTCCACACCCGACGCGTTCGAGCGTTTTCGACGCGAGGCACGGATGGCGGCAGCGCTGAGCCACCCGCACATCGTGCCGATCTACGCGATCGGCGAGGATCCCTCGCTCGCGTTCTTCGCGATGAAGTTCATCGAAGGGCGCGGACTCGACCAGATCCTCCGTGCCGAGGGCGCGCAGTCGATCCAGTCGGTCGCGCTCACGATCGGCGTCGTGGGGAAGGCGCTCAACTACGCGCATGAGCGCGGTGTGGTCCATCGCGACGTGAAGCCGGCGAACATCATGGTCGGCAACGACGGCTGGACCTTCGTCACCGACTTCGGCATCGCCAAGCGCGACGACGCACAGGCACTCACGCAGGCCGGGACGGTGATCGGCACACCGGCGTACATGTCACCCGAGCAGTTCAACGGACAGTCGGTCACCGGCGCGGCCGATCAGTACTCGCTCGGCGTCGTCGCATTCGAGATGCTCACCGGGCGCGCGCCGTTCGACGGTCCATCGCTCGGCGAAGTCATGCGTGGGCATCTGCTCGATCCGGTGCCGCCGATCCGCACGTTGCGCCTTGACGTTCCGGTCGGTGTCGCGGCTGTCGTCACTCGGATGCTGGAGAAAGAACCGGCGAAGCGGTTCGCCACACTCGGCGAGGCCGCGGCGGCGCTCGAGGCGGCCGCGTCAGTCACCAAGGGCGCGTCGGGTCGCCGACGCCTGCTGGCGATGGTGACCCCGACGTCCAGCCCTACGACGCCGATCCCTCGACCGCCGACGACCAACCCGACGACCGGCCCGACGACAGGCCAGAGACGATCGCCGACGACCGCGGTGCGCGCGCTAGCGAGCGCGGCGCCGGCGAAGGGACGGTCCCTCGTTCCCTTCCTGCTGGTGCTCCTCGTGATCGCCGGCGGGAGTTGGTTCGTGATGAGCGGTCGATTCGAGTTGCTGCTCGGGTCGACATCGCCCCCCGCGGCCGCGGTGCTCGCGACCGCGCCGGAACCAGTGGGCGATTCCGTTCCACCGATCGCCGCGGCGGACTCCGCGCGCCCGACTGCAGACTCGACTGCGGACTCGACCGCGGCCGCGCAGGCCGGGACCAAGACGGCGTCACTCGAGTCGGAGATCGCGATGTTCGCGGCGCGCGTCGCGTCCGCCCCGGTGGTGGACCTGGTTCCGCTCCCAGACTCCTCCGTGGTGCGACTGGGAAGTCAGACGACACAGACGGTGTTGTTCGTGAATGGTGAGCAGTTGGGCATCGTCGGCGGTCGCGGACTGATCAGCATGACCGTCGCCCCCGGTCCGGTGGCGCTCTCGATCCGCAAGATCGGCTGCCGCGACTGGGACACGACCTTCACCTCGCTCGCGGGTCGGCGGTACACGTTCGCGGAGCGGTCGCCGAGTTGTTGACGGTCGGCCCTCAGCCGCAAGCAAGTACCCCGCGCACCCGGCGTACGAGTCGAGCCCGTAGCGATCCGCCGCGGCACGTTCCATCTTCACGGATGCCCAGCTCACTCACTCGAACGTTGCGCGTTGCGACCCTCGTCGCCTCCACCTCCTTCGCCGTAGCGTCCTGCGCGTCAGTCGGGACGCGGCGCCCCGCACCGAGCGCCGACGACCTGCCGCGCATCGCCGTCATGTCGGCATTCGACGCCGAGCTCGTGGCGCTGCGCGCCGCCACCACGATCACGAGCACGAGAGTCGTGAACGGACGCACCCACTACCTCGGCACGCTCGCGGGCCAGGACGTGGTCCTCATGCTGAGCGGCTTCAGCATGGTGAACGCCGCCATGACCACGCAGGTGGTGCTCGACCGTTACACGATCACGAGCATCGTCTTCTCGGGGATCGCCGGCGGCGTGAACCCCGGACTCAACGTGGGAGACGTCACGATCCCCGCGCAGTGGGGCAACTATCAGGAGCAGGTATTCGCGCGCGCGACGCCTGCGGGCTTCGCGCCAGCACGCGTCACCACGCCATTCGGGAACTTCGGCATGATGTACCCGCAGGGCACGTCGGTCACGGTGCGAGGTGCGCCGGCGGACTCGCTCGAGCGCCGTTTCTGGTTCGCGGTCGACTCCGGTGCGCTCGCCACCGCGCGTCGCGTGGCGCAGCGCGTGCGACTCAGCCGCTGCAGCAGCGAGAACGAGTGCCTCGCGCATGAACCTCGGATCGTGGTCGGCGGCAACGGCGTCAGTGGCCCCACGTTCGTCGACAACGCGGGCTACCGCGAGTGGGTCTGGTCGGCCTTTCGCGCCGACGCGCTCGACATGGAGACCGCTGCGGTCGCCCTGGTCGCCTATGAGAACCGCGTCCCGTTCATCGCCTTCCGCTCACTCTCCGACCTCGCCGGCGGTGGCCCCGGGCAGAATGAGGTCCGTGTATTCGGACGACTGGCCGCCGAGAACTCGGCCGCCGTGGTCATCGAGTATCTGAAGGCGCTGCCGGTGGGCCGCGACGCGGTGCGCCGTTGAAGAAGTACTTCGAGTTCGAGCGGCACGGGACCTCGTTCCGCACCGAGACGCGCGCTGGCATCGCGACCTTCCTCACGATGGCGTACATCATCGTCGTGAATCCGGCGATCCTCGAGGCCGCGGGGATGCCGCGCGACGCGTCGATCACCGCGACGATCCTCTCCGCGGCGTTCGGCACGTTGATCATGGGCGTGTATGCCAAGCGTCCGTTCGCGATCGCGCCGTACATGGGAGAGAACGCCTTCATCGTCTTCACCGTGGTGAAGGGGATGGGATTCCCGTGGCAGACAGCGCTCGGCGCGATCTTCATCGCCGGCGTGATGTTCACGGTGCTCACGGTGCTTCGGGTACGCGGTTGGCTGGCCAACGCGCTGCCGATGTCGCTCAAGCAGAGCTTCGCGATCGGCATCGGCCTCTTTCTCACGTTCATCGGGCTCAACCAGATCGGCGTCGTCGCACTCGGCGTGCCAGGCGCGCCCGTGGCGCTCGGGGCACTCAGTGATCCGCCGACGATGCTCGCGCTAGGCGGGCTGCTCCTCACCGTCTTGCTGATGGTGAAGCGCGTGGCCGGGGCGTTGATCATCGGGATCGTCGCGACCACGGTGTTCTCGGTGCTGGTCGGTGTCACGCCGCTGCCGCACGCGATCGTGAGCCTGCCGCCCAGCCTCATGCCGGTGTTCGCGCAGTTGGACATCGCCGGCGCGCTCACGCTCAAGGCGTTGCCGGTGGTGGTGATCGTATTCGTGATGGCGTTCGTCGACACGATCGGCACCTTGCTCGGACTCTCGGCGCGCGCCGGACTGCTCGACGCGCACGGGAACCTCCCTGACATCGAGAAGCCGATGCTCGCCGACGCGCTGGTGAACATGTTCGCACCGGTGGTCGGCACCACGACCTGCGGCGCGTTCGTGGAGTCGGCGGTGGGCATCGAGGAAGGTGGGCGCACCGGGTTCACCGCGCTCGTGGTGGCCCTACTCTTCCTCGGTGCGTTGTTCTTCGCACCGCTGCTCACGGCGGTCCCCATGCATGCGACCGGCGTGGCGCTGGTGGCGATCGGCCTGTTGATGGTCGGGCCGATCGCGTCGCTCGACCGTCACGATCAGACCGAGTGGATCCCCGCACTGCTCACGATCGTGCTCATGAGCTTCACATTCAACATCGGCGTCGGGATGACGGCCGGGCTTCTGCTGCACCCCGTGCTCAAGCTGCTCACCGGACGCGGACGCGAGGTACCGACGGCGATGTGGCTGCTCGCGGCGATGTCGCTCGTGTTCTACCTCGTGTACCCCTACCGCTGACGCGTCCGCTCGCGCCGCGACCGACGCGCCCAGATCGCGTGAATGGGCAGCGCGCTCAGCGTGGCCGCGATGCCGACGAACGCCCGCTGCGGATTGTCGATCATGGTATTCACGACGATCACGAGGGCCGAGAGCACGAAGAGGATCGGCGTGACCGGATAGCCCGGTACTTTCATCGGGCGCGGCAGGTCGGGCTCACGTAGGCGGAAGACGATCAGGGCGGCTCCGCCCAGTCCATAGAAGATCCACGCGACGAACACCACATAGGTGAGCAGTGTGTTGAATGTGCCGCTCAACGCGAGCACCACACTCCAGGTGCAGAGTGCCACGATCGACGTCGCCGGCGTTCCGAAGCGCGGATGCACCTCGCCCATCTTGGCGAAGAACACACCGTCGGCGGCCATACTGTGAAAAACGCGGGCGGCCGTGAGCGTGAGGCCGAGTGCGGCGCTGATGATGGCGATGAGCACCGGGATCGCCACGAGGCGGGCCGCGACGGGACCGAACACCGCGCCCACGGCATCGGCCGCGACCGCGCTCGAGTTGGCGAGCCGCTCCGGGCCGAGTGCCGCGAGGTAGCCGACGTTCACGAGCACATAGATCGCCATCACCGCACAGGTACCGATCACGAGCCCGCGCGGGAAGTTCCTCTGCGGGTCGATCACCTCGCCGCCCACGAACGTCGCGTACTGCCACCCCTCGTACGCCCAGAGCACCGAGACCATGGCGACGAGTCCTCCCGAGAGTACGGGACCGGTGACCTGCTCCGGCCAGACCGTGGTCACTTGCGACCAGCCCGTGCCCATGAGCGGGAGCGCCACGATCAACAGCGTCAAGACGCCCACCTTGAGCACCGTCGCGACCGCCAGCGCATTGGCGCTCGCGCGTGTGCCGACGACACTGATCACTGCGATGCCGGCGATGATCGACACGGCCACGAGCTTCTTGCCCACAGCGCCGAGCGGCATGACGGCGGCGACATTGTCTCCGGCCGCGACGGCGAGCGTGGCGAGGCTGCCGCTCGCGATCACGACAAAGAGCGTCCATCCGAACGTGAACGCCGCCGCGGGACCAAAGGCGTCGCGGATGTAGGCGTAGAGTCCGCCCGCAGCCGGTCGTGAGCAACCGAGTTCTGCGTAGGTGAGCGCGCCGAGCAGCGTGAGCAGTCCGCCGCCGATCCAGACCAGCAGTGACACGCCCACGGAGCCGGAACTCCGCAACACGCCACCGGGCGTGAGGAAGATGCCCGAGCCGATGACGGTGCCGCCGGCGATGACGGCAACGTCGCGGGCGGTGAGGGTGCGTGTGAGGGTGCGGCTGAGAGTGCTTGTGATAGTGTTTGTGAGCGGCGAGGTCATCGAATCCCCTTGGACGATCGCGTCAGCGCAGGAACCGACGCGCGACCTGCTCGAGCCGATCATCCTGCGCCTTCTCCGCCTCGGCGAGCATCTCCTCGACGTACGGGCGCAATGCCGGCTCGCCCCAGTAGTAGCCGGTCGCGCGCTCGGCGAGTTGCGTCTCACTCACGCGCGCGGCCTCGAGCAACGCCCGCGCGGCCGCGCGATCGTAGCCGGGATCGTCCCGTTCGGGGAGCCCGTAGTTGCGTCGGGGCATCTCGCCCTCTGCGTCGTCCCGCAGGAATGCTCTCGACACTGGTGCTCCTCCGCTCGCGCACGATGCTGGTCCACTTCGCGATCGAAGGATAGCACCCTCGTCGCCCCCCTGTCGGCATTACTTTTCCGCCATGTCGCTCTCCCTCCGCTTCCTCGGCACCTCTGCCTCGCGCCCCACGGTCGAGCGCGGGCTCTCGTCGATCGCGGTCACTCGCGAAGGCGAGACGATGCTGTTCGATTGCGGCGAGGGCACGCAGCGCCAGATGATGCGCTGGGGCGTCGGCTTCACGCTCGGCGACATCTTCTTCACGCACTTCCACACCGACCACTTTCTCGGCGTGCTCGGCCTGCTCAAGACGCTGGCGCTCCAGGCGCGCACGGAACCGCTGCACATCTGGGGACCGAAGGGCGCGGCCGCGCTTTTCAAGCGCGCGGAGGGGCTGGGCAATGAGAAGCTCACCTTCCCGCTCACGGTCACCGAGGTCGAGCCGGGCACGCCGATCAAGCGCAAGGACTACGAGATCCGTCCGTTCGCGGTGGAGCATCGCAACGGCGCGGCAGTCGGGTATGCGCTCGCGGAGTATGAACGTCGTGGCCGATTCGATCCCGATCTCGCGCGATCGCTCGGCATCGAGGAGGGCCCGCTCTGGGGTCGCATCCATAAGGGAGAGTCGATCACCCTCGACGACGGTCGCGTGATCGCTCCGTCGGTGCTCGTCGGTCCCACGCGGCCAGGGCGTACGATCGTCATCACGGGCGACACGCGTCCCTGCGCGGCGACGATCGAGCAGGCCGCCGGCGCCGACCTCCTGGTGCACGAGTCGACCTTCGGTGACGAGGACGCGCCGCGCGCTGCCGAAACGATGCACTCGACCGCACGCGAAGCGGCGACGGTCGCGAAGATGGCCGGCGTGAGCACGCTCGTACTCACGCACTTCTCGGCACGATACTCGCGCGACCCGAGCGACCTTGCGCGCGAAGCGCGTGAGGTCTTCACCGGCACGCTGGTGATGGCGAAGGACGGGCTGGAGATCGAGGTGCCGTACCGCTAGTCGATCTGCTGGCGCCCGGCGAATCCCCCGTCGACCTCATGCCAATGCTCCACGGCGCGCTCACCGTGGAGCCAGCAGAGGTACACGATCCGTCCGTCACGCTCGCAGGGGAAATCGAAGAGCCCGCTCTCGATCGACTTGCACTCGACGCCGAGTTCGGTCAACTCCTGCACGAAGTCCTCGATGTCCGATGCGGCGCGCTGCACCTCGCGCTGCAAGCGCTCCGCCTCAGCGGTCGCGGCGAGGGTGACCCCGATCGAGACGACCTCGAACTTCGCGACGAGGGTGCGCCACTGGGCGTACGTGCGCACGAGGTCGTCGGCGATGCGACGGACGAGTGGAAGGGCGCGGTTCGCGCGCTCGGCCGTCCAGAGCGCGATCGTCTGCGGTCCGGTCATGCGCCAGCGCGCGCACGCGCACGGGGTGCGATCCGGCGCGGTGTGCCTGGAGGAGCGCGCAACCGGGACGCCGGACGTACGAACGACTCCGACCGCTGGCCGCGCCACGTGTGATGCACGATCCGGTTCTCGCCCGAGTAGAACGAGGCGTCGTTGAATGCCTTGGTGAGCGCGGCGCGCATGCCGGGCACGTCGGCCGTGTCGCCGATCCACATCACGCGTTGGACCGGCGACGGGACGGAGCCGAGTCGCCATTCGCTGCCGGCGGCGTCGCGGATCGAGAGAGAGACGCGCGCCTGCGGCGAGTCGGCCGCGCGACCGACGAGCACGAAATTCGCGCGCGCCCAGGTGCGCTCAACGGCGCCATCGGCGGCCTGAGCATCGATCGGGTACCCGTTGCTCACCGCCTCCCACCAGTCCGGCTGCTCGACGTCGGTGTGGCGGAGCTCGACCACGCCGGCCTCGTCCTCCGCACCTGCCTGCGTCACCGCGAACCGCACCTGCAGCGCCCGGTCGAGCACGCCGAGCGTGAAGCTGCGAGGGTCGAATGCGAACTGATCTGCGAGGGGGGTGGGCGCGAGCGTGGAATCGGCGGCGAGCAGTGCGAGTGAATCGCGGAGCGTGCCCCAGTCCGCGCGCGCGGCGGCGATCGCTCTCCGCGCCGGTGCGGCGCCGATGATCGCGTCGAGTGGCGCGGCGCTCGCGGTGCGCAGGTCGACGACACCACGTCGCGCGCCGTGCGCGTTCGCCCCGCCGACGACGTCGACATCGGTGAGCTGCTCGTACGAGAGCCAAGGACCCACGACGTCGAGCACCATGAGATCACCGGTCGCAACGGTGCGCGGGTTCTCGCTTCCCTGCTCGTCGGCGTCGAGCGGACGCTCCTCGGGGTTGGCGGCGGCGTAGGCGCGTGCGAGTGCGGGCATGAGCGTGTCGGCAACGAGCGGTACCGAGTCACCACTCACGATGTCGCGCTTGAAGAGTCGCTGACCGATGAAGACCGCGTCATAGAACGAGTAGTCGGCGTCGGACACGTAGAGCTCAGCGAAGCGCCCGCCGATCTGCGCGAGCACCATCGGTGCGCCGCGCACGCGGATCCCGTCGGCGTCGGATCGGATCCAGAAGACCGAATCAGCGGCCGCCACGATGAACTCGGCCGGCGGCGCAGGCACGGGCGGCTTGGCCCGCTCGCACGCGCCAAGCAGCAGAAGGAACGGAAGAGTCGTCAGTCGAGCGCGCATGCCGGAATATATCACCCCCGCGCAGCCACCTCGGCGACGCCGGCGATGAGGCGTTCGACCTCCTCCTCGGAGGTGTAGCAGGCGGCGCCCGCGCGGACGAGACCATCGACGTCCCGTCCGAGCAGCTTCACGATGGTCGCCGCATAGAAGTCGCCATGGCTGGTGAAGAGCCCGCGCTCGACGAGCGCTCTGGTCACGGCCTCAGCGGTGAAGCCCTGGACGGTGAACGCGACGGTCGGCGTACGCGGCTGGTCGGGACCGGGACCGTAGCGCGTGACGCCCTTGATGGCGCCCAGTCCGTCCCAGAGGCGAGTGCAGTGCTTCATCCCGCGGTCGTGAAGCAGTCGGAAGGCCTGCTCGAGACGCGCACGGCGCGTAGGACCCTCGCCGATCGATGCGAGGAACTCCACCGCGGCGGCCGCACCGATGATCCCCTCGTGGTTCTGCGTGCCGGTCTCCATGCGATCGGGCACGTCGTTGGGTGAGGGCTCGAGTCTGGGAATGTCGAGTCCGGCCAGGAGCCGTTCGCGCCCGTAGAGCACGCCGATGTGAGGGCCGTAGAACTTGTAGGCCGAGCACCCGAGAAAATCGCAGTCGATCGCGCGGACGTCCACGAGCTCGTGCGGCGCGTAGTGCACGGCGTCCACGAAGACGAGCGCGCCCACGGCATGCGCCAGCTTGGTCGCGGCCGTGACGTCGGAGATGGTGCCGAGCGCGTTCGACCCGGCGCCGATCGCGAGCAGCTTCGTGCGCGGGCCGAGCGCCGCCTTGAGGGAGTTCCAGTCGAGCTGACCGCGCGTGAGATCCACCGCGACATGTTTGATCGTGATCCCGCGTTCCTTCTCGAGCTCGCGCCAAGGCGCGACGTTCGCGTGATGATCGAGGTCGGTGATGACGACCTCGTCGCCCGGTCCCCAGGCTCGACCGAGTGCGCGAGCGAGGTGGAAGGTGCCGGTGCTCATGTTGTTCGCGAACCAGACTTCGCTCGCCGAGCAGTTGAGGAAGTCGGCGAGGGTCTCGCGAGCCGCGAGCAGCAGCGCGTCGGTCTCGTTGCTCGTGGGGTACGCCCAGTGCGTGTTCGCATTGTGGTGCAACAGATAGTTCGCCATCGCGTCGACGACGGTCTGCGGGACCTGCGTTCCGCCCGGACCATCGAAGTAGGCGACCGAGTGGCCGAGGTGCTGGCGCAGGAGCGCAGGGAAGCGGGAGCGGATCTGATTCGACATCTGCGTAGGAAGGCCGAAGGATGAAGGAAGGGAGGTTACTGCGGTTCGATCACGGTGCCGGTCAGCTGCTCGACCCACTTCACGACTTCCACATGATCCGCTTCCTCACCGAGCGCACGATGCGCGGCCTGGTAGAGCTCGGCGGTGAGTTGGATCATCGGTGACGGGATCCGCTGCTCGCGCGCGACCTGTGCGGCGATGCCGACGTCCTTGTCGAGCAGTGCAAGGCGGAAGGTGCGCGGGAAGGCGCGCGTGAGGACGCGCTCGGGGAAGAGGTTCATCGACGCGTTGGAGCGGCCGCTCGAGGTGTTGATCACGTCGAGCGCGACGGCGGGATCCACACCGGCGCTGGTGAGTACCGCGAGACCCTCGGCGGTCGACCACAGATGCAGCGCGAGCAGGGCGTTGTTCACGGCCTTCACGGCGTCGCCGGTCCCGATCGCGCCGCAATGGACGATCTTCTTGCCGAAGGCCTCGAGGACGGGACGGACCCGCTCGAGCGTGGCGGCCTCGCCCCCGACCATCACCGTGAGTGTGCCGCCCTCAGCGCCGAGGACGCCTCCCGAGACCGGTGCATCGAGGTAGCCGACGCCGTTCGCGGCCAACCGTGCCGCGATCCGCTTGGAGGTCGTCGGGTCGCCCGAGGTGCAGTCGACGAGCGTCGCGCCACGCGCGAGCCCAGCGAGGAGACCATCGGGACCGTCGAGCAACGACTCGACATCGCTCGAGACGGGGAAGCAGGTGATCACGACGTCCGCGCCCTGCGCAGCGGCGGCGGGAGTCGCGGCATGCGTCACGCCATGCTCCGAGAACTTGGCGGCGAAGGTCGCGGCGCGCGCGGTGGTGCGGTTCCAGACGCGCAGACCCCAGTCGCTGCGGACGAGGTGACGCGCCATGGGAGTGCCGATGGCGCCAAGACCGAGGAATGCGACAACAGGCATATGAACGACGGGTGGCAGGGGATAAGGAGAGGAAAGTCGCTCAATCGACGCGGCTCCGGCAGTGGTAGATTCCCTTTCGATGCGACTTGAGGTGAGAATCGAGGGCATGCTCGCGGTGCATGCGCGACAGGCGGTGTTCACGGCGCTCACCGCCGTGGACGGCATCACGCGCGCCGAGGTGGAGCTTGGGCGAGCGGAGCTGGAGGTCGACGGGCGTGCGAGCGAGTCCACCGCGCACGAGGCGACCGTTGCGGCGATCCGCGACGCGATCGAAGCAGCCGGGTTCCGGGTGAGCGCGGTGCGCATCTTGCCGCGTACACTGCCAGTGCTCGACGGCTGAACGCGACACGCCGGTGGACGCCCTTCACGGCATCCACCGGCGCGCCTGCTGTCGCTACGGTTGTTCCCAGACTCCGACGGGAGTCGACAGGGGGCCGGCCGGCCCCCCACCAGCACCGACCCGCACCCACCTGCCTACTCTTCGTCGGCCTTCATGGTATCTGACACGGGGTACGGGAGAAGGGTTTACTGGGTTTCAACGGCAGGTGGGAGGTGGGAGGTGGGAGGTGGGAGGTCGACTTCGAAGACGGACAATGACGGACAATGCGGGACGACGAAAGGGAATCGTTGCGTGCGCGCTTGTTGTGCGCGCTGACATCCAGTTAGCTTCGGGTCACTTCGCTATGGTACGCGCGCGCGCGACCACCTTCGTCACCCGGGGAGGCACCCCGTGACCCCAGATCAGCGCCAGAAGGAGAAGTCGGTCGCGGCGCTGGTCGCGCCCGACATCCTCGAGCTGCTCGAGAACGATCCGTCGAGCATCGCGGCCGAGACCGAGGAACTGCATCCGGCCGACCTTGCCGATGTCGCGGAGCTCCTCCCGCGCGAGCTCCTGTCGCGCTTCCTGACGTCGCTGCCGCACGCGCGCGCGGCCGCGGTGCTCGAGCATCTCGACGAGGAGCTGCGCTCGGCGGTGTTCGAGGCGATGGACGCCGGAGAGGCGGCGGCGTTCCTCACCGGGATGACCCCCGACGAGCGCGTGGACGCGCTCGACGAGATGGACGAGGAGACCGCCGACGAGATCCTCGAGGCGATCCCGGCGAAGGAGCGCGCCGAGACCGAGCGGCTGCTGCAGTACGAGGCGGACACGGCCGGCGGCCTGATGACGACCGAGTTCGTCTCGCTACCCGAGTCGCAGAGCGTGGAGGAGGCACTCGCGACGATCCGCGCGATGGCGCGCGCCGGCCGACGCGAGGCGATGGGGACGGTCTACGTGGTGAATGAGCGCGGCGCACTCTCGGGCGTACTCTCGCTGCGTGAGTTGCTCGCTGCGCCGGAAGGCGCACGCATGGGCGATGTGGCCTGGACCGAGGTGGTCACGGTGCTCGTGAGCGCTGACCGCGAGGAGGTCGCGCAACTCACGTCCAACTACGACCTCGTCGCGGTGCCGGTCGTCGACGCCGATCACCGCCTCCTCGGCGTGATCACGGTCGACGACGTCATCGACGTGATCCAGGCGGAGCAGACCGAGGACGCGCAGAAGTTCGGTGGCTTGGAGGCGCTCGAGGATTCGTACATGAACAGCTCGTTCCTCGATCTGCTTCGCAAGCGGGCGGGATGGCTCATGATCCTCTTCGTCGGCGAGATGATGACCGCGGGCGCGATGGCGTTCTACGAGAACGAGATCGCGAGCGCCGTGGTGCTGGCGCTCTTCGTACCGCTCATCATCAGCTCCGGCGGCAATTCCGGTTCGCAGGCCACGTCGCTGATCATTCGAGCGATGGCGCTGCGCGAGGTCACGCTCGCCGATTGGTGGCGCGTCGTGCAACGCGAGCTGCCTGCCGGGTTATCCCTCGGTTCGATCCTCGGCCTGCTGGGATTCAGTCGCGTCGTCGTCTGGCAGTGGCTTGGACTGTACCCCTACGGCGAGCACTATCTGCTCATCGGCCTCACCGTCGGCGTCTCGCTCGTGGGAGTCGTGACGTTCGGCACGCTCGCGGGAGCGATGCTGCCGTTCGCGTTGCGGCGCGCCGGATTCGATCCCGCGAGCGCCTCAGCGCCGTTCGTCGCTACGCTCGTGGACGTGACCGGCCTGATCATCTACTTCAGCGTCGCCCTCCTGCTCCTGCGCGGCACACTGCTGTGAGTGGTTACGGAGTGGGGCAGTGGCTGTTGAGCCGCGCGCAGTGAGCACCGAGCGCCGCGCGGTCCTGTTCGTGCTCGTCGCTGCCTGCGCGTTCGGATCGCTCGCGGTCGGCGTGACCCTCGCGACTAACGCGGGCGTGGCGCTGATCGCGCTCATGGCGTGGCGCTACGCGATCGCCGCACCGCTCCTGGTGATCGCCGCGGGCGGCCCGGCGCGGGTGCGGATCCCCGTGTCGCGAGCGATCCCGCTGCTGCTCCTCGGCGGCGGCGGGCAGACGCTCATCACGTATCTCTCGTTCTCGTCGCTCGAGTGGCTCTCCGCCGCGCAACTCGGCTTCCTCTTCTATACGTATCCCGCCTGGGTCGCGGTGCTCACCGCGATGATGGGCATCGAACGGCTCACGCCCGTGCGGATCGGTGCCCTGATCGTCGCGCTCGGTGGCATCGCGATGATGGTCGGCACACCGTGGAGTGCCGCGCTGCCGCTGCCCGGTGTGGTGCGTGCGCTCGGATCGGCCGTGCTCTACGCGGCGTACATCCCCCTGCTCCACCGGATGCGCGGACCGCTCGACGCCGCGGTCGCGTCGGCGTGGGTGATCGGTGGCGCGGCAATCGTATTCGGTGGGTGGGCGATCTCGCGCGGTGTCCTCTTCACGGCCATGACCGCGCCGATGTGGGCGATCGCGCTGACCGCAGCGGTGATCAGCACGACGGTCGCATTCATCACCTTTCTGCGCGGGCTCGAGGTGCTGGGTGCCGTGCGCACCGCCATCCTCTCCACGATCGAACCGTTCTGGACAGCGCTCCTCGCCGCGCTCGTGCTCGGACAGGCGATCGGCCGCATGACACTCGCGGGCGGCTTCTGCATCATCGTCGCGATCATGCTCCTGCAACGGTCCGCGCATCCGGCGATCCCCGACGTTCCTCCCCCCGAGTGATGACCGCGTCCTCCTCTCCTCCCGACTCGCAGAAGATCGGCCCTGGCACGCTCTTCACGCTGATCGCCGCGACCGGATTCGCCGCGGTGAGCATCCTCACGTCGAAGGCCACCGCGACCGGGCTCACGCTCGCGACGGTCCTTGCCTGGCGCTACGTCTTCGCCGCAGTGATCCTCACGCTCTGGGTGGGGACGCATGACTACAAGCGGATCCCGCCACGCGAGATGCTCCGCTTTGTGACGATCGGCGGGTTCGGCCAGGCGTTGCTGGTCTATCTCGCACTCTCGTCGCTCAAGTTCATCCCGGCCGCGACGCTCGCATTCCTCTTCTATACGTACCCGACCTGGGTCGCACTGGCGCAGGCGGTGCGCGGCGCCGAGAAGCTCGACCGGCGACGCGCGGCAGCGCTCGGTCTGTCGTTCACGGGCATCGCGGTGATGGTCGGCATGCCCGGTGCGGCCGCGATCGACTGGCGTGGCGTCGCGCTCGCGCTCAGCGCGGCGTTCGTGTACGGCATCTACATCCCCGTGATGCGGGTGCTACAGAAAGATCATCCGGTCGCCCCGCCGAGCGCCTACTCGAAGATCGGTGCCGCGCTCGCGTTCCTCATGCTGAGCGTGTCGGACGGGTCGTTCACCTGGCAGATCGAGCCGGGAGCGTGGATGACGATCGGCGCGCTCGCGGTGTTCAGCACGGTGTTGCCAAGCGTGTTCTTCCTCATGGGATTGATCCGGCTGGGGCCGGTGCGCGTGGCGATCGTTTCCACCGTGGAGCCGTTCCTCACGGCGTTGCTCGCGGTGCTCGTGCTCAGTCAGCCGCTCGCATGGCCGACGCTGTTGGGTGGGGCGTTGATCATTCTCGCGGTCGTGGTGCTGCAGTTCAGACGGGAGCGGGTGGCTTGAGCGGTTCGTGATCTCCGGCAACGGCCACTGCGTTCACCACCCCAGCCACGACCCGATCGTGCGCAGCGACCAGCTCAAGTGGCGCCCCGAGATCGACATCATCGACGATCCCCGACTCGAGCCACGCATGCTCCCCCTTCACCACGCGCTGCGCGACGCGGTAGAGCGTGGCATCATGCTGCCCGTAGAGCGCACGGAAACTCGCCTCCACCCGATCGCGTGATTCGCGGCAGAACAGCTCCGCGAGTTCCATCGCCTCGGCGTTCCCCTGCTCCGCGAGCATCTTCGCACGGGAGATCGTCGACGCCATGGCGTACAGCTCGGCGCCGATGTCGACCGCGCGAAAGAGCACCATCTGCCGCTTCTCGAGCTTGGGCCCGAATCGCACCATCGCATGGAAGATCGTACGGCCGAGTCGACGCGTGGCGCGGTCCAGGTACTCCAGGTGCGTCTCGAGTCGGCCGAAGCCTGCGTACGACTTCATCGACGAGATCCAGGTGCCCGGGTACCAGGTGAGGTAGAAGGGCGCCGCCTTGACGGCCGCGGAGAGGCGTGTGCCGAGCGACGACTCGGGGGCAACGATCGGAAAGGCGATCGAGAAGTGCGTGTCCACCGCCTCGCGGGCGATGAAGAGCCGCATGATCTCGCTCGAGCCCTCGAAGATCAGGTTGATCCGACTGTCGCGCATCGCCCGCTCGATCGGGAGCGGCGTCTCGCCGCGCGCACGGAGCGAGTCGGCGGTCTCGTAGCCGCGGCCGCCGCGGATCTGCAGCGCATCGTCCACCGAGCGCCAGGCGAGTTCGGTGTTGAAGAGCTTCGCGATCGCCGCCTCGAGACGGATGTCGGTGCCGCCGCGCTCGTAGAGTGCCGTCGACATCATCGCGACCGACTCCATCGCGAAGGTGTTGGCCGCGAGCCGTGCGATCTTCTGTGCGATCGCGTCGTGCTTGGCGATCGGCTGGCCCCACTGCACGCGTTCGGCGGCCCAGGCGCGCACACCGCGCAGCAGCGCCTTGCTCGCGCCCGCGACCGACGCCGGAATGGTGAGGCGCCCGGTGTTGAGCGTGATCAGTGCGAGCTTGAGTCCCTTGCCCTCGCCCCACAGGATGTTCTCGGCGGGGACCTTCACGTCCTTGAACGCCATCCACCCGTTCTCGATCGCCTTGAGCCCCATGAAGCGGCAGCGGTGCTTGACGGAGACTCCGGGGGACTTCGCGTCGACGATGAAGGCGGTGATCTGCTTCTTGCGGAGCTTGCCGTTCACCATACGGTCGGGCGTGCGCGCCATGACCACCAAGAGATCGGCGCGCGTGCCGTTGGTGCACCAGAGCTTCTCGCCGTTGATCGTCCAGTGGGTGCCGTCCTCACTGGGCACACCGGCCGTGGTCATGTTCGCCGGGTCGGAGCCTGCGTTCACCTCGGTGAGCGCGAAGGCCGTGATGCCACCCTTGGCGATCTGCGGGAAGAACTTCTTCTTCTGCGCCTCGGTGCCGAACAGCTTGAGCGGCTGAGGCACGCCGATCGACTGGCTCGCCGAGAGGAGCGCGCAGAGCGAGCCGCACTTGGAGGTGATGAGCTCCATCGCCTTCACGTAGGCGGTCTGGGAGAGCCCCAGCCCGCCGTACTCGGTGGGGATCTTGATGCCGAAGGCCCCCATCTCACGCAGTTCCTGCACGTAGGCTTCGGGAATGTCGCCGGTGCGGTCGACCAGGTCGGCGTCATAGCGCTCGAGGAACTTCTTGAGCGTGGCGAGGAACGGTTTCGCGGCGTTCTCCGCGGCGGGGTCCTCGACGGGGTGCGGATGGACCAGGTCGAAGCGGAAGCGACCCAGGAAGAGTTCCTTGACGAAGCTCGGGTGCTCCCAGGTGGACTCTCGCGCGTCCTCGGCGACGTCGCGGGCTTCCTTCTCGGAGGCGTGAGCGGTGTGCGGGTGATCGGCCATTGAGGCCTCCAGTGGCTATGGGTCCGGCAGTGGCGGGTCGCAGGGCTTCCCGCAGCGTGACTGATACCTACGTGGGTGTACTGTCGGCGACAATGCCGCGGCGAAAGAGCAGCACGCCGCCGACGACCGCGATCAACGCGAACGCGAACCATTGGATCGCATAGGACTTGTGCGATCCGGCGCTCAGCTCGGGCACGCCGAGGCGGCGGGGCACGGAGCCGGCCGGCGTGGTGGAATCGGCGGTCATGACCAGCAGCGCTGGCGCGACCGGTCGCCCGAGGCGCGCCGAGAGTGCGCTCTGACTGGCGAGGCGCAGCGGCTTGAGCGAGTCGGTGGGAGGCGGCGGCCCGGTCGCCTGCAGCGGAGACGCGTAGCCGGCGACCGTCACGGTGTCGCCCTCACGCCAGAGCGCGCGGTCGACCGTCGCCGCATCGGGTGAGAAGACCCAGCCGCGGACAACGATCACGAGCGTGTCGTTCACGTCGCGTTCGAGTGGGGTGAGCAGATGGACGCCGGGGGCGCCGCCGTTCGAACGGGAGGCCAGCACCTGTTCAAGGTCGTAGCGGAATCGGCCGGTGAGCGTGACGCGCCGGCCGCGCATGGCGCCGGTATCGGTTGGCAGCGTCGTGAATGGTGCCGGCCCCTGCGCGAGTCGGGCGGCCACCGCGACGTTGTAGGCGGCGCGGTCCTGGTGCCGGGCGACTTGCCAGATCCCGAGCCGAACGAAGAGCGCGGCGCAGGCGAGCGGGATAGCGAGACCGAGCAGGGCTTTTGTGCGCACGAGGAAAGGGAGGAGTGGGTCGCGTCACGGGACCGGGTGTCACCGGCCTCGGGCCTGCGATGAAAGCTATGCTTGGCACCTCGGTGCGGGATGCCGGAAATTTGCGCTAGAACGCTGACGGCGGCATTCTCCCTGCCTGCCTGACGTATCAGAACGGACCACACCCAATCGCACGTCCGACCAAGACGCCGCTCGCGGCCTCACCAATACCGACTTTGAACCGCACCAGCCGTCGATTCCTCCTGCTCGCCAGCGTGCTCGGCCTTTCGCTCCTCTCCTGCGGACGCGAGGTGACGGGCCCGGCTGACGGCCTGTGGTTCGGGCGGAACGCGACCGCCGCGCTGGCGATCGACCCGCGGTTCCCCCAACTGCCCGGCGGCAACTTCGCGAGCGACCTGGTGCCGTTCGTGCAGGTGCGCGTGATCATTCGGAACGAGGACAACAGAGTCGTGAAGGACACGACGGTCGACTTCCCCTCCAACGTCGACTCGATCGCGCTCACGCTCACGGTGCCGCTGCCTTCGTCGACGTCAGCCGGCGGCGTGCCGCTGACCCTGGCGATGGCGTTCGTGAACGCCGCGGGCGACACCGTCTTTCGGGGCGGGCCGGCAGCGATCGTCGCCAGGCCGCGCGGCGCACAGGGCGTGAGCCAGCCGATCGTGATCCCCGTGAGCTGGGTCCCACCGGGCGCCGTGCCGGCCTCGGTGGTGCTTACGCCCACCACCGGAAGCGTGGTCTCGGGGACGTCCACCCTGTTCCGCGCGACGGCGTTCGCTGCCTCCGGCGATTCCATCCCCAACACGCCGATCGCCTTCACGGTCGATACCGCGGCGCGCGCGACGCTCGTCACCGTGGGAGGAACGAGCACCGCGACCTGGCTGGCGAACCCCGGGAGCGTGCGCATCATCGCCTCGACGCTCAACGTCAGGGCCGACACCTCGTTCTTCGTGGTGTCGCTCCCCGTGTCGACGCAGCTCGCCATCACCGCCGCGCCGACCACCGCCGTCGCGGGCACCACGCTCGGCGCGATCACCGTCGCCGTGCGCGACGCGGGCAACGCGCTCACCCCGCTCTTCACCGGTCCGGTCACGCTCACACTCAATGCCGGCGCCACGGGCGCGACGCTCGCGGGCACCGCCACGACGAACGCGGTCGCGGGCGTAGCGACGTTCAACGGATTGAGCATCCAGCGCGCGGCCACGGACCTCACGCTCACGGCCACGAGCGGGGCGCTCACAGCCGCGACCAGCACGGCGATCACGATCACGCCGGCCGCGCCAGCCGCGCTCGTCGCGCTCGCCGGTGATGCGCAGAGCGGCACGCTCGGGCAACAGCTCACCGACTCCGTCGACGTGCAACTGCGCGACGCGTTCGCCAATCCGATCGGTGGCTCGGCGATCGCGTTCAGCGTGACGAGCGGCGGCGGCAGCATCTCGCCGGCGAGCGTCGTCACCGGCGCCAACGGCCGCGCCCGAGCGCGTTGGACACTGGGTACCGCGGTGGGCGCACAGTCGGCGCGCGCGCAACTCGCTGGAGTCCCGGCGGTCTTCGCCGCGTTCGGTGCCACCGGCGCACCCGGCGCACCGGTTCGCCTCGAGATCGTGACCGAACCGGCGGCAACGCAGGTCGCTGGTGCCGCGATCGCGCCTTCCATTGCCGTGCGTGTGGTGGACGCTGTCGGTGCAACGGTGACGTCGTTCACGGGGACCGTCGGTCTCGCCCTCGCGGCGAATCCCGGCGCGACCACGCCGACCGGTGTGCTCGCAGCCGCGGCCGTCGCGGGAGTCGCTTCGTTCACGAATGTCGCGGTCCCCGTCGCAGCCGCGGGCTATACGCTCGCCGCCACGAGTGGTGCGTTGACGCCCGACACGACCACTGCGTTCACGGTGCTGAACGCCGCCGCCTCGCAGATGAGCCTTGTCTCTGGCGGCGGTCAGTCGGCGACGGTCGGCACGGCGCTCGCCGCGCCGCTCGTCGTGCGGATCACTGACGCCTTCGGCAACGGCGTTCCTGGCTTCTCGGTGAACTGGGCCGTCACGACCGGCGCGGGTACGCTCGGCGCGGCGAGCAGCGCGACCACTGCGACGGGGACGGCGAGCAGTACGCTCTCGGTCTCGAACACCGCGGGCGCTGTCGTCGTGTCGGCAACGGCCAGCGGCATCACGGGCTCGCCTCAGCAGTTCGCCGCAACGGCGGTCGCCGGCGCGGTGACGCAGCTCGCCTACACACTGAGTGCTGGCAGCGGCATCGCGGGAGCACCGATCGCGACGGGGTGGGTGATCCAGGCGCGCGACGCCCAGGCGAATCTCGTCACCGGGTTCAGCGGCCCAGTGACCGTGGTGCTGTCCAATGGTCCCGGCGGGGCCACTCTCGGCGGCACGACCACCGTGAATGCGGTGGGTGGCATTGCGACCTTTGCCAACCTCACGGTCAACAGGATCGCGTCGAGTTGGGTACTGATCGCATCGTCGCCGGGGCTCACGAGCGCGGCGAGCGCGGCCTTCGTCATCACACCGGCGGCGCCGGCCACGATCGCGGTGCAGGCGGGCAACGCGCAGACAGCGGCGGTGCTGACGCAGGTGGCCGGGCAGATCACCTTCCGCGTCTCTGACGCGTTCGGCAACCCGACCAACGGCACGGCACTGACCGTGGCTGTCACGAGTGGCGGCGGTTCGGTCGGGACCGCGAGCGGCGTCACGAACGTCACCGGCGAGTTCAGTACCACTTGGACGCTTGGGAACACGCTCGGTGGGCAGAGTGTCACGGCGACCGTGACAGCTGCGCCAACGCTGCAGGCGCTGGCGACCGCGACGGCGACGCCCGGTGCAGCGGCCGCACTCGTGATCACGACGGGGCTGATCGGACCGCAGGTGGCGGGCGTCCCGCTGCAGAACGTCGTGGTAGAGGCGCGTGACGCGGCGGGCAATCGCGCGACGAGCTTTACCGGCACGGTGCGGGCACTCGTCGGCGGGACGGTGCCCGACAGCGCGTTCGTGACCGCCGTTGCTGGCGTCGCCACCTTCACCGGCGCGGTCTTCGAGACGGCAGGCACATTCTTCGTCCGCTTCAGTGCGCCGGGACTCACCGACGTCGTGAGCGACACCTTTGCCGTCACCCCGGCCGCGGCCACGCAGATGGTGTTAGCGAGCGGTGCCGGACAGAGCGGCATTGCTGGACAACTGCTGCCGTTGCCCGTCGTCATACGGATCGAGGATCCGTTCCTCAACCGCGTGCCCGGCGTGACGGTCAGCTGGGTGATGTTCCGCGGCGCCGACACGCTCGCGGTGAACACCAACGTGAGTGACGCGAACGGCCTGGCCTCCTGGCGGCCGACGTTGCCAACGTCGGTCACGGCGGTGCAGATCGTCGCGCGGTCGACCGGGCTGACCAACTCGCCGATCACACTCAGCGCGGGCGTCACCGGCGACGTCACGACGCAACTCTCGATGTTCACGCAACCGCTCGGTGCCGTCGCGGGAGTGACGCTGCCCTCGAGCGCGGTGCGCGCGCGCGATCAGTACGGGAACTTCAAGACTGTCTTCACCGGCAACGTGACGGCGGCGATCGACAGCGGTCCTGCGGGTGCGATCCTCGCGGGCACGACGACCGTCGCCGCCGTCGGCGGCACGGCCACGTTCAGTACGCTGGCGCTCAGCGTGTCGGGTACGTATCGGCTGCGCTACTCGTCGGCTGGGCTCACCAATGCGGTCTCGACCGCCTTCACGGTGACGGTGGGCACGCCCGCCTCGATCGTAGTCGTCGCCGGTGGAGCACAGTCGGGTACGGTGTCGTCGCTGCTCACCGACTCGGTCGCGTTCAGAGTCGTCGATGCAGCGGGCAACCGTGTGCCAAGCGCGCTGATCGGGATTGCGGTGACGACGGGCGGTGGGGCGCTCTCAACGACCGCGGGCGAGACCAACGCCGTCGGTGAGATCCGCACGGCGTGGACGCTCGGCGCGCCGACCGGCGCACAGAGCATCACGGCGACGGTCTCTGCGGTTCCCACGCTGCAGGCGGTGGCGACCGCGACGGCGACGGCGGGCGCGGCGAGTCAGTTGGCGGTGACGGCACCGGCCGCGGGCGCGGCGAGTGGCGCGGCGTTCGTGACGCAGCCGGTCGTGGCGGTGCGGGATGCGGCGGGCAACGTGGTCCTGACGAATAACACGTCGCTCGTGACGATGACCGTGAGCGCGGGCGCCACCGTAGTCGGGACCGCGACGGCCACCGCGACGGCCGGCGTGGCGACGTTCACGAATGTCGGCTTGAGCGGCCTCGCCGCGACGTACACACTGACCTTCAGCAGCGGCGCGCTGACCGCGGCTACGCCGACGATCGCGCTCACCGCCGGGACGGCCACGCAGCTCGTGGTGACGACCGCGGCGGCGGGCGCGACGAGTGGCGCGGCGTTCACGACGCAGCCAGCCGTGGCAGTGCGGGATGCGGCCGGCAACGTGGTCCTGACGGATAACACGTCGCTCGTGACGATGACGGTGAGCGCGGGCGCCACGGTGCTCGGGACCGCGACCGCGACCGCCGCGGGCGGCGTCGCGACCTTTGCGACGGTCGGCTTGACCGGCCCGGCGGCGACGTACACGCTGACCTTCAGTCGGGCCGGCCTCACGGCCGCGACACCGACGATCGCGTTGACGGCGGGGGCGGCGAGTCAGCTCGTCGTGACCACCGCGGCGGCCGGCGCCGCGAGCGGCGCCGCGTTCACGACGCAGCCAGTCGTGGCGGTGCGGGATGCCGCGGGTAATCTAGTTTCGACGAGCACCGCGCTCGTGACGATGAGCGTGAGCGCGGGCGCCACCGTGATCGGCGCGGCCAATGACACTTCAAGAGCAACGGGTGGCGTGGCGACATTCTCGTTGATCGGACTCAGCGGGCCAGTCGGCCCGTATACGCTGACTTTCACCAGCGGTGGTCTCACCTTGGCGACGCAGCCCATCACGATCGCTGCGCCCGCGGCGCAGGTCCTGTCGTGGACTGGCGCGGTGAGCACCAACTGGGGCACCGCTGGCAACTGGAACCTCAACCGCCTACCACTCTCGACCGACAGCGTCGTGATCAACGGCGCCGCCACGGTGAACATTGCCTCGGCAGACACCGTCAGGTGGTTGACGGTCGCTGAAACAGGATCGCCGACACTCACGATTGCGGCGGGGGCGACGTTGACGGTTGACAGCTTGGCGGTCTTCGGGGGAACGAGCACCGTCACGATGACGGGAGGCACACTGACCGGCGGTGGATCGATCATCGTGAGCGGAATCATGAACTGGAGCGGCGGCACCATGGCCGGCATCGGTAGTACTCTCATCTCGACGGTAGGTACGTTGGCGGTCACCGGAGCTCCGACACTCAATACCCGCTCACTCTTCATCGGCGGGACGGCGACGCTTGGCGGCACGGCATTTAATGCCGTCAACACGCCAGACGTGGGCGTGCTCGCCGGTGGGACGCTCTCGTTCACCTCGACAACGTCCTACTTCTCGGGTAACGGTCTGATCGCCCTCGTCAATGCAGGCACGCTGAGAAAGGCGGGTTCGGCCGGTCTCGTTCGCGTCGACTGGCCGATCACCAATACCGGGACCATCGAGGTGGTGGATGATTCGCTCGACCTGCGCAACACGCTGACGCACGCTGGCGGGACGGTGTCGATCCTGGCCAACGCAGCGCTGGTCAACGGAGGAAACACCGTCGCGAGCGCACCGTTCACCATCGCAGCCGGTGGCGTCATGACGTTGCAGTCCGGAGGCATCAGCGCCGACGCGGGGAATCACATCTTCGGACCGACGTCGAGCGTGAGTGGGCTCGGAAGACTACGCATCAACTCGGCGGACACCACTCGCATCCAAGGCGCTCTCAACATCGACTCGCTGACGGTGCAGAACGGCGATACGTGGTTCGAGAGCGCGGACACGATGTTCGTCACGCGAGGTGGCTACCTTGGCGGCGGATTCGTGCGTGGCACGGGCGTGCTCGCGATCCGCGGCGCATTCACCACGAGCACGGGCAACATGAACGGGACCGGTACCATCGCGGTGATGCCGACCGGAACGCTCACGCTGCAGAGTCCGCTCCGTGGCTGGAGGATCGATGTCGTGGGCACGCTGGTCTGGGGCGACTACGATCTGTCGTTCGAAGTCGAGCCTGTTTCAGGCATCTTCGCGAATGTGAATATCCGCGCCGGAGGCGTGTTCGACATCCAGCACGCCGCGATCAACCGTGAGCTCTTTGCAACCGGGTTCAACCCGCTGCCCAACAACGAGCTCACCCTCGCAGTTGGTGCAGTCGTCCGGAAGTCGAGCGGCAGTGCGATCAGCAACCTCCGCCCGCGCGTGTTCCACTCCGGCGTATTCGACGTCCTGACCGGCACGATCAACGTGCAGGGGATCTGCTCCGTCACCGGCGGCACCAAGACGGGTCCGGGCAGCCTCACCGGCAACTGCACCCCCTAGAACAACCCCAACTGCTCCGTCAACTGGGCCGGGTCCTTCGGGACCTGGCCCAGTTCGCGTTGCAGCGCCCGAACGTTCGCCGGGCTATGCCCAGAGAAATGATTGTTCACGTAGCCATACACTCTGACCGACTTCGCGAGTGACGGAAGCACAGCCGCCCACGACTCGATCTCCGCCGTGCGATCGATCTGCACCTGCGAATAGTCCGTGATGCTACGATCCGACCCCATCCACCGCACATACGCATGCCCCGCGGTCGGCCGCTCGGCGAGCGTGAGCATCCACTTGCGCGGGATCCACCGTGCATCGACGAGCGCGAGCGCAACGTTGCGCGCGGTGAGCAGGGCGTGCGTCTCCTCGTTAATCCAGCCTTTGTGCCGGAACTCGATCGCGAACGCGATGTCGCCCGGAAGCGTGAACAGGAACTCCTCGAGCGCGTCGCGCTCGGACGGCGCGAAGTCCGGTCCGCATTGGATCAGCACGGGCCCGAGTTTGGGGCCGAGTTCGCGCGCAACGTCGAAGAACCGCTGCGCGACCTCCTGTGCTTCCACAAAACGCAGCTCGTGCGTGATCTCCTGCGGCAGCTTGAGCGTGAACACGAAGCCGTCGGGCGTGCGGTCATGCCAGCCGCGCACCGTCCTCGCCGCGGGAACAGCATAGAAGGTCGAGTCGACTTCGACGGTGTCGAAGGCGCGCGCATACACGCTCAGGAAGTCGGCGGGGCGGGTGCGCAGCGGGTAGAACGGCCCGACCCAGCCTGGGTAGTTCCAGCCCTGTGCGCCGAGGCGGATCGGTGGTGGCGCCTTCGCCGCGCCCGATCGCGGCGGAGTGGGGCTCGTGGTCATGCGCGCAATTTGCGCTCAATCGCGCCGGGCCGCATTCTCCCCTGCGTCCGCGAGCGCTCGCGTCCGTCGCACGCCTCCCCCGCCCCCGTCCGATGCCAGAGAAGCGTACCCTGCTCGAGAACCTCGGCCTCCACCGCCCCGCACTCCGCGCCTGGGCGATGTACGACTGGGGGATCTCCGGCTATCAGACCGTGATCATGGCGGCCGTCTTCCCGATCTTCTACAGCCAGTATGCGGCGTTCGGGATGGAGAACTCCGCAACGTTGCAGTGGTTCAGCTACTCGCAGGGCATCGGCGCGATCCTCATCGCCCTGCTCGCGCCGCTCCTTGGTGCCGTCGCCGACTACAAGGCGGCCAAGAAGAAGTTCCTCGGCTGGTTCATGATCCTTGGCGTTGGCGCAACCTCGGCGATGTTCTTCATCGGTCAGGGCGACGTGTTGACCGCGTCGATCCTGCTGGTGCTCTCGCTGGCCGGCGCGACGGGCAGCACCACGTTCTACGAGGCACTCCTCCCGCACATTGCGAGTGAGGACGAGATGGATCGCGTCTCGACCGCCGGATATGCGCTCGGATATGTCGGGGGCGGCATCCTGCTGGCGCTCAACCTCGCGATCATCATGAACCCTGGGATCGTCGGGTTGCCGGTCGGCGAGGGACTCACGCCGGCCCAGGAGAGCCTGCCGACGCGCATCGCGTTCGTGAGCGTGGGCCTCTGGTGGCTGCTCTTCTCGATCCCGGTCATGCGTCGGGTGCCCGAGCCGCCACGCACGATCGAGACCGACGAGCGCTCGGACGTGAATCCGTTCGCCGTGGCATTCACGCGACTCGGTGAGACGCTGCGCGAACTGCGTGGCTACAAGCAGGCATTCCTGATGATGGTCGCCTTTACCATCTACAACGATGGGATCCAGACGATCATCAAGATGGCGGCCGCCTACGGCGACAGCGTGGGGATCGAGCGCAAGCACCTGATCAGCGCGATCCTCCTCGTGCAGTTCGTCGGCGTGCCCTGCGCCTTCGCGTTCGGCTATCTCGCCAGGTTCATCGGCGCCAAGCGCTCGGTGCTGATCGGGATCACGGCCTACGCCGGCATCTGCGTCTTCGCCTACGGCATGAACACGACCGCCGAGTTCTACACGCTGGCGGTGATGGTCGGGATCGTACAGGGAGGGACGCAGGCACTCAGTCGCTCGATGTTCGCGAACATGATCCCGCGACACAAGAGCGGCGAGTTCTTCGGTTTCTTCTCGGTGTTCGAGAAGTTCGGGGGGATCCTCGGTCCGTTCGTCTTCGGATGGGCCATCAGCGCCGGCGGCTCGCCGAGCAGCGCGATCCTGAGCGTGATCGTCTTCTTCGTCATTGGCGGTGTGGTCCTGCTCTTCGTCGACACCAAAGAAGGCGAGCGTGTAGCGCGCGCGGCCGACGCGGCCGTGGTGCGCGTATAGCACACTCGCAGAAGGGCTCGTCAAGCGACGTGGGGCGGACGAGCAGATCGTCCGCCCCACGTCGCGTCACATGGTCGTGAACCGCCCCAGCGCGCGTCACATGGTCGTGAACCGCCCCAGCGTGCGCTGCACTCGTTCGAGCACCCGTCGTAGCTCCACCGCGAGCTCCTTCCCAAGCGACTGTTGTGGCCCCGTCGGCGGGAAGTTGCCGGCGTCGATCGTGCGCAGCAGCGCGCCGATCCGGTCGCTGATGCGCGGACCTTCGCTCCAGAACGGCGCGGACGTCGGCTTCACGAGGATGTCGACGAGCGAGTCGACCTGCGCGAGCTCACCGGTCAGCGACCGGACCACGGCCGCGCCTCCGCTGTCGGGAATCGCCTGCGCTGCTCGGCGACGCGCCTCGAGCTCCGCCTTGCGACCGTCGAGCGCGCGCAGCGTGTCGTTCGCGAGCGACTGCAGGTCGCGCAGTTCGCCGGCGAGCATGAACTGCTCACGCAGCGCCGCTGGTGTGGTGCGCGAGGTCGGATCGACGCGCACCTCGAGTGGCTGCTCCATGCGTTGGTCACCGACGATCAGTCGCACCACGTACCGACCAGGGAGCGCGCGCGGACCGGTGGGCGCACCGAAGAACTGGATGGCGGGATCGTCTGGGTCGACGGGCCGCCGCTGACGCGGTCCTTCGTAGCCCAGGTTCCACGAGGTGCTATTGATCCCCGCTTCACGCGGGATGCGCGCGAGTGTGCTCACGACTGTTCCGGCGGGATCGAGGATCTCGAGTCGTACCGGCACCTCGGCCGCCGGCTTGGTGCGCAGGGAGTACCGGATGATCGCGCCGTAGGCGGGATTGGGTCCTTGGAAGAGCGAGTTGCCGAGTGATCCCTTGTTCTGCTTGGTGGCGAAGCGCGTCGCCGTGCGCATGCCGAAGAGGTGGGCGGGCTTGGCCGACGCGGCCGCGAGCTCCTGCGTCACCGACGCATCGTCGAGAATGAAGATGCCGCGACCATGCGTCGCGACGATCAGGTCGTTCTCGCGCTTGTGCACCAGCACCTCGTGCACCGGCACCACGGGCAAGTTGCCGCCCATGCGGAACCAGTTGGTCCCGCCGGTCACACTCACGTAGAGCCCGGTCTCGGTGCCGGCGTACAACACGTCGGGGTTCTTGGGGTCCTCGCGAAGCACTTGCAGATACGCGCCGTCGGGGAGATCGCC
>JANOTB010000117.1:0-2346 GCA_031416115.1 Gemmatimonadota bacterium
CGAGCCCAGGCGCAAGCAGGCGATTTCGCTGCGGCTCGATCCCGAGGTAGTGGAGTGGTTCCGGAACACGGGCCCCCGCTATCAATCGCGCATGAACGCGGTATTGCGCGCCTTTGTGGAGCATCAGGTCCACAGTGAACCTCCGGGCGCGAAGCGCAAGCGCGTCGGATAGGCGCGCCTCTGACCGTGCGATGCACGATGTCGCGGTATAACGGACTGGAAATGAGCTGCGTCTCTGGCGCGGGGACCACTGGGCTGCGCGGGCGCGCCGCGCCCCGTGCCCCAACGCCAACGTTGCCGACGCCGGTGGCCTGATTCAAAGTCCTACTCGTCAGACCTGTGATTTCGTCGCGTGGACCCACCTCCCAGGTCGACGCGATGGAGCTGCGCGATCAACTGCGACAGACGCTCGGTGAGTTCTACACGCTCGAGCGTGAGCTCAGCGCGGCCTGATGAGCGCCTCGAAGCGCGGATCTCCTCGGAGCTCCCGGAGTTCCGGACGCACGTACCAAGCATTCCACGCCGGAGCCACGCCGGACTCGACGGCAGCCCGGAGCAAAGCGAGCGCCTGCTCACGCTGACCCAGCGCAAGCTGGATGAACGCCTGGTCCATCTGCGTTAGGACGCGCTTGTCACGTCCCTCCAGCCACCGAATGGTCTCCTTCGCCGACGCCGTGTCACCCACATGCGCCGCGGCGACGGCGAACGTCACGCGCCTCTCCTGACTTTCCGTCCCGCGCAGTGATCGCAGGATCTCGTACGCAGCGCGCCACTCCCCCCGCTCGACGTGCAGGACCGCCACGCCGTAGAGACGCTGCAAGTCCGTCTTGGCCAGGTCGACTCGCACGGTCAACGCGCGCTGGAACGCGCGATCGGCCGCCTCGGCATGCCCCCGCATCCGGTAATTGTGTCCGGCCACCTGCAGGATCCCATCCATGTTGGGCGGCGCATTGGACGTTCGGCCACACGAGTGCACGAGCGAGTCCACCTCCGACTCACGACCCGACGCCGCGAGCAGGCTGACCCCCTGGGAGCAGACGGCCCAGTCATCCGGTGTGTCCACCACGGTGCGCCGCCATTCGGTGATGCCCGTCTCGAGGTCGCCAAGGAGCCGGTGTGCCTGCAGGTCCCAGTACCGGCGCTGGCTCATGTGCCGGGTCCACCCAGGGTCGTCGCGCAGGGAGTGCAGCACGGACAGCGCTTCCCGGAATCGCCGCGTCGCCATCGCTGCCTGCGCGAGGACCATCTGCGCGTCACGTGAGGCGGACGAGAGGGTCACCATCTGACGAGCCGCCGTGTACGTGTCCTCCAGGCGACCATCCAGGAACGCGAGTTGACGATCCGTGGCCGCCTGGTCGTAGGCGGTGAGCCCGTCCCGCTGCGCTTCCAGCGCCGACCGCACGGCATCGAGACGCGTCCGCTCCGACGGCCACCCGACGGCCTGCTCCAGGAACCAGAGCTTGGCCTGGGCGAAGGCGGGGTCCAGTTCGATCGCTCTCACGAGGTGTTGGATGGCCTGTCGCTCGCCCTGTTGAACGAGCGCGTCCATTCCCTGACGGAACTCGAGATACGCTGCATAGCGCGGAGGCCGACTTCGTCCCTCGCGCCACATGGGAAAGAGCGTGTCGCTCACGGCGACGACGGCGCCGCCAACACGCTCCCGAAACTCGTCGACGATATGACCGGGAATCGAAGGCAACGCGACCGCCGCCACGACGTGCTGCAGCACGCGTCCGCTTCGCGAGTCGAGAATCTCTGCGATCGCGACGACGCTGTCGCGGCGTCGATCCAGATGACCGCGGAGCAGGAATTCGGCTGCGGTCGATGTCGTGTCGGCGTCACGGACGCTGACCACGTCAACCTGCGGCGACTGCGCCAGCAGATGCGCGATGCCTGACCAGGCCTGTTCGGCGAGCACGTCCATAGTCGAATCGCCCGTTCGGTTCTCGAATGAGCCGACCGCGACGAGCCCCCGCTGGACGGGCACTCTATCCGCGGACGCCAATCGATCGCCGATCAGGGCTCCACCGACCGCGAGGAGCCCGACCGCGAGGATCCCGACCGCGACGCGCCGAACCGCGCCGAACCGGGCCGCGCCGGACCGGGCGGCGGCCTCGGTTGCCGCCATCGGTGTCCCTCGCGACGACACGTCCGGCTCGCGCGGTCCCGACATCGGCGTACCGAGCGATCCTCGCGCGGTGCCCGCGACCGGGGCCGCGCGGAGGCGCTTTGCCAGCTCGAGCACCCCGGAATCAGGATCGGATTCAAGTTCGCTCTGCACGAGCCGGGCGTGCGTCGCCGCGTGTCGAATCGCCTGCTCCCGCTCATCGCCCCGCACGAGTGCTT
>JANOTB010000118.1:0-7642 GCA_031416115.1 Gemmatimonadota bacterium
TGGAACACCTGCGACGTCGAGACCGACGACGTGCCGGCGAAGTTGTCGTTGGGCTCGAACTGCAGGAACGGCGGCGAGAAGCCGAGGCCGTCCTGGTGGAAGCGGTCGAGACCCGCGGAGTACGACACGTTCACGTTGTTCTGGGCGCTCGTGTACGCCTGGTACGCGAACCGCACGTTGCCCGTCTGGCGCCACACTTCTTCGTTGGTCTTGATGTACTCGGTGTTGGCGATCGGGTTCGACACCGACGAGCCGCCGGCGTAGAACGGATTCACCGGCCACGAGCCGTCCGCCTTCTGGCGGAAGTCGATGACGTGGGGGATGTAACCCAGGTCATAGGTCGGCGAGATGCCGGCGTTGTTGTTGTTCGTGATGCCGCGCTGGTTGAAGTTGCGCGTGATCCCCAGGCCGGCCGAGATCGTGAAGTTCGTGCCCACGGTCTGGTCGAGATTGAGGCGGGCCGCGGTGCGGCGCGCGCCGGTGCGGAGCATGATGCCCGCTTCCTGCTTGTCGCTCACCGAGCCGAAGTACTTCGTGTTGCCCGAGCCACCCCGCGTCGAGAGGATCGTCTCGAACGTCGGGTCGGTGCGGCCGAAGATCTGCTGTTCGTAGTCGTAGTTCGTGCAGTTCGGGGTGCAGAGCGAGCGCGCCACGCCCACAGCGGCCGCATTGCCGACCCAGAGCGTGCTGTCCGACGCCGGGACGAGGTCGCTGATCGTGTCCCACTGGCGGAACCCGATCTTGCGGTAGAGCGCCGCGGTGCCGACACGCTGCGTGATGTTCCAGCTCGGCGCGCCGGAGCGGCCGCGCTTGGTCGTGATCACCACGACGCCGTTGGTCGCGCGCGAGCCGTAGATGGCCGAGGCCGCCGCCGACTTCAGCACTTCCACGCTCTCGATGTCCGCCGGGTTGATGTCGGCGAGACGGTTGACCTGGTTGTCCTGGCCACCGCCGATGCCGCCGCCGGCACGCGAGATCGAGTTCGTCGCGTTCGGGATGCTGGCGTTGGAGACGATGACGCCGTCGATCACGTAGAGCGGGTCGCCCTGGCCGATGATCGACGTGGCGCCGCGGATCTGGATCTGCGCGCCGCCGCCGGGGGCGCCGTTGTTCTCGAAGACGCGGGCCCCGAGGATCTTGCCCGAGAGCTGATTCTCGATCGAGCGGGCCGGCACCTTGTTGAGCTCGTCGGTGTTCACCGAGGCCACCGCCGTCGTGGCGTTGCGGCGGTCGATCGTCGTCGCCGCACCCGTGACCGTCACACCCTCGAGTTGCAGCACGTCCTTCTCGAGCGCGAAGTCCTGCGTCGAGGCGTTCGCCGCGACTTTCATGCTCACGCGCTTGTAGCTGATCGCGCGGACGAGGAGCGTCACCTCGCCCTGCGGCACGCGGAGACGGTACTCACCGCCCGCATTGGTGCGGGCGCCGATCGGCTGACCGAGCACCGTGACGTTCGCGTCGGCGAGCGGCGATCCGCCCACCTGCGTGACCTTACCTGTGATCTCTCGCGTTCCCTGCGCCCGCGCTTCGGTCCCACCGAGCGCGAGGCAGACTGCGAGGACCGCGACGACGAGTTTCCTCGTTCCCACGTGACCTCCAAAAATTGAGAAGGGTGTACCGCACTGTACCTTGCATCACATCGAGACGTCACCGCTGCGCCGTGGTTCCTCGGAACCTGTTGCGCGGATGGACCGGGCGATGTGACCCGCCACAAAAGGCCACATTCGGCGCCTCGACGCAAGGCACGCTTATTATGATTATACTGACCTAACGGTCAGTCAGTGTCGGCATTCGGGCCCGGTACTTGAGTTGGACCACCCGCCGTCCCGGGTGTACCATGCGCCGATGAAGCGAACCCTCATTCTCAGACTGGCCTGCGGCGCGCTCCTCGCGGCTGCCGCTCCCGCGGCGGCGCAACGCGTGACCCCGGCGCGGCCAGAGTTGCGCGCAACGCAGGCCCCGAGGATGACCGGGGTGATCGACGGCGCCGTGACCGACACCATGCTCCGCCCGATCAGCTTCGCCGAGATCACGATCCTCCGCACAGACATCAAGCTGCAGACGAACTCCGCCGGCCGGTTCCGCTTCATCGACGTCCCCGCGGGTCAGTACCTGCTCATCGTGCGACGGATCGGCTACCGCCCGGTCTCGTCGATCATCCAGGTCGCAGTGCGTGACACGTTGCGCCTCTCGTTCACCATGGAATCGGCCGTTCAGACGCTCGAGACGGTCACTGTCGTCGAGGAACGCCGCTCGCTCCGGATGATCGAGTTCGAGCAGCGTCGTCGGCAAGGGGTGGGGTTCTTCATCACGGGCGAGCTGATCGAGCAGCGCAATCTCCCCGTCGCTGCCGATTACCTGCGCTTTGCGCCGAGTATCTCGCTCGCACCCTCGCCGCAGGCGTCGGGCAACCCGGAGCTCGTCGCGATCAGCAAGCGTGAGGGCGGGTCGATCTACGGCGATGGTGCCGGTGCATGCGCCATGCAGGTCGTCATTGACGGCGTCCCGATGCCGCCTCGATTCCCGCTCGAGCTGCTCCCGACGCCGAAGGAGATCGCCGGCATCGAGATCTACAATGGGCCGGCGACGGTCCCCGCGCAGTTCAGCGGAGTGGACCGGCGATGCGGGATGATCCTCGTGTGGACCAAGGACTACTGACGGCCGACGAGGCCCCGGTGGGCCTCGGCCAGTCGCACGTCACGCCAGATCGAGCGTCCATTCCACGGGCATCTGTGCGTCGAGGCTGTCGCGCACGGAGCAATACTTCGTCACCGCAAGCTCGATCGCCCGTTCGGCATGCACGCGCTCGATCCCCACACCGCGCAGCTTGTACGTGATGTGGATCCGCTCGAGACGCGCCGGAACCGCGCCAGCCCGGTCGCCCTTCACCTCGATCGTGAGCCCCTGAACCGGCGTACGCCGCTTCTCGAGGATGTCCACGACGTCGGTGCCCGTACACGCCGCGAGCGCGCAGAGCAGCGTGTCCACCGGACCGGGACCGGTCGTCGCGTCGGCATCGATGCGGATGCTGTGCTGGCTCCCAAGGCGGCTGCCATCGAACCGGTGCTCGCCGTCCCAACGCACGACCACGTTGTTGACCTTCTTCGGTGTTCCGTCAGTCATGGCTCGCTCCCCAACGTGATCGGTGTGCGCACGGCATTGCCCCATTCGGTCCAGCTGCCGTCGTAGTTGCGGACCTTGTCGTAGCCCAGCAGATACGTCAGCACGAACCAGGTGTGCGATGACCGCTCGCCAATGCGGCAGTAGGTCACGACCGCCCTGCCCGGTGCGAGTCCTGCCTCGCCCTCATAGATCGCGCGCAGGTCAGCCGCTCCCTTGAACGACCCGTCGGCATTGGCCGCGCGCGCCCACGGCACGCTGCGCGCACCGGGAATATGCCCGCCGCGCAGCGTCCCCTCCTGCGGATAGTCCGGCATGTGCGTCCGCTCACCGGTGTACTCCGGCACCGAACGCACGTCGATCATGGGCCCGTGATCGCGCTGGTGCACAAGCACCTCGGGCATGAAGGCGCGGATCCGCGTATCGTCGCGCGCGGGGGCGGTGTACGCGGTGCGCGCGAAAGTCGGTACGTCCGTTCCCATCGGTCGACCCTCGGCCTCCCACTTGGCGCGGCCACCGTCGAGCAACCGCACGTTGATGAAACCAAAGAGCTCGAACACCCAGAGCGCGTACGCCGCCCACCAGTTGTTCTTGTCGCCGTAGAGGATCACCGGCGTGGTCGAGTCGATCCCGCGCGCACGCAGCAACTCGCCGAATGCCTCGGGCGACACATAGTCGCGACGCACGGGATCGTTCAGGTCGGCATGCCAGTCGATCTTCTGCGCGCCGGGGATGTGTCCCATGTCGTAGAGCAGCACGTCCTCGTCGCTCTCGAGGATGCGCAATGCCGGGTCGCCCAGGTGTGCGGCGAGCCAGTCGGTGCTCACCAACTTCTCGGGTCGGGCGTAACCCCTCGCCGCGATCGCGGCCTCGGTCTCATTGGTCATGAGCGCAACTTAACGAGGTGCCACGCGCCCGAAGGGGAGGCGATTCAGGACCACGCGACCGTTGGTCACCACGATCAGGACGTCCTGCAACCAGGCTGGATCGTCGAGCGGATTCCCCTCGAGCACGATCAGGTCAGCCTCGAGTCCTTCCGCCACGCGCCCCGTGCGCGCACCGATGCCGACAAGCTCCGCTGCGCCGCTCGTCGCGGCCGTGAGTGCCTCGAGCGGGGTGAGCCCGAGTCCCCGGAACCGCATCACCTCATGCGCGATCCGCGTGAGCCCTTCCGGGCCGTAGTCGGTGTCGGCGCCCGTCGCGAGTCGGACGCCCATGGCATGCGCTCGGCGGATGGTGTCCTCGATCCGCGGTGCCATGTGATGGCCGCGTAGCACGAGCGCGGGGTCGTCGTAGTCGCCACCCGGCTGCGTGAGATCGACCATCGTCGAGAGCGTCGGCACGAGCCAGGTACCCTTCTGCTTCATCAGACGCAGCGTCGAGTCGGAGAGGTACGTGCCGTGCTCGATGCTCTTCACGCCCGCCGCGACCGCAGCGTACGCTCCTTCGTCGCCATGCGCATGCGCCATCACCGGGACACCGCGCGTCGCGGCCTCCTCGACGATCGCGCGCATCTGACGCTCGTCATAGACCTGCTGGCGGGGATCGGTGTCGGGGAGCCCGGCGCGCTCGGTGCCGCGCGTCTTGATCCAGTCCACGCCATGGTCGAGGTTCACGCGCACGAGCAGGCGCAGTTGCTCGTGCGTGTTCACGCCCGCGGCGAGCGGTCCCAGTCGCGCGTCGGCGAGCACGGTCTCCCCGAGGTTGGGCGAGACGAACACCCCGGTCGCGAGCACGTCGGGAGCGACGATCTGCCCGGCCTTCGCGAGCTCACGCATCGCGACGTCCTGGTACGCGGCGACGCTCGCCGAGCGCACGGTGGTCACCCCCGAGAAGAGGGCGCGACGTGCGTTCGCGAGCGTCGCGATGTGCGTGTGGGCGTCGATCATCCCCGGCGCGACCCAGCGGCCCGCGAGGTCTATGACGGTCGCGTCGGCCGGCACCGCGAGCCCCGGGCCGATACGTACGATTCGTCCGCCGCTGAGAATGATGGTCGCGTCGCGCAGTACGGTCGCGTTCACGCCGTTCACGATGTTGGCGTGGGTGAACGCGACGGTCTGTTGCGCGGCAAGTGGCGCGGAAGCGACGGCGAACGCGGCGAGGCGCTTCAGCATGCTGGACATCGTTGAGACCTCATCCGATCCGTGTCCCATTCGCGACCGGGCGGTCGGGCTGGAGCAGGATCACTTCGGTGGGAGTGGGCATCAACTCGAGCATGAGCACTTCGCTTGATGGACGGCTTGCGGGCCTCCGGGAACGGACCCGCCTCGAGGACGGTCCCCACCCGGATGTCGATCGCGAAGAACTCCTCGGGCGTCGGCATCCTGCTAATGTACCTGTGTCGCGGAGTTCCGCGACCGTCACGCCATTCACGGATCATCACCGATGGGTCAGTACGAGAAGCATGTGTTCGTCTGCACGGGCGGAAAGAGCTGCGGCGCGCAGGAATCCGAAGCCACGTTCAATTTCCTCAAGGACGGTCTGCGCGAGGCGGGCGTCGCGCAGACCGTGCGCGTGAACAAGTCCGGATGCATGAGCCAGTGTGGCCATGGCCCCATGGTCGTGGTCTATCCCGAGAACGTCTGGTACAACGGGGTCGACGTGCCCGCGGCGCAGCGGATCCTCACGGAGCATCTCCTGGGCGGGACGCCGGTGCAGGAGCATCTCTATGTCGCGCCCGCCGGCGACAACAAGCTCAAGAAGGACTGAGCGCGCCGTGACGGGTCCGGATGATCGGCGCGCGGTCATGGAGCCGTACGCGCGCCATGTGATGGTCTGCACGGGCGGCTACTGCTCCACGGACCGAAAGGGTCGCGGACTCTACGCGCTCCTCGCGCAGTTGCTCCAACGCGAGGACCTGCTCTTCGGCCCCCGTCGCGTGAAACGCAGCGAGACCCCGTGCCTCGGTGTCTGCGCCGGCGGTCCGATCGTCGCGGTCTACCCCGAGGGAGTCTGGTACGCCGGCGTCACGCCGGCGCTGCTCGAGCGGATCGTCGTTGAGCATCTGCGGGACGGGCGTGAGATCAGCGAGGCGGTATTCCACCGACTGCAGAAGTGAGCGCGACGATCGGCCCGCGACGATCGGCCAGGGACGATCGCCCCAGGACGCTCAGTCCTCCTCGTTGCTGACGGCCCCGAGCGCGGCTACCCTTCGCAGGTGTCCATTCCCTCCGACGCGCGCCGCAGTTTCCTAGGCGTCGCCAAGAAATTCCTGCTCGAGAGCCCGAAGCCGCCCGTCCCGGCGCACTTCGAGCCTCCGCGCCTGACCTTCGCAGCCCTGGAGAAGATCCCCATGTCCCGTTCGCGTGAGCGCATCCTCGCCAACCTCGAGGAGATGTACAGCGAGGCCTTCAAGCGGGCGAAGGCGACGGAGGACGAGGCGCAGATGGCCTCGCTCGACTTCGCGTACCGTCGTGAGCAGCTCTACTTCGAGATCCTGCTCGACGTGCGCGACGCGACCGAACGGCGCGCCTGAGCGCGACGGCGATCGGCGCGCGCACTCCACCCCCCGACGCATGCTGCTCAAACATCTCGCTGTCGCCGCCATGGCCGCGAACATCGTGATCGTCAACATCGTGATCGTGAACGCGCGCGTCTGGACCGGCGATCCTCGCCGCCCCTGGGCCGATGCCGTTGCGATCGAGGGTGACCGCATCAAGGCCGTCGGGTCGAGCGCCGAGATCATGAAGCTCGCGGCTGGGGCACGTGTGATCGACGCCAAGGGCGCGATGGTCACGCCGGGCTTCACCGACACGCATGTGCACTTCATCGACGGTGGGTTTCGCCTCGCCTCGGTGCAACTGCGCGACGCGCGCACGCCGGCGGAGTTCGTTGCGCGCATCAAGGCCTTCGCGGCGACAGTGCCGAAGGGCACCTGGATCCTCGGCGGCGACTGGGATCATCAGAACTGGGGTGGTGACCTGCCCACCCGCGTCTGGCTCGATTCGATCACGCCGGAGCATCCGGTATTCGTCACGCGGCTCGACGGGCACATGTCGGTCGCGAACAGCCTTGCGTTGCGCCTCGCGGGCGTGACGCGCGCAACGGCCAACGTGAGCGGCGGCGAGATCGTGCGCGACGCCGCCGGCGAGCCTGCCGGAGTGTTCAAGGACAATGCGACGGCGCTTGTCGAACGGGTGATCCCGCCGGCGAGCGATGCGATGAACGACCGCGCGCTTGACGCGGCTATGACCTACGTCGCCTCGAACGGCGTGACCGCCGTGCACAACATGGGCTCGTGGGACGACCTCGCCGCCTTCGAGCGTGCGCACCGGGCTGGGACGCTCCGCACGCGCATCTACGCCGCCGTTCCGCTCTCCACCTGGTCGCGCCTCGCCGCCTATGTGAAAGCGCACGGCGGCACCGGTGACAGTTGGTTCCACTACGGTGCGCTCAAGGGTTTCGTCGACGGCTCGCTCGGCTCGCATACCGCCGCCATGCTCGAGCCCTTCACTGACGCACCGAACGACCGCGGCTTCTACGTGACGAGCAACGAGGACCGCTACGCACACATCAAGGGTGC
>JANOTB010000119.1:0-34028 GCA_031416115.1 Gemmatimonadota bacterium
GCCCGCCTCGAGGGGGATCTCGTCGCGCTCAACGTGCGCGAGGGCGACGTCGTCCGCGTCGGCACCGTACTCGCCGAACTCGAACGCTCGGAACAGGAGGCTGCCCTGCGCTCGGCCGAGGCCGACGAACTCGCGGCGCGCAGTGACGCCGGCACGGCGCAGTGGAACCTCGAGCAGACGCGTGATCTCTTCAAAGCGGGCGCAGTCGCCGAACGCGACATGCGCGCCGCCGAACAATCTGCCCTCGCCTCGTCGGCGCGGCTCGCCGCTGCCGAGTCGCGCGTGAAGGCCGCCAACTCCGTCGTGCGCGACACGCGCGTCACGTCGCCGGTCAACGGCGTCGTGGAGAAGCGCAGCATCGAGAACGGCGAGAGCATCTCGCGCGGCGCCGAACTCTTCACACTCGTGCGCACCGACGTCCTCGAGCTCACCGCTGCCGTGCCCGCGCGGCGCGCCTCGGCGCTCGCACGCGGCCAAGAGGTGCGTTTCGTCGCTGACGGCCGCAACATCGTCGGGCGCGTGGCGCGTGTGAGCCCGACCATCGACCTGCAGTCGCAGTCGGTGACGGTCTTCGTGCAGGTCCCCAATGGCAACGGCGCGCTCAAGGGCAACACGTTCGCCACCGGTCAGATCATCGAGCGGTCGCTCAATGGCCAGATCGTCATCCCGCAGGCGGCGATCCGCCAGACGGCGGCGACGGCCGGCGGCGCGCTGTTCGTCTGGAAGGTCGCCGGCGGCACGCTTGCCCGTGCCGACGTGAAGCTCGGCATCGTCGACGAAGTCCGTGGCGTCGTGCAAGTCCTCGACGGACTCACCGCCGGTGACGAGATCGTCGTCGGCAACGTCGGCCTCCTCGGTGCGGGCATGAAGGTGCAGCTGCTCGGCACCGAGACCCCGCGCGCGCGACCGTAAACGCTCCGCACCCTCTCAGGATCCTCCGTGTTCCTCTCCGACGTTTCGATCAAGCGCCCTGTCTTCGCCACGATGCTGATGATCGCACTCGTGGTGTTCGGCGGCGTCTCCTTCTTCCGCCTCGCGGTCGACGAGTACCCCGACGTCACCTACCCGATGATCGTCGCGCAGACCTCCTTTCCGGGCGCATCGCCCGAGGTCGTCGAACGCGAGGTCTCCAAGCCGATCGAGGAGGCGCTCAACACCACCGAGGGCCTCAAGGAGATCACCTCGACCTCCACCGAAGGGTCGTCTTCCGTCCGGCTCCAGTTCAACCTCGGCGTCGACGTCATGAAGATGCAACCCGAGGTGCAGGGCAAGATCGGCCGCATCCGACGCGCACTCCCGCGCGAGATCGACGAGCCCGTGATCATCCGGTTCGACCCGAACGACCGGCCGATCATGAGCATCGTCATGCAGAGCGAGACGCGCCCCATGCGTGAGCTCACGGACCTCGCCGAGGAGGTCATCGGCAAGCGCGTCGAGTCGATCCCCGGCGTGGGCGGCGTGAGTGTGGTGGGAGGCGCGGCGCGCGAGATCCGCGTGGAGCTCGACCCGACGGCTCTGCGCGCGTATGGCGTCTCTCCAGCGCAGGTGGTCGCAGCGCTCCAGCGCGAGAACCAGGAGGTTCCCGCCGGCCGCATCCAGCGCGGCGACACCGAGCGCCTGGTGCGCATCACCGGTCGCATCGTCGATCCGCTCGCCTTCGGCGACGTCACCGTCCTGGTGCGCGAGGGCACGCCGATCCGCGTGCGCGACGTCGGCACGGTCGTCGACGGCACCGCCGAACGCCGCAGCGCCTCACTCATGGGCACCGACCCGGCGCTCTCGCTCGAGGTGCTCAAGATCACGGGCGCCAACACCGTCGAGGTCGCCGATCAGGTGCGCGTGGTGATCGAGGACCTGCAGAAGCAGCTCCCCGCCGACATCGGGTTGCGGATCATCCGCGACGACTCGAGCAAGATCCGGGAAGCCCTCGCCGACGTCGAGCTCACGCTCGTGCTCGGCGCGATCCTCACGATCATGATCATCTACCTGTTCCTCAACTCCTGGCGGTCGACCGTCATCACCGGCCTCACGCTGCCGGTGGCGATCATCTCGAGCTTCTTCGCCATGTGGCTCTTCGGCTTCACGCTGAACACCATGACGCTGCTCGCGCTCTCGCTCTCGATCGGCCTCCTGATCGACGACGCGATCGTCGTGCGCGAGAACATCGTGCGCCATGTCGCCATGGGAAAGGATCACTATCTCGCGGCGAAGGAGGGCACCGACGAGATCGGCCTTGCCGTCTTCGCCACGACGCTCGCGGTGATCGCCGTGTTCATTCCCGTCGCCTTCATGGGCGGCATGATCGGCAAGATCTTCTTCCAGTTCGGCGTCACGGTGGCGTTCGCTGTCGCGGTCTCGCTCTTCGTCTCGTTCACGCTCGACCCCATGCTCTCGAGCATCTGGCACGACCCCGACGCCGAGTCGCGTGGTGAAGAAGCCTGGAAGAAGGCGGGGCCCGTGCGGCGCATTGCACTCGCGTTCGACGGCTGGTTCGAGCGCCTCTCCGACAAGTATCCGCCGCTGCTCGCCCGCGCGATCCGGCACCGCTGGCTCGTACTCGGCGGTGCCGTGGGGTCGGTCGTCGTGGCGTTTCTGATCGCGGGACGTCTTGGCTTCACCTTCATGCCCGACTACGACGCCGGTGAGTTCAACGTCTCATACCGCGTCACGCCGGGTTCGCGCGTCGACTTCGTCGTCGGCAAGGGGCAGGCACTCGATTCGATCGTCAAGCGCGTTCCCGAGGTCGAGTTCACCTATCTCACCGTGGGCGGCGGCGGCGGACGTGGCTCCGGTACCGGCGGGCAGTTGTTCGTGCGCCTCAAGCCCCAGCACGACCGCGATCGCTCTATGGCCGAGATCCAGAACGACCTCCGCCCCAAGCTCCGCATGGTGAGCGGCGCGCGTGCCAGCATCGATGGCACCCGTTCGATCTTCGGCGGCTACCGGCAGCCGATCGAGGTGAAGGTGCAGGGGCCCGAGCCCGCGCGACTGAAGCTCATCGCCGGTCAGGTGCTCGAAGTCGTGCGCAATGTGCCCGGCATAGGCGAGCCCACGTCGAGCGATCAGGGCGACATCCCGCAGCTCGACGTGAAGGTCGACCGGCAGCAGGCCTGGGCGGCGGGCCTGGGCGTCGGCGCCATCGCCTCAACGCTGCAGCCGCTCTTCAGCGGCTCGCGCGCCACGCTCTGGCAGGACGAGCAAGGCTACACGCACGACGTGCGGGTCGTGTATCCGGAATCGCTGCGCACCTCTGCCGAGGATGTCTCCAACATCCCCGTCACGGGGAGCGCGATCGATCGCAACACCGGTCTTCCTGCGGCGATCCCACTCTCGCAGGTCGCCGACGTGCGCGCCGGCGTTGGCCCGCAGCAGATCGAGCGACGGCAGCTCGAGCGTCAGATCTCCGTCTCGTCGGGCGTACTGCCCGGCGCCGCGGTCGGTGATGTCGCCGCCGCGACCGAGGCCGCGCTCAGTGCGATCGTGCTCCCGGCCGGCTATCGGACGGTGTTCGGCGGCGACATACAGAACCTCAACGAGACCAAGGGCTATGTGCTCGAGGCGATCCTCCTCGCGATCGTGTTCATCTACCTGATCCTCGCCTCGCTCTTCGGCTCGTTCCTCCAGCCGCTGGCGATCATGCTCTCGCTCCCACTTTCGCTCTTGGGCGTTGCGCTCGCGCTGTTCATCACCGGCGGCACGCTCAATGTCATGTCGATGATCGGCATCATCATGCTCATGGGTCTGGTGACGAAGAACGGCATTCTGCTGATCGATTTCGTGAATCAGGCTCGTGGCGAAGGCAAGGATCGCCTCACCGCGATCCTCGAGGCCGGCCGGATCCGGCTGCGCCCGATCATCATGACCACTGTGGCCATGATCTTCGGCATGATCCCGCTCGCAATGGCGATCGGCGAGGGCGCTGAACAGCGCTCACCGATGGCCCATGCGGTCATCGGCGGCCTCATCACCTCGACCCTACTGACACTGTTCGTGGTGCCGGCCGTCTACACGCTGCTCGACGATCTGGCAGAGTGGGCGACCGGTCGCCGCGGCTCCGCAAAGGGCTCCGTTGAGGCGCCGGCAGCCGAGGTTCCGGCGCTCGCGAACGGGCGCGCCCGGAACTCCGCCCGGAACCCCGCTTGACTAGATGGGGTCACCTAGTGTATTCAGCGTCCTGAGCGTACGGCGTTTCACTATGAACGGAGACCATCATGCCGCTTGACGAGGAGATGTGCGATCGTCTCTTCTCGGATCGCGACGACGATTCGGAAGAGGCTGGTTACGGCGGGGGCGGCGGGGGCGGCGGCGGGAGCGCCTCCTACGACGGGGATGAGGACGAGGATGGCGGCTGGACCACGAACAAGGATCAGTCGGATTCCCTCTGGGATTCGACCGACGAGTCCGACGACGACGAGGAGGAGGGGGGCGTCGCGCCCGCCGCCCCGGTCACCGACGACGAGGACGAGGAAGATTCCTTCGAGCCCGTGATCCGCAGGCGTGGGCGGAAGCCCGCGGAGAAGCCGCGCGTGCTGAGCATCTTTGAGACTGGCGAGTCGGAGATCCCGGCGGCGGCAGCGGCGGCCAAGCCCGTGGTGCCTGCCAAGGCCGTGGCGCCTGCCAAGGCCGTGGCGCCTACCAAGGCCGCGGCGCCTACCAAGGCCGCGGTGCCTGCCAAGGCCGCGGTGCCTGCCAAGCCAGCGGCCCCTGCCAAGCCCGCCGCTACTGCCAAAGCAGTCGTGCCGGCGAAGGTGGCCGTGAAAGCGGCTCCTGCAAAAGCGGCTCCTGCCAAGCCGACCGCGAAGGCCGCAGTGGCGAAGAAGCCTGCAACGAAGAAGTCGGTCGCCAAGAAGCCCGCAGCGAAGAAGCCCCTCACGAAGGTAGCGAAGAAGCCGAGCAAGAAGCCGGCAAAGCCCGTCGCAAAGAAGGCTCCCGCCAAGAAAAGCGCCAAGAAGCCCGCCGGCAAGAAGTAGCGCGGCTCCGTACGCTCAACGCGGTCCGCAACACTCGGCCCGGCAACGCAAGTGCGTTGTCGGGCCTTCGCGTTCGCACACCCGGGCGAGTCGCCCGCACGACTCACCCGCGCGACTCGCCTATCCACCGCCGCGCGCGCGCGCTAATGTTTCCGCACGATGTCGGACTCTCCTGTCGCCCTTCTCCGCGCTCACTCGCGGCACGCACCCTGGAACGCGCGCGGACTCGCCTCGCACGCGACCGCGCTCGTCGATGCCGCCGGCATGCGACCCACCAACTCCTCGGCCCGCGCCACGCCGAGCGCACGCGCCATTCGCTTCTATGTGGCCAACGGACTCCTCGATCATCCCGAGGGCAAGGGCACCGCCGCTACGTACCACTATAGGCACCTGCTCCAGTTGCTCGCGATCAAGATCCGGCAACGCGAAGGGCAGACACTCGACATCATCAAGGGTGAGCTCGCCGACCTCCATGGCGACCAGCTCGAGAAGCGCGTTGCCACCGCACTCGCCCCCGCGCTCGGCAGCGGGGCCGACCTGCATGTGCGGCACGACGACGACGCCCCCTCCATCTGGCGTCGCCTGACCGTCGCCGAAGGCATTGAGTTGCATGTGCGCGAAGACAGCGTGGCAGCCCGTGATTCGGCCCTCATCGCGATCCGCGAGGCGGTGCGAGCTGCGCTCGGGCGCGAAGACCTGCGCTGACGCACCACTTGCCCGGTTTCACGAGCGGACCGACATTAGTGCTCGATGTCCCCTGCCCCTCGCCGGCGGCCCCCGTCGCGCACCGTCCTGCTCGATCGTGCGCTCGAGGCACTGCCACTCTTCCGGCTTTCCGATAGCTCGGAAGACACTGTCGTCGCCTTCACCACCGACACCGGTGGCCGCTGGCGCGTCCTCCCGTCACCCGGCGAACGCCTCCCGGGGACCTTCGACCAGGACGTCTACCTCGAGCTCATGCGCCGCTTCGACGAGGCCGAGCGACCGGCCGACGGCGCGCTCACCTTCACACTCCACGCCTTTTTGCGGTCCATGGGACGGCGCGTCGACGGACGCACGTACGAGCAGCTGCGTGGCGCGCTGGGGCGACTGGAGCGCACCGTCCTCGAGAGCGAGGGCGCCTGGCTCGACGCACGCACGAACAAGCTGGGGTCGACACGCTTCACCCTGCTCTCCGCGGTCGCGATCGACCGGCGGCGCTACACCGACCGCGAACAACTCGCGCTCTTTCCATCGCTCGCCTCCAACGAGCCCGGTGACGCGCGCGTCGTCCTCGCCGCGCAACTGCGCGCGAACATCGCCGCCGGGCACAGCTGTGCGCTCGTCGCACCCACCTACTTTCAGCTCTCCTCCCCCGTCGCCAGGCGGATCTACCGCCTCCTCGCCGCGCTCCGAGGCGACTCCAAGGAGCTCGTGCGCCTCCCCCTCGAGCGGCTTGCCGAGATCCTGCCGCTCAGCCAGCGCTACCCGTCGCACCTCCAGCGCGTGCTCCAACCAGCACACGAGATGCTCGTCACCGCCGGCATCGTTCGCCGCGCCGACTTCGTGCAGGACGGCCGAGCGTGGACCGCGGAATACCAGGGCTGACGCCCCGACATTGACGCCCTGACGGCTGGTCTCTGGGGTATAGCTCCCTTACGTTCCCCAAGAGCCCCAACCGAGGTCGTCCCGCATGCTCCGGTCCCGCATACTCGCTATCGCTGCCCTCGTCGCCATTCCCGTGGCCGCCGGTGCGTTCGTCGTGCAGGAACGCGCGTCGGCCAACGGCGCCAAGCTCTTCGATCAGGTGATGTCGATCGTCACCGACCGCTTCGTCGACTCGATCGGGGTCGGCCCGCTCTACGAGCGTGCGGCGCGCGGCCTCATCACGGAACTCAAGGATCCCTATTCCGAGCTCTACACGCCGAAGGACCTTGAGGCGTTCAACCAGAACACCGGTGGGTTCTACGGCGGCATCGGCATGCTGATCCAGGATCAGCAGGGCTCGATCATGATCTCCAAGGTCTACCCCAACACGCCTGCCGAAGAAGCCGGCATCCGTGAAGGCGACCGCATCGTCGGTGTCGACACCGCGAGCACGCTCGGGTGGAAGGTGGATCAGGTCTCGGGCGGACTGAAGGGCCCGCCGGGCACGCGCGTCAAGGCGCGATTCGCCCGCCCCGGCGTCGACGCGCCATTCGAGGTCGAGTTCACCCGACGCACTATCCGCATCCCCGCCATCCCGTACGCGCTGATGCTCGAGGGGAAGACCGCCTACATCCCGCTCCAGCAGTTCAACGAGACCACCACACGTGAGTTCGCCGAGAACCTGCGCCGCCTGCAGACCGAGGGCGCGACCGGTCTCGTGATCGACCTCCGTCGCAACACCGGCGGCTTCCTCGACCAGGCACTCGACCTCACCAACTTCTTCCTCCCACGCGGGACCGAGCTCGCCACCGTGCGCGGTCGAGGCGATCCCGACCAGCGCTACGTCGCCGAGTCCGAGCCGCTCGCCCCCAGCATCCCGATCGTCGTGCTCACCGACGGCTATACGGCCTCTGCCTCGGAGATCGTCGCGGGCGCGCTGCAGGATCATGACCGCGCGCTGATCGTCGGCACCACCTCGTTCGGCAAGGGACTCGTCCAGTCGGTCTACCGGCTCGACGGCGGCTACGCGATCAAGCTCACCACCGGTAAGTGGTATACGCCGAACGGTCGCTCGATCCAGAAGGCGCGCGTGCTCGACGCCGGCGGCAATCTCATCGAGCTCCACCCCGACTCACTCGAGACCGAGGTTGATCGCCGCAAGCGTCCGGTCTTCAAGTCCGACGGCGGCCGCTCCGTCTACGGCGGCGGTGCCATCACGCCCGACGTGATCGTTCCCTACGACACGCTCACCACCGCTGAGCAGAAGCTCGCGCGGCTCCTCGTACCTCGGTCGCAGGACGTCTACATCACGCTCGACGAATACGCCTTCGGACTCAAGGGCTCGATCGCTGCGGACTTCAAGGTGACGCCCGCCATGCGTGACGAGTTCCTCAAGCGCCTCACGGCGCGCGGCGTCACCGTCGAGCGCAACGAATGGAACGCCGGCACCCGCTACGTCGACCGCCTGCTCGGCGACCGTATCGCGCGCCGTGCGTTCGGCGATTCCGCCTGGAAGCGTCGCGACGTCCCCGACGACGTCCAGCTCTCCCGCGCGCTCGAGTTGCTGCGCCGCGGCCGCACCACGCGTGAGCTGATCGCGCTTGGCACGAGCGGCCCCGCAGCGGCCGCCGCGCGACCCGACTGATCCACCGCCACACCCCTCTCTTCCTCTCTAGATGTCCAAGCGATTCCTGATGGTCGCCGCGCTCATTGGCGCGGCGGCCTGCGAGCGGACTTCCTCCGCCCCCGTCGTCACCGTAGCCGCCGAGCCCGGCGAGACCCGGCTCAGCACCATCCAACAGCTCACCTTCGGCGGCGAGAACGCCGAAGCGTATTGGAGCGGCGACGGCAAATGGATCACCTTCCAGTCCACCCGTGACGGGCGCACCTGCGACCAGCAGTTCGTCATGCGCGCCGACGGCACCGACATGAAGCGCATCTCGGACGGCCGCGGCAAGACCACCTGCGGGTGGTTCCTCCCCGGCTCCGATCGGCTCTTCTTCTCCTCGAGCACCGCACACGACGACGCCTGTCCAGTGCGTCCTGATCCGTCCAAGGGCTACGTCTGGCCGCTCGACAAGTACGACCTCTACACCGTGAATCGCGACGGCACCGGCCAGACGCGTCTCACGAACTACAACGTCTACACCGCCGAAGCCGTCCTCTCACCCGACGGCAAGACGATCGTATTCACGTCACTCAAGGACGGGGACCTCGACATCTACACGATGAACGTCGACGGCTCCAACGTGAAGCGGCTGACCAACACGGTCGGCTACGATGGCGGCCCATGGTGGTCGCCAGACGGCAAGCGGATCGCGTATCGCTCCAACCACCCGGTGGACTCCGCGAGTGTGCGGCAGTATCGGGAGCTCCTCGATCAGGGCCTCGTCAAACCGAGCAAGGTCGAGCTCTTCGTCATGAACGCCGACGGCTCCGACCAGCGCCAGATCACCGCACTCGGCGGCGCCAACTTCGGACCCTCGTGGAGCCCGGACGGCACACAGATCATCTTCTCGTCCAACTTCGTCGCGCCGCGCAGCGGCAACTTCGAGCTCTACCTCGTCGACGCGAGCGAGTCCATGGCGACCGCCGACAAACTCGAACGCGTCACCACGAGTGAGGTCTTCGACGGCTTCGCCATGTTCAGCCCGGACGGCAAGCGGCTCATCTGGGCCTCCAACCGGCACGCCAAGGCGAAGGGCGAGACCAACCTGTTCGTCGCCGACTTCAGCTGGAAGTGATCGCGCGCAACCGGCGGCGGTGAACGGGGGCCCGGTGGACGCGCACCGGGCCCCCCGCTAATATCACCGTATCTCCCCGGAGGGGCGCAATGGAAATCTTCCTCGGCACCATCGCAGCGGTCCTGATCCTCGCGCTGGCCAAGAGCATCCGCATCATCGGGCAGGCCGAAGTGATGGTCGTCGAGCGCCTCGGCAGCTTCAATCGCGTCGCGCGCGCCGGCCTGAACTTCCTCATCCCCTTCGTCGAACGCGCCAAGACCATCGACGTCCGCTTCTTCGAGAGCGACGTCACCGGCCTCAAGAAGATCGTCGCGAGCAGCACCGCGCGGATCGACCTGCGTGAGCAGGTGCTCAACTTCCCGTCGCAGCCGGTGATCACCAAGGACAACGTCACCATCGACATCGACGCGGTCATGTACTACCGCGTCGCCGATCCGCAAAAGGCCACCTACTCGGTGCAGAACCTCCCCTACGCACTCGAGACGCTCACCCGGACCACGCTGCGCAACATCGTCGGCGACATCGAGCTCGACCAGACCCTCGCGTCGCGCGACATGATCAACCGCAAGATGCGCGAGGTCATCGAAGAGGCCTCGATCGGCTGGGGGGTCGACGTCACCCGCGTCGAGCTGCAGAGCATCGAACCGCCGCGCGACATCCAGCAGTCCATGGAACTGCAGATGCGCGCCGAACGCGAGCGTCGCGCCGCCGTCACCAACGCCGAAGCCTCCAAACGCGCCGCGATCCTCGAGTCCGAGGGCCAGAAAGAAGCGCAGATCCGCAAGGCCGAGGGTGAGAAGGGCGCGGCGATCCTGCGCGCCGAGGGTCTCGCCACCGCACGACTCGCGATGGCCGACGCCGAGGCCGAGGCCGTGAAGCGCATCGCCGCGGCGCTGCCGCCGGGCGAGGCCGCTACCTACCTGCTCGGCCTCAAGTACATCGAAGCGCTCCCGCAGATCGCGCAGGGCAAAGGCACGACCGTCTTCCTGCCGAGCGAGGCCACCGGGGTGCTCGGCGCGATCGGCGGCATCAAGGAACTCCTGCGCGCCAGCGGCGGCATCGGTGGTGGTGGCGATCCGCGGCCTTCGCTGCCCCCGGCCGGCCCGTTCCCGGGTCCCACGGTCCGCTAGTGGTCAAGATCACGCGCGAACGCGCGGAGCGGATCGCCAGGGCCCATCTCTGCCGCCACTGCAACGAGTACAACTTCAAGAAGCTGACGACCAAGCCCGCGCCCGAGTCGATCGTCAACGAACTCGGCGCTGCCTGGATCGTCACGCGTATCTGCGGCGTCTGCGGCTACCACGGAGAGATCGGCATCCAGGACGACGGCGACATCGTCTTCGAGAGCTGACGCGTGGCGCACGAGCGACTGCGCCAACTGTTGGAACGCGTGTTGGGCGCGCCGGCGCGCGCCTTCTTCGCGCGGCGCACACGTGCACAGGCGGAGTCGTTGTTGGAGCAGCGCGGACTACGAGAGCCGGCCGCGCGCGTTGCCGCCCCGCTCCATGACCTCGTGCAGCGCGGTCCGTTCAAGGGCATGCGGTACCCGCGCCGCCGCGGCGACATCGTCCATCTCGCCAAGCTCCTCGGCGCCTATGAGTGCGAGCTGCATCTCGCCGTTGACCTGCTCATCGCGCGCGCACCAGGGCTCGTCGTGAACGTCGGGTCGGGCGACGGCTACTACGCGGTCGGGATCGCGCGGCGGCTCCCCGACGCTGAGGTCCTCGCCGTCGATCCAGACCCGATCGCTCAGCGCGCGTGCCGCGAGACCGCGGCGCTCAACGACGTGGCGCCGGGCGTTCGGTTCGCGTCGCAGCTCAACGCCGCGGAGCTGCAGCGCCTGCTCACTGCAGCCGGGCCCGTCGCTGGGCATGGGCACACCGCCCGTCGCGCACTCTGCGTCGTGGACTGCGAAGGCTACGAGGACGAACTCCTCGATCCCTCACAGGCGCCAGCCCTCGCACACGCCGACCTGCTCGTCGAGACGCACGATTTTGCCCGCGCCGGCGTGAACGCGCGGTTGACGGAGCGCTTCGCCGCCACGCACCGTGTGGAACGCATTGCCATCGCCGCACGGGTAGCCAGTGCGTTCCCCGAGTTGGCTGGCGAGCCGGCAGCGACTGCGCGCGGCCTGCTCGACGAGTTCCGCCACGCGCCGCAATCATGGCTCGTGTTCACCGCACGCGCGCGATCGTCCTGACCCACCGTTCCACCACGGCGCCTGCGCCGAGGTCCCATGGCTCTGCTCGACATCCCCCGCCTCGCCCCCGGCGACCGCGTCCAACATGAGCTCCTCGTGCGCGAGCGCGACGACAAGGTCACCAAGGGCGGCGATCCATTCGTCGTTCTCAAGCTTGGCAACGCCTCCGGCGTCCTTGGCGTGAATATCTGGAAGGAGCATGTGCCACAGGTCGAAGGCGTGCGTCCGGGACAGGTGGTGCAGGTGATCGGCACGATCGAGCTCTACAAGGGCGCACGGCAGCTCAAACTCACGGTCCCGCCGCGTGTGGTCGCACAGGGCGCCGCGAACGCCGACGAGTTCCTCCCGCGCGTCACCGTGAGCACGGACGAGCTCTGGGCCCGTGTCGACGCCTGGCGCGTCGAGATGACGGGCCCGCTGCGCCGCGCGGTCGATCTCTTCTTCGCTGACGATTCCTTCCGCGAACGATTCGCGCGCGCGCCCGGTGCCACGCGTGGCCACCACGCACTCATCGGTGGGTTGTTGCTCCATAGCTGCGAGGTCGCCAACATCGCGCGCGAGTCGGTGCGAACGATGCGCGGCAACGTCGCGCTCGTCACCGCTGGCGCGCTGCTCCACGACATTGGCAAGGTCGAGTCCTACGCCATTCAGCTCTCGGGATTCGAGAACACACAGGCCGGTCATCTCATGGGGCACATCGTACTCGGGTCCCTCATGTTCGAGGAACGCGTCCGCACACTTCCCGTCGGCACACTCAGTGAGTCACAGCGTCTGGAACTGCACCACTTCATCCAGTCGCATCACGGCATCCTCGAGTACGGCGCCGCCGTGCGCCCCATGACACTCGAGGCGGAGATCCTCCACTTCGCCGATCAGTCATCCGCCAAGGGAAACGACTTCAGCGACGCCGTGCAGGACGCCGAACTCTTCCCCACCGACGACCTCGAGTTCTCCGCCAAACGCAGCTGGAGGCTCGAACGGAGAGTCTGGAAACGCACCCATAGCTGGGAGTGACCCATGATGCAGTCCGACCCCTCGGCCAAGTAGTTTTCGGCTCATGACCACGATCCGGCAGGACGACTTCATCCAGTCCATCGCTGACGCACTCCAGCACATCTCGTACTACCATCCGCTCGACTACATCCACGCGCTCGCGGACGCGTACGAGAAGGAGCAGGGTCCGGCCGCAAAGGACGCCATTGCGCAGATCCTCACCAACTCGCGCATGTGCGCCGAGGGGCACCGACCCATCTGCCAAGACACCGGCATCGTGGTCGTCTTTCTCAAAGTCGGCATGAACGTCCGTTGGGACGCGACCCTCTCGGTGCAAGAGATGGTCAACGAGGGTGTGCGGCGCGCCTATCTCCTTCCGGAGAACGTCCTCCGCGCCTCGATCGTCTCCGACCCCGCCTTCACGCGCAAGAACACGCGCGACAACACGCCGGCCGTCGTCCACTGCGAGATCGTCCCCGGCGAGACGGTCGAGGTCAAGCTCGCCGCCAAGGGTGGCGGTTCGGAGAACAAGTCCAAGTTCGCCATGCTCAACCCCAGCGATTCCATCGTCGACTGGGTCATGAAGACCGTCCCGACCATGGGCGCCGGCTGGTGCCCGCCGGGCATGCTCGGTATCGGCATCGGCGGCACGGCCGAGAAGGCGATGCTCCTGGCGAAGGAGTCGCTCATGGAACACATCGACATGGCGCAACTCAAGCAGCGGGGGCCGCAGAACAGGATCGAGGAGCTCCGCATCGAGTTGCACGACAAGGTCAACGCCTTGGGGATCGGCGCGCAGGGACTCGGCGGCCTCTCCACCGTGCTCGACGTGAAGATCTTCGACTTTCCCACGCATGCCGCGTCGAAGCCCATCGCGATGATCCCCAACTGCGCCGCCACTCGCCATGCGCACTTCACGCTCGACGGCTCTGGCGCCGCGACGCTGCCGGTGCCCAAGCTCTCCGACTGGCCCAGCGTCACGTGGAAGCCCGACGTCAACGCCACGCACGTGAACCTGAACACGCTCACGCCCGCCGAGGTCGCCACCTGGAAGGCCGGGGATCGCCTCCTCCTCACCGGCAAGCTTCTCACGGGCCGCGACGCGGCGCACCAGCGCATCGCCGACCTCTACGCCTCGGGCGAGGGACTCCCAGCGGGCGTCGACTTCACGAATCGCGTCATCTACTACGTGGGCCCCGTCGATCCCGTGCGCGACGAGGCCGTGGGACCTGCCGGCCCGACGACCGCGACGCGCATGGACAAGTTCACCGAGATGATGCTGCAGCGGACCGGCCTCATCGCCATGATCGGCAAGGCGGAGCGTGGCCCCACGGGGCTCGAAGCGATCCGCAAGCACAAGGCGGCGTATCTCATGGCCGTCGGCGGCGCCGCGTATCTCGTCTCCAAGGCCATCCGTTCCTCGCGCGTCGTCGCCTTCGCCGAGCTCGGCATGGAGGCGATCTATGAGTTCGACGTCGACGAGATGCCCGTCACGGTGGCCGTGGATGCCGCCGGCAGCAACGTGCACGAAACGGGGCCGCGCGAATGGCAGGAGCGGATTCGTTCTCTCCCAGTCTTGGCCGGCTGACGCTCCATTCGACGCCTCGGCGCCGTCGGAACTGTCTGTGAATCAATGTCTTACACCACATGGCAGATTTTTAGTACGTGAGTAAACACACTGCAACTTGCTACAGCCCTTTGATTTACCTCATAATCGATTAGTTTTACTCGATATGCGCGGTACGCCATGGATGGCCACCGCCACAGAACTCAGCCGGAGATGCGGATGCGGAAACCACGAGCGAACTCGTACAACCCCGCCCAAGCCCTGAACCTCATTTCGAGTGACCGGGCGGGAGACGCTTTGAGCTGCCCGTCCTGCTCGGGCTCGATCGAACGTGATCCAGGCAACGCCCAGCCCCCGCCGCGCACGCACGTCACACTCACGTGCATTGCCTGTGGGCGGATTGCCCGCTATATCGCCGGCGCCGCCTGATCACCTACTTACACACACAGAACAGGAGCGCCGCAGCGATGGCTCGCACCAAAGGCACCGTGAAGTGGTTCAACGACGCGAAAGGGTTCGGCTTCATCACCCGCGAGGGTGGCCCGGACGTGTTCGTGCATTTCAGCGCGATCGCGGCGAGCGGCTTCAAGACGCTGGTCGAGGGCGATACGGTCGAGTTCGACGTCGTCGATGGCCAGAAGGGTCCGCAGGCCGCGAACGTCTCGAAGGTCTGACGACGCGAGTTGCTCGTACTGAAGCCCCCGGCCAAGCGCCGGGGGCTTCTTCGTTTGTTGCGCCGGCCGCCGCAGCCGCGATACTACTCGTCATGCTCCTCCCACTCCTTCTCGCGCTCGCACAGGACTCCGTCCGCGCCGCGCCGCGCGACACCGCGCCGATCGCCGTGCTCGAGCGCTTCATCGTCGCGCAGATGTCGCAACACGCCATCCCGGGCCTCGCGATCGCCGTTGTTGACGGGGATCGTATCGTGTGGGCCAAGGGATTCGGTCGCATCGACCCGGCCGACTCCACGCGCAACATCACCGCTGAGACGCCGTTTCGCGTCGCATCCGTCTCCAAGCTCTTCACCGACATCGGCGTCATGCAGCGCGTCGAACGGGGGCGCTTCCACCTCGACTCCGCGGTCTCGCGCTACGCACGCGACTTCGCTCCGATTTTGAACGGCATGCGCATGCCGACGCTCCGGGAACTCCTCAAGCACCAGAGTGGCATCGTGCGCGAGCCGCCGGTGGGTCACTACTTCGATCCCAACTCACCAACGCTCGCCGCGACCGTCGCGTCGCTCAACGGAACCTCGCTCGTCTACCATCCGGGGACGGTCACCAAGTACTCCAACGCCGCCATCGCCCTCGCTGGTCGACTCCTCGAGCTCGAGAGCGGAGTGCCGTTCGCCGAGGTCATGCGGCGCGACGTACTCGCACCGTCTGGCATGACCGGCGCCACCTTCGCACCTGACAGTGCGCACCACGCACGCCGCGCGCGCGGCACCATGTGGACGCTCGACGGCCGCACCTTCGCCGCCCCCACCTTTCCGCTCGGCCTCGGCCCTGCCTCCGAGCTCTCGGCGTCGATGCTCGACCTCGGGCAGTTCCTGCGCATGCTCTTCGCCGGCGGCGTAGGCCCCGGAGGACGCGTGCTCCAAGAAGCGACACTGCGCGCCATGTGGGGCGAGGGAGCAGGCGCCGCGAGCGGCCTGTTCGGTCTGGGCTTCGCGCTCAGCGAACTCGACGGCGCACGGCGCGTCGGCCATGGCGGCTGGCACTATGGCTTCGCCACCGAGCTCGCCGCGCTGCCCGACGAGCGGCTTGGCGTCGCGCTCTCGGCGACGATCGACGGCGGCAACGCCGTCACGTCGCGCATCGCCGACGAGGCGCTCCGGATCATGCGCGCAGCCCGCGCCGGTCGGCCGCTGCCCTCGCCGCGCCTGACGACGGCCATTCTACCTGAGCGCCGCCGCCAACTTGACGGGACCTACCGCGGCCGCGGGCGCACCGTCGTGCTGGAGGATCGAATCGGCGATCTGTGGCTCGACGATCTTCGCGGCGATTTCCCGATCCTCCTCCGCGCCCTCGACGACTCCACGCTCGTCGCCGACGGCCGGCTGCGCTACGGCACGCGAGTCGCGCTGCACCGCACGGCAAGCGGGATCCGAACGCTCCACTACGCCAGCGACACGCTCGTACTGGTGCCCGACGCACGCCCGGCACCACCGCTGGCGCGCTGGCGGCCGATCATCGGCGAGTACGGCTGGGACCATGACGTCCTTCACCTGCTCGAGCGCGCCGGTCGCCTCTTCGCGCTGATCGAGTGGTTCGGGCTCTACCCACTCACCGAGGTCGACCCGGATCACCTGAGGTTCCCTGAGCACGGCCTCTACGCCGGCGAGACACTGCGCATCGACCGCGACGCGGCAGGTCGAGTGCGCGCGCTCGATCTGGGAGGCGTGATCTTCGCACGGCGCGCGATCGCGCCCGACGAAGGCGTCACCTTCAGGATCACACCGCGCCGCCCTCTCGACGAACTTCGCCGCGAGGCGCTGGCCGCCACGCCGCCCGCGCAGCCGGCGGATCGCGTCGCCGGTGATCTCGTCGACCTCACCACGATCGACCGGCGCATCAGGCTCGATGTTCGCTACGCGACCAGCGACAACTTCATGAGCGCGCCCATGTATGACGTCGCGCGAGCACGCCTGCAGCGGCCAGCCGCCGAGGCCCTCGGGCGCGCGCAGCAGGCGCTCGCCGCCGAGGGCTTCGGGCTGCTCATCCACGATGCCTACCGGCCCTGGTACGTCACGCGGATGTTCTGGGACGCCACGCCCGACTCGCTGCGCGTCTTCGTCGCCGACCCGGCCAACGGGTCACGCCATAACCGCGGCGCGGCCGTGGACCTCACGCTGTACGACCTCGTGACCGGCCGACCGGTCACGATGGTGAGCGGCTACGACGAGTTCTCGCCGCGCGCCTATCCGTTCTATCCAGGGGGCACAGCGGAGCAGCGCTGGCTGCGCACACGATTGCGCCACGCCATGGAGCGCGAGGGCTTCCTGGTCTACGACGCCGAATGGTGGCATTTCGACCACGCCAGCTGGCGGCGTTGGACGGTCGGGAACGTCCGTTGAGCCGCTAGGCGGAGAGCGGCAGCTCCATCTGCACGAGCCGAGCGGGGCGGCGAGCGCGGGCGGGGGGTGGCGCGCGGCGCACGCGAGTCGCGTCGGCCACTTCCGGCTCGGCGTCGACCGCAGAGTCTGCCACGTCGGCGACCATTGGGGATTCGCGTAAGAGCTCCGCGGTCTGGTGCCGCAGGTGCATCGCGCGGAGGGGCGCGGCGAGTGAGTCGCATCGCCCCTGCGTCAGCGCATCTGCTTCGTCGCGGACCGTCGCCGGCAGGATGCGAGCGAGTGGATGCGCGAGCAACCGCCGCACCTCCGCGGAGTCGCGGATGGTGAGCGCGTCGATCAAGGTGTCGAGGTAAGCCAGCACCGTCGCTCCTTTTTGCCGTTAGATACACATTGCAACTATGTACGGTACCCGGCAAGTGGGGCGAGGTGCCACGGTCCTGTCGCGATCACGGCGCCAGCTGGCCACTGGGGGGCTGCCGGGCAGCGACGCCGCCTGGGCGCCGCCGGTCCGTCCCTAGCCGAGCAACTCGAACCGGACCGAGCGCCGCACCCCACGCCGCATGCGCGGGGCATACCGGAAGAGCTGCGCCGGCCGCCCGCGGCCTTCAGAGCGCCACGAATCGGTCGGCTCCACCAGGTAGGCGCCTTGGAGCGCGCGCCGAAAGCTCGCCTTGTGCAGGCGACGCCCCAGCAGGAGCTCGTACACCTGCTGCAACTCGGAGAGCGTGAACTCTGCGGCGAGCATCCGGAACGCGATCGGCGCGATATCCATTCGGTCGCGCAACGCCACGACCGCCGCCGTCACCATCGCCTGCTGGCGCGACGCGAGCCCGACGAGCGCAGTCACCCCGAGCCACTCCATTCCGGCAGGTGCTGGCGTTGCGGTCGGTACCACCGCCACATAACTCACCGAGAGCGGCGCACCCGATGGATGCCGCCGGCCATCGCCCGACGCGCCCACCTGCGCGATCCAGGCCGGGGTGCGGCCAAGCCGATCTCGCGCGAAGCGTGCCGCCGCGGCATCGATCGCGACCGTGGTGTCGAGCGTGGTCCAGGGAAGCGCGCGCGCGGTCACACGTTCGCCCGGCTCCACGAGCACGGCCAACTGGCGGCCGGCGGCCGTGCAGCAGACGAGATCGAGTGAAGTGCCGACCGGCGCGCCGAGGGCGCGTGCGGCAGAGGGGCGGGGGCGCTCGCGCATCAGGAGCGCAATTAGTGTCTATTTGCTACTTAAGTCAAGCTCGGCGCGCGCGATCAGTGCGCGATCGTCCCTTGTTTCGACGTGTCCACCTCATCCAGCTGGCCGCCGCGGAACAGGAATGCGTCCATGTTCCGCGTGAGGAACTGGCGCGCAGTCGGATCCATGACGTTGAGACCATAGTGATTGATCAGCATCGTCTGTTGCTTGAGCCAGAGCTGCCAGCACTCGGGGCAGGTGCCCTCGAGTACGCGAGCCCCGATCGCGCCGGGGAACGGCGAACGCTCGAATCCCGTCTTCGTGTCGCCGCACTTCTGGCACTTGATCTCCGCCATCGACTTCGCCCTCGTCCTGTCGCGTGAGCATGGAATCTAGCTCCTCGGCGCCGCCGCCGCGTGTCACCGAACCCTGGCAGCGCGAGCGACGGCCCGCGAATCTCCCCGCAGTGCTCGTCCCGGGAGAGACACGCACGGTCAGTAGCGCGCCCTGAGCCACTCCACCGTGGTCGCCGCGAGTGACTCCCAGCCGTAGTCGACCGTGACCACGTGGCCGGCACCGCGCGTCCAGATGATCGTCCGGTCCTTGGCGCCGAGTCGCGCCAGCGCATGCGTCGACTGCTCGTGCGGCAACCGGTTGTCGTCCTCCGACTGTATCACCAGTGTCGGCGCGTGGACGAACCCCAGACGTACCGCGACGCCTCTGGCCACGAACTCGAGTGCCTCGAGCGACCGACGCGTCGAGCACCCGTACGCGATCATCCGCCGTTGCGCCTCGGGATCACGGATCGACCGACGCCCGCCACCACTCAGGTACTTGGTGAAGATCCCCCAGAGTCGCGCCGTGCTGACCGCCACCTGCATCGGTGCCGGCACGAAGAGCATCGGGGCGTAGAGCAGCACCCCGGCGGCATCGCTCTCCGCGGCCAGCCAGCAGGCCATCGCGCCGCCCATCGACAGTCCGCCGACGACGACCGTCCCGTGAGTCTGTCGCAGGGCCGCGTACTCTTCGCGCACCTGCACGAGCAGTTGTTCAGCGGTCCAGTCGTCGAACGCCCTGAGTGACCGACCATGTCCTGCGAGGAGCGGGAGCCGCACGGTCCAACCCGCGGCGTGCAACACCTGGGCGAGCGGCAACATCGACTGGGGGCTGTCGTTGTACCCATGGAGCAGGAGGATCGCACGACTGCCGTCGGCGACGAGCGTCTGTGGCTCTGCACCCACCACGATCCCATCATCGCGCCTCGGCAAACGGTTCTGCCATCGCCGCTCGCGGCGCATGGCGCGAACGGTGCGCTGTAGCCAGACACCAGCGCCGACGAGCAGGAACCAGAGCGCGCCCGTCACCTCAGTACCGCGGCACGCTCGGGTCCACCTCGACACTCCAGCGGTCGATGCCGCCCTCGAGGTTGAGCACGCGCGATATCCCCACCGTCCGCAGGTACTCCGCGACCATCGCGCTGCGCGTCCCGTGATGACACAGCACCACGTATTCGGCTTCACGCGGCAGCGCGCCCTGCCGCGCCGGGATGGTCTGCATCGGGATCAGTTCCGCTGGCTCGAGCGACGCGACCGCATCTTCCCACGGTTCGCGCACGTCGATCACGCGCAGCGCGTCGCCGCGGGCGAGACGGGCCGCCAGTTGCCTCGGTGTGATGGTGGTCGCGTCCGGAGCGCTCGCCGCCGGCCCCTCGCCGCAGAAGGCAGCATAGTCGGCGAGCAGCTCGCGCGCGGTGTGCGTACCGCACCACGCGCATTCCGCGTCGCGCTCCACGAACACTTCGTGGAATCGCATGCCGAGCGCATCGACGACCAGGAGCCGCCCCACCATGGGCGCGCCGATCCCGAGCAGGAGCTTGAGCGCCTCGGTCGCCTGCATCGTCCCGAGCAGTCCCGGCAGCACGCCCAGCACGCCGCCCTCGGCGCAGTTCGGCACGCTCCCGGCCGGCGGCGGCGCGGGATGCAGGCAACGATAGCACGGACCGCCGGGCGCACCGAACACGGAGAGCTGTCCCTCGAACCGATGCACGCTGGCGTGCACATACGGCTTCCCCTCGAGTACGCAGGCGTCGTTGACGAGGTAGCGAGTGGCGAACGAATCGGTTCCGTCGAGGATCACGTCGTAGTCAGCGACGATCCCGCGCGCGTTGTCGCGTGTGAGCGCGGTGCGCCACGTCTCCACACGTACGTACGGATTGAGCGCCTCGATCCGCACACGCGCCGAGTCGACCTTGGGCGCACCGAGCGTGCTCGTGTCGTGGATGATCTGCCGCTGCAGGTTGTGCACCGCGACGGTGTCGTGGTCGAGCACGCCGAGTCGCCCGACGCCCGCGGCAGCAAGGTAGAGCGCCGCCGGTGAGCCCAGCCCTCCGAGTCCGACGATCAGCGCCGACGAAGTGCGGAGCCGTTCCTGCCCGACCGCACCGACCTGTGGCAGGACGAGATGACGCGCATAGCGCTGCAGTTCGTCGGGAGAGAGCGGCATCGGGAGAATATACGCGAGGGGGCATCGTCGGCCGTGGCCGTCGATGCCCCCTCGTCACGGGAGTGGTCCCGGAACCACCCCCGCCCTCACGTCGGACACACGGACCGTCCCGCGAGGTACGTCGAGCTCAGCGTTGCTGCACTGCGATGCGCGCGGCGTCGAGCGCCGCCGTGGCCGCGTCGAACCGTTGCACCAGATCGGCGAGTTCTCGACCGAAGAGCGTCGTGTCGCCATAGCGGATGGCCTCGTTCACCGACGGGAACACCATGGTGCTGTACCCGTTATCGACGTCCGCCACGTATATGAGATTCCTATACCACGGCCTGGAACGCAAGCCCTCCGCGCGAGTCATCGCACGTTCGACCTGCATGAGGGCGCGGTTCGTCGCCACCTGACGCGCCGTCGGAAGACCCACCGCGAGCGCCGCATCGCGCGCCGTGGCGAAGTCCAACGCCGTGCGTTCCATGCGATCGATCGCCGCTGCGAGCGGCGCGCTCGACCCCGCCCAACCCTTCGCCTTGAGATTCTGATCGATCGGCGCGAGGTAGCGCCGCATGGTGCGCGCGAACTCCACGTAGTCGTACGGGAGCACGTCGGCGTTGGCGAGCCGCATCATCATCGCCGTGCCGACGCGCGCGGCAGCGGCGTGGTAGCGGTAGCCCGGATCGCCGAACCGTTCCATGAACGTGTACGAGTCGTAGTTCGAGTGATAGATGCCGTTCCCGCCGCCGAATCCCCAGTCGCTGTGCGGGATCCCGAGGTGGTTGTAGAAGCCGGCGAAGTCCGATCCGCCGCCCGGATCACCCATCGCCGGCTCCTCGCCAGCGCGCACGCCACTCAGCTTGCGCCACACCTCGTAGACGCTGCCACCACCACTCGGGTCCGGCACCGAGCGCGCCACGTCGCGCAGCACGCCGCGCAGTGTCGGCGATCCACCACCGCCGAAGCTCGGCCCGCTCGCGCTCACATCCTGGTTCAGGTACGCCACGCCGCCCCGCATGAGACGCAGCGAATCATCCTCCACGTACTCGGTGGAGCCGACGAGCCCCCACTCCTCCGCATCCCACGTCGCGAAGAGCAGCGTGCGACGCGGACGCCAGCCGGCCTGCATCTGCTCGGTCACCGCGCGCGCGGCTTCGACCACACTCACCGTGCCGGAAACGTTGTCCACCGCACCCGGGCTCCATGCATCGCGATGCCCACCGATGATGATCACTTCGTCGGGGAAGTCGGTGCCGCGGATGATCCCGAACGTGTCCCAGATGGACTTGATGGCGGCCGTGGCCGAGTCGCTCCAGACCTTCACCCGCGCACGCACGGGGCCGGGGCCCACGTGATACCGGAACGAGAGCCCGCCCTGCCAGCCCCGCGGAATGCTCGCGCCACGCACGTCCTTGAGGAGCTCCACCGCGTTGCCGTACGAGAGCGGCAGGACCGGGATCCGCGGCACCGGCATCTGTTCGATCGGGATCCGCTTCGCGTTCGCGGTGGAGGGATACCCCGGTGTGCTCGGATCGCCCGCTCCGTTCATCACGCTGCCGCGTTGCACACCGCGGTCGGGGCGGAACGGTCCCTCGGGGTAGACGTCGCCCTGCACGTAGCCATCGTCTGCGGGGTCGCTGTACATGAGCAGCGCGAGCGCGCCGCGCTTCTCCGCCTCGCGCGCCTTGATCCCGCGGAAGCTCCGCCCGTAGCGCGCAATGGCGATCTTGCCGCGCACCGAGACGCCGAGCGAGTCGAGCTGCGCGTAGTCCTCGATCAGGCCGTAGTTCACGTAGACCACGTCTCCCGTCACGTCGCCGGTGCCGCTGTAGCCGTTCACCGTCGGGTATTCGGGGTGCGCGATCGTCGTCGGGTCCTCGGCGATCTGTCCTTCGCGGAGATCGAGCTCCCGCGGATTCGGTGCGATCCGCCACACGCCGTATTCGATCGTGTGCGGCAACCAGACGCGGTACTCGCGCACCTCGGTCTCGATCCCCGCCTGCTTGAGCGCGTCGATCACGAGGTCGCGGGTGCGCGCCTGCGCGGCGGTGCCGGCGACGTGCGGCCGGTCCGCGAGAGCGCGCGCGAGTACGCCCACGCGCACCGAGTCGGGCCGCGCGATCGCCGCCGCCTCGGCGGCGCGCTGCGCCGCGGCGCGTTGCGGCGTGTACCCCGTGATCTGCTGCGCGTCGAGCGACACGCCGATCGGTGCCGCGAGCATCAGCAGAAGAACGACCTGCGAACGGATCGAAGGCAAGTTGTGCGAGGTGAGAGGTGAACGAATTGCGCGTGTGCGACCACACTGCTCTGATGATACCACGATACCGCTGTTCACCACCGCTCGATCGCTATTTCACGAACCCGTGCGCGACGAGTCCCGGCGCGCCGTCGTACTCCTGCGTCGTCTTGTAGCGCTCGTATCGACCGTCCCCCGCCGTCGGCTTCGCCCGCTGTCGCATCGCATCCATCTCGCCCGCGTGGAAGGCCGTGAACCCCGCGGCGCTCTTGAGTGTCTTCTTGAGCACCGCCCTCGAGTCGCAGCCCACGAGCACCGACGACACCGGCAGTGACCACGCATAGCGCAGCGCCTCCTCGGGCTTGATCAGTTTCCCGGAGGGGATCGCACCGCCCGCGAAGGGCTTCGTACCGATCACCGCCGCGCCACGACGGATCATCTCGGGGAGCAACTGCTTCTCGAACGAGCGAAAGGTCGCGTCGAACGGGTTGAGCGGCATGCACGCGAAATCCCAGGCAAAACCTCGGGCGATCAACCTGAGCCCGATGTGCGGCGACTTCTCCCCGTGGAACCCGATCCAGCGCACCCGCTTCTGCTCGCGCGCCTCCTGAGCCGCGTCGAGACCGCCATGGTCGTAGATCCAATCGGTGTCGTTGTCATAGATCATCTCGTGGAACGACCAGAACTCCACGCGGTCGGTCTTGAGCAGCTTTAGCGTTGCCTCGAACTGCAGCATCGCCGTCTTGTAGTCGCGGCGGTGCGCGCAGCACTGCCAGAGCAGCTGCACGCGCTCACGGTAGCCGTCGCGCAGGGCGAGCCCGATCCATCGCTCGGTGCGTCCGTCGCCGTACTCGGGTGCGATCTCCAGCAGCGTCACGCCGCCGTCGATCGCCTCGCGCACGACCCTGATCGTTGCCTGCTGACCGGCTGCGGCGAGTCGGCGCGTGCCGAGTCCGAGGATGCTCGTCGCGCCGCCGGTGCGTCCAACGGCGCGGTGTTCAAGAGGGATCGGTGGCTTTGGCATCGCGTGGCGGGTGTGAGGGTCGTTCAGGGACGCAGTGGCAGTGCGCGGCCGTCGAGCCGCTCGAGCGGTGTGACGCCGAGGAGTGCGGCGAGGGTCGGCGCCATGTCGACCACGCGCGCCGGGCCGGCGCGCCGACCGCGCACGATGCCGGGGCCCCAGAAGATCACCGGGACGTTCGTGTCGTAATCGTGAGGTTGTCCGTGCGTGGCGTAGTCGACGCCACTCCAGTAGGCGAACGGCTCGAGCGTCACCACCGCGCGCACCGGACCGTCCATCGGGAGCATGTGCATCCACCGCCGTGCGATGTCGTCGACGACGGTGTCGGCCGTGGCGAGGTCGCGCACGAGGTCGGCGCGCAACACGCCGTTGTACCGCCGCAACTCATGCACCCAGATCGCGGCCATCGCATCGGGTTCCACCCCGGCCCGGCGGAACGCGTCGGCATCGCGCACACGGAAACCGTCGTCACGATCCACGGCGGCGGTGTCGATTCCGGCCGCGCGCATCGCGGCGTGCACCGTGGCCCACGCCCGTCTCGGGTCCACCCGCTGCGCATCGTGATTGGGGTACCAGGGCGAGTTCCATTCGGGAAATGGGGCGACACCATGGTCCGCCGTGAGCGCGACGATGATCCGCCCCGGCCCGCGCATCGCGTGCAACGAATCGAGGAACGCACCGATGTACCGGTCGAGCCGCAGTATCTGGTCGTGGATCTCCTTCGAGTCCGGCCCGTACCGATGCCCCACCGCGTCGGTCGTCGACACCGAGACCGCGAGCAGGTCGGTTCGCGTTGGTGTGGCACCGAGCCCCATGGCGCGCACCCCTTCGAGCGCGAACGCAAGCGTCAGAGAATCCATCCATGGGTAGTCGCGGACATCGCGCGTGGCCGTCGCTTCATCAGTCGACAGCACATGCGGAAAGGTGTCGCCCGCACCCAGCGCCTCGAGCGGATTCGTGTCGGGTTCCGCGTACCGATCCGCCGGCAGCAGTGGGGCCCACGTCTTCCCGGCGTACGCCTGAGGAGCGCGTTTCGCGTTGAATGCGCCGACCCAGGTCGGGAGCGTGTCGCGGTAGTAGCGCGAGGTCGTGAACGTGCCGTTCGTCGCGTACCAGTAGATGTCGGCCTTCGCGCGACCGATCGGCAGGATCGCGCCCCGGTCCTTGCGAGAGACCGAGAGTACCCGCGTCTCGGCATCGGCTGCTTTCATCCAGTCGTAGAGCGTGGTGCCGTGAAACCGGAACGGCGACGCGCCGATCTCGGTCGAGCCGATCAGCGGTGCGTCCACCGTGTTCACGCCCTGGGAGTTGCTCGAGATCCCCGTGTGCACCGGGAACCGACCCGACATCGTGCTCGCGTGCCCCGGTGCGGTCTCGGCGATCGCGTGATCCTGCCGCCCACGCATCCACGTGGCTCCCTCGTCGCGCAAGCGCGCGAGACCGCCGGTCAGGTTGCCACCGTAACGCTCGAGATAGTCGCTCCCGAGTTGATCGACGGTGAGGAAGACGACCAGCGTGGGGCGCGGCGGAGTTGCGGGACCCGCCACCGCACGCGGGCGCCGTTGCGCTGATGCACTACCGGCGCCGAGGAGGCAACAGGAACACAGGAGCGCACGGACGGCGGTCGAGCGAGTGATCACTGTGTCGAGGGAGTGAAGGGGCACGGCGTACGTTGCCCTCGGTCGGTCATTCCCACCAGAGGGGAGCCAGCCTTGGCCACACCTTGACGTCCGGTGTCCTTGACGTCCCGCGTCGTTGAGGACAACGTGCGGCCTCCCTCTCACCGTCACCACATGCGCCGCGCACTCCCTGCCCTGCTCCTCACCCTCGCCCCGTCACTCGGGATCGCGCAGGCCCGCGCCACACCGCGGCCCGACTCCACGCTGCGCGACTACGCCGGTCTCACCTGGCGCAACATCGGTCCGTCGCGCGGTGGCCGTAGCGTGGCCGTCTCCGGGGTCGCTGGCCGGCCGCTGACCTACTTCGCCGGCTACACCGGCGGTGGTCTCTGGCGCACCGACGACGCCGGCCTCAACTGGCGCAACATCTCCGACGGCCAGTTCCGCACGAGCTCCATCGGCGCGATCGCCGTTGCGCCGTCCGACGCCAACGTGATCTACGTGGGCAGCGGCGAGCATGCCATCCGCGGTCAATCCTCCACCTACGGCGACGGCGTCTACAAGAGCACCGACCAGGGCCGCACCTGGACCAACGTGGGCCTCGCCGCCACGCGGCAGATCTCGGCGGTGCGCGTGCATCCCACCGACCCGAACGTCGTGTATGTCGCGGCACAGGGTGACCGCTGGAAGGCGACCGCCGAACGCGGCATCTACCGCTCGCGCGACGGCGGCACGACCTGGACCCTCGTGCTCAAGGGCGAGAATGCCTTCAGCGGCGCGAGCGATCTCTCCATGGACGCGACCAACCCCCGCATCCTCTACGCGGCCTTCTGGGACCACCAGCGCACCCCGTGGTTCGTCCGCAGTGGTGGCGCAGGCAGTGGCATCTGGAAGTCGATCGACGGCGGCGACACCTGGACACGCCTCACGCAGGGTCTCCCCGCCCTCGTCGGCAAGATCGGCGTCGCGGTCTCGCCCGCGAACCCCGATCGCGTCTTCGCGATCGTCGAGGCCGAGAAGGGTGGCCTGTTCCGCTCCGACGACGCCGGCAAGACCTGGCGCCTCCTCTCGGGCGACCGTCTGATCCAGACGCGGTCATGGTACTACATGAACGTGATCGCCGACCCGGCCAACGCCGACGTCGTCTGGGTCATGAACGCGCCGGTCATGCGGTCGATCGACGGCGGGAACACGTTCAGCACGGTGAACGCGACGCACGGCGACAATCATGCGCTCTGGATCGACCCCACCGACGCGCGCCGGATCATCAATGGCAACGACGGTGGTGCGTCCGTCTCACTCGATGGCGGCAAGAGTTGGAGCACGCAGGACAACCAACCCACCGCGCAGTTCTACCACGTCACGGTCGACGACGACTTCCCGTACAAGCTCTACAGCGGTCAGCAGGACAACTCGTCGGTCGTGATCCGGAGCCGCGGCAACGACGGCGCGATCGGCGTACGCGACTGGTGGAACGGCGCCGGCTGCGAGAGCGCCAACATCGGCGTGAGTGCGGCGGACCCGCGCTACGTGTATGGCGGCTGCTATCAGGGGCTGATCGACGAGCTCGACCAGCGGACCAGCCTCTCGCGCGACATCATGCCCTGGCCGGCGATGAACCTCACCGAACGCACCGACAGCACACGCTATCGCTTCAACTGGACCGCGCCGATCCTCGTCTCGCAGCACGACGCGAACGTGATCTACCACGGCGGCAACGTCCTCTTCCGCACCACCGATCGCGGCACCAGCTGGAAGCCCGTCTCCCCCGACCTCACGCGCGACGATCCGGCGCGTCAGGGCTGGGGCGGTGGGCCGATCACGAACGAAGGCGCCGGTGGCGAGGTCTATGGCACCATCACCGTGATCCACGAGTCGAAGCACGACGCTCGCACCGTCTATGTCGGCACCGACGACGGCCTGCTCCAACTCACGCGTGACGGCGGCACCACCTGGACCAACGTCACGCCACCCGGCGCCGGTGACGGCCTCGTCAATGAGATCGAGGTCTCGCCGTTCGATCCAGCTACCGTCTGGATCGCCTTCCGCAAGGATCGCGTCGGCGACCCCACGCCGCACATCTTCCGCTCCACCGACTACGGTCGCACGTGGACGCGTCACGTCGACGGTCTCCGCGACGGCGAGCCGGTGCGCGTCGTGCGCGAGGACCCCGAGCGGCGTGGCCTGCTCTACGCCGGCACCGAGACCGGTGCCTGGTTCTCCGTCGACGGCGGCACACGGTGGCAGGCCTTCACCGGCATGCCCGTCACACCGGTCACCGATCTCGACGTGCGCCACGGCGACCTCATCGCGTCCACCGAGGGCCGCGCGTTCTGGATCCTCGACGACCTCTCGCCACTGCGTCAGCAGACCGCCGACGTCGCGCGCGCAGCCGCACACCTCTTCACACCGCGCACGGCGACGTTGCTCCCTGGTGGTGGCTTCGGCGGTGGCGGTGGCGGTGGTGGCAGTCGCGTCGGCCGCAATCCTCCGTCGGGCGCGACCGTGCACTATCGCCTCGCTGCAGCGCCGGACTCGTCAGCGAGTGTCACGATCGAATTCCTCGACGCGCGCGGCGTGGTGATCAGGACCTACTCCAGCCGCACAGGTCCCGCGCGACTCACCACGCGAGCGGGTCTCAACAGCATCTCCTGGGACTTGCGCCGTGACGCACCCACTTCGCTTCAGGGCATCGTGCTCTTCGGCGCGCCGCAGGGCGGTGGTGCACGCGTGCTGCCTGGCCGCTATCAGGTGCGTCTGACCGCCGCCGGGACCTCCGAGACGCAGTCGTTCGATGTGCGCCAGGACCCGCGTCTCGATCCGATTCCCGCGGCCCTTCTCGCCGAACGCGATTCGATCGCGAACCTCCTTGTCACACGTATCGGTGAGATCCACGACGCCGTCGTTCGCGTGCGCGACCTCCGGACACAGGTGACGGGCATCATCACGCGCACCGCGAACGTACCGCTGGCCGATTCGATCTCGCTCGAAGGGAAGAAGCTCTCCGCCAAGGCGGACAACCTCGACCCGCGCATGACGACCAAGGCCGGCAACGGACAGGACATCATCAACTTCGCCAACGGCATCAACGGGCAGTTCGGCTTCCTGCTCGGTCAGGTCGAGGGCAACCCCGGCCTCACCGCGCCGACGCGCGAACGCCTCGTCGAGTTGGAGCGCATCTGGAGTGCGCTGCGCGCCGAGGTCACTGTGTTCGAAACGACCGACGTCGAACGCTTCAACAAGCTGCTCGAGCGCGCGAATGTCCCCGGTCTCATCACGCCGAAGCCAAAGCCGACGGTGATCATGTAGGGCATCGGATCCTGCGGCGATCGACTACCCGATCGCCGCCTCGAGCTTCTCGACGCCGATCCTGAGGTCAGCGCGCGTCATCACGAGCGGCGGTAGCAGGCGTAGCGTGTGGTCGCCAGCCGAGACGATCAGGAGACCCAGGTCGAGCGCGCGGGCGACCACGTCCTTCGCCGGATCGGTCACGTCGATGCCCCACATGAAGCCGCGGCCGCGCACCGCGCGCACCTTCGGCGAACGTTTCTTGATCGCCATCAACTGCTCGCCGAGCCACTTCCCCTCCTTGGCCACATGCGCGAGCATCTGCGGGTCGCTGATGCGGTCGAACACATGATTCGCCACATGCGCGACCAACGGCCCGCCACCGAACGTCGTGCCATGGTCGCCGGGCTGCATCGCGTTGCCCACCCGCTCGGTGAGTAGCACCGCACCCATCGGCAGGCCGTTCGCCATCGGCTTGGCGAGCGTGAGCAGGTCCGGTGTGATACCGAACTGTTCATATGCGAACAGCGTCCCCGTGCGCCCGTACCCGCACTGGATCTCGTCGAGGATCAGCAGCACGTTGCGTTCGGCCGTGAGCGCACGGAGTTCGCGCACGAAGCCCGTGTCGAGCACACGCACGCCGCCCTCACCCTGTATCGGCTCGAGGATCACCGCACAGGTCGTCTCGTCGCTGATCACGCGCGCGAGTTCGGTCATGTCACGCTCGTGGATGTGGATCCCTCCGGCGAGCGGCCGGAACGGATTCCGGTACTGCGGCCGGTCAGTCGCCGCGACCGTGCCGAAGAGCCGCCCATGGAATGCGCCGCGGAGCGAGACGATCTCATGCTTGGCCACGCCACCTTCGAGCTTGCCCCATTTCCGCGCCATCTTGAATGCGCCCTCGTTGGCCTCCGCTCCCGAATTGCAGAAGAAGACGCGATCGGCGAACGACGCGGCCACGAGCTTGTCGGCGAGGCGTTCACCCGCCTGCGTACGGAAGAGGTTCGACACGTGCACGAGCCCCGTCTCGAGCGCCTCGAGCATCGCTTGCTTCACGCCGGCGTCATTGTAGCCCAGCGCGTTCACGGCGATCCCGGCCGCGAAGTCGAGCCATTCCTGCCCCTCCGCGTCGTAGAGACGCACGCCGTTCGCACGCACCAACTCCATCGGGGCGCGACGATAGAGACCGAGCAGGGCGTCCGTGACGTGGTCGGTGGCAACGGTCATGCGTGTTCCCTGCTGTTGGTGGTGGTCAACGAGACGACGGTCCCAGCGGAATGATCCGTGATGCCAGCGAGCCCGGCAACGCGCACGCGGCGTACGCCGTTGCGAAGGGCCATGGTGGCGGCCTCCAGCTTGGCGCGCATTCCGCCCTGAACTACGCCGCGTGCGACCAGCGCGACGATCGCCGCGGTGTCGATGCCCCTCAGCACGGTGCCGTCCTCGAGCACACCCGGCACGTCGGCGACGAACACGAGCTCGTCGGCGCCGAGCGCGGCGGCGATCGACGCCGCCGCATCGTCGCCATTCACGTTGAGTCCCGCACCGTTCGCCGCGTCACGATCCCGTGCGAGCGGCGAGATCACCGGCACCCACCCGCTGTTGAGCAGGTCAGCAACCAGCGTCGCATCGGTGATCACGTCACCCCCCACGCGACCGAACGCCGGATCGGTCACGCGCGCGGTGATCAGCCCGCCGTCCTCGCCGCTCAGACCGACCGCCCGTACACCGGCGGTGATGAACTGCGCGACGAGACGCTTGTTCACGGCGCCCGAGAGTACCATCCGCACGGTGTCGAGGTCGGAGGGGCTCGTGACGCGGCGCCCACCCACGAACGTCGGTTCGGTCCCCATCTGACGCTGTAACGCGCTCACTTCGTCACCGCCGCCGTGCACCACGACCAGACGCGCGCCCGTTACGGCGACCGCGTCGTGGAGACGCGTCGGCAGCGTGGGGTCCCCCTGTGCACGACCTCCGAGCTTCACCACGCGCACCACGGTGGGTCCCGCCGAATGTGCGGCGACGTGGATCGCACTCTGCGCGGTCGGCCTGATCGCGGGGGTCGAGTCGGAGTGGCGACGCTTGCTCGTCACGCGGGCAGACCGGCCTGCTCGGTCAGGCCGAGCATGAGGTTCGCGTTCTGGACCGCCTGACCGGCGGCGCCCTTCATGAGATTGTCGATCGCACTGAATATCTGGATCGTCGGCGTGCGCACGCCGTCGACCCCGCGTACCGCGATGCGCACGACGTTGCGGTGCGCCACATGGCGGAGTTCTGGCAAGGCGTCGTCGATCTCGATGAATCGCTCATTCGTGTAGCGTGTGCGCCAGGGAGCGAGCAGGTCATGCAACGGTCGCGTGAGCTGCACCGTGATCGTTGAGAGGATCCCGCGCGCGACTGGGAGCAGATGCGGCGTGAAGAGGAGGTCGACGTCGGTTCCGTATTCCCTGGCCAGCGCCCGCATCTCATTGAGGTGACGATGGGCGTTGCCCACACCATAGGCGCGATAGTTCTCGGTCACTTCGCCAAAGAGCAGCTCCACGCGCGGCGAGAGCCCAGCACCGGAGACGCCGCTCGCGGCGCTGATGTTCACCTGCGTACCCGGCGCGATCAGACCCTGCTCAAAGAGCGGCGCCAAGGCAATCAGCGCCGATGTCGGATAGCAGCCCGGATTGGCCACGCACTCGGCTCCGTGAACTTGATCGCGCCGCAGCTCGGTGAGTCCGTACGGCACGCCCTCGCTGGCGCCGTTGCCGATGCGAAGGTCCGCGGAGAGGTCGACCACGCGCGTGCCCGCAGCGCGTGCGCGCGCCACCCACGGTGCGCTCGTGCCGTGCGGCAACGCCGAGAAGACGAGCGCCGCATCGGCGAGCCGGACGTCGTCGGCCGCCTCGAACGTGACTCGGCCGCCGCGCGGCAGCTCGACGGTCTCGCCGCGCTGCGCGTTCGCGGTCGCGTAGGCGAGACGCAGGCCTTCGTGGCGCTGGATGATCGCACAGAGCTCGCGCCCCGCGTATCCTGAGGCGCCGAGGACACCCACTGGAATCTTATGCACCTTTAATGCATACTAATGCGCTCGCGCTCTGTCAACCGCTCGCTTACCCCGATGCAGTGGCGGTGCTACACTGCGACACCAGGAGACACTCTCGTGACAGTCAGCAAGCGCGACCGACAACACGCCATCCTCGAGCTGATCGGCACCCGCGAGATCGGGAGTCAGGAAGAGCTGCGCCAGTTGCTTCTCAAGCAGGGGTGGGAGGTCACGCAGTCGACGCTGTCGCGCGACCTGCGCGACCTGCGGATCGCGCGGATCCCGACCGACCATGGCCTCCGATACGTCGTCAGCGAGGGGGCGGAGGAGTCCGCGCGCGCTCCACTCGCCGCGCTGCTCCCGCAGCTCCTCGTGCGGCTCGACAGCGTGAGCCATATGATCGTGCTCAAGACGGTGAGCGGGGGGGCACAGACCGTCGCGCACGCCCTCGACAAGGAGTCCAGTACCGACATCCTTGGCACCATAGCGGGAGACGACACCATTCTGATGATCTGCCGAAGCGAGCAGGCCCGCGAGCGGATCGCGCGCCGCCTCGCGTCACTTGGAAGGCGCACCACCTGAGCGGCAGGACCGTTTACGCATAGTTATGCGACTTTACGCACCTCCTGCCCGGCCCTCTCTGGTCGGTCGCGACGAGGAGCGCACGACCTCGAGGATCAGACGTGAGTGAGACTGAACACAAGCTCTGGGGTGGCCGATTCGCGGGGGGTCCTGCCCCCGAGCTCGTGGCCGTCAACCGTTCCATTACCACGGACCTGCGACTCTGGCCGTTCGACGTGCGCCTCTCGCAGGCGTGGGCGCGAGGTCTCGTCACCGCCGGCGTGCTCACCGCGACTGACGCCGACACGATCGTGGCCGGTCTCGATCGTGTCGCGGTGCGGATCGCGGCAGGCGAGCCGCCGATCGCGTCCGACGAGGACGTGCACACGTTCGTCGATCGTCTGTTGCACCAGGAGGCTGGTGAACCGGCAAGTCGGCTCCACACTGGCCGGAGCCGGAACGATCAGGTTGCGACCGACACACGGCTCTGGACCATGGATGCGTGCCACCGCGTTGGCGCGCTCGTCCGCGACGTGCAGCGCGCGCTGCTGTCACAGGCTGAGGCACACCAGGATGCCGTGATGCCAGCCTACACGCATCTGCAACGGGCACAGCCGGTCTCGGTCGCCCACTGGCTCCTCTCGCATTTCTGGCCCCTTGAGCGTGATCTCGGGCGCCTCGGCGCGGCCCGCGCGGGCGCGGCTGTTCTACCTCTTGGGTCGGGCGCGATCGCTGGATCCGCTTTCCCGGTGCCACGCGAGCAACTGCGCCTGGCACTCGGATTCGAGTCGATCTCGCTCAACTCGATCGATGCCGTGGGTGATCGTGACTTCGTGGCCGAGACGCTGTTCGCCCTTTCGCTTGTGGGGGCGCATCTTTCGCGGATCGGCGAAGACCTGATCCTGTTCGGGTCGAGCGAGTTCGGCTTTGTTCGCTTTGGCGATGCGTTCTCCACGGGCTCGTCGATGATGCCGCAGAAGCGCAATCCCGATGCACTCGAACTCGCCCGCGGCTCCGGCGCCAGGTTGCTCGGCGATCTCACGGCACTACTTGCGACGCTCAAGGGGCTGCCGAGCGGCTACAACAAGGATCTGCAGGAGGACAAGCGGTCGCTCTTCGGCGCTGTCGACGCGTTGACGCTGCTGTTGCCCGCCGTCGCCGGATCGATCGCGACGCTGACCTTTGACCGTGCTCGGATGCGGGCGGCTGTGACGAGCTCGATGATGGCGACAGATCTCGCTGACTATCTCGTGCGCAAGCGCGTGACGTTTCGTGAAGCGCATGGCGCGGTCGGCCGATTAGTCCGCGAAGCCGAGGAGAAGGGAGTCGAAATGAGCGCTCTTCCATTCGAGAGTTTCTCGCTGGCGAGTGCCGCGTTCGAGCGCGACGTGTTCGGCGAGCTGAACCCTGAGAGCTCGTTGGGGCACCGTGAGCT
>JANOTB010000120.1:0-19777 GCA_031416115.1 Gemmatimonadota bacterium
ACGCGCCCGCTTGGTGAGCAGGCGACGATGCTCGAGCTGCACGTGATGGCGCCGATGCTCCTCACCCGCGCCGTGCTCCCGGGGATGATCGCGCGGCGCGAAGGGCGGATCATCACGGTGGCGTCGGTGGCATCATTCACCGCGAGCCCCGGCAACGTGAACTACTGCGCGACCAAGGCCTACCAGCGCGTCTTTTGCGAGGCGCTCGCGATGGAGCTCGCCGGGACGGGGGTGCAAGTGCAGGCGCTCTGCCCTGGATTCACGCACACCGAGTTCCATGAGCGGATGCAGATCGACAAGTCCAAGGGGATCCCGCACTGGGTCTGGCTCAATGCGGACCGCGTGGTGCGTGAGTCGCTCGCGGCGGCGTTCGGGGATGGGCCGGTGGTGGTCATTCCGGGCAAGCGGTATCGGGCGTTGGTGCTCGCGCTGCGGTACATGCCGCTGTGGGTGCGGAGGCTCATGCAGGAGCGGTACGGGCGGGCGCGAGTCTGATCCTGCGCGCTGCATCGTGCATGTCGGCGACATCAACCTCGCGCGCACCGTCGCGCGTCGAGTGGTACGAAGGCAAGCCGATCCTGCATTCGCTCGGGAACTTCGTCTTCCTCCAGACCGCGCCGTGGACGCGTCGAGGACTCTGGGCCGAGCTGGTCGTCGCGGCTGGAACCGGCGACGCTCAGCGACCTTAAAGCGGCCATGGCACCACTGGGCGTCTTCCATCTCGCCATGGCCTTCACGGCCATCGCCGCGCTCGTCGGCGGTTACTTCCGCGCGACCTCCTGGTCGTACATCGGACTGCTCGCGGCCCTCGTCTCCGAGACCGCGACGCGGCTCGAGATCGCGCGGCCTGCGGACGTTCCCGGTCTTGCGTTGGGCATCGCAGTCGGCCTCGCGACGCTCAGCGTGGTGACGACGGGGGCGTACTTGATCCGCTCGCGGCGCGAGCGGGTGCTCGCGCCTTTCGGCGCGCGCTGAGCGGTGCGTCCACGACCGATACCACCCATTACCGAAGGATTCCCCCTTCCAACCCTCGATGATGGGTGATACCGGCCGAGCATCCGTCGGCTTACTTCTTGAACTCGTCGCAGGTGATCTGCAACTCGGTGCCCGGACGAAGGCGCTGCGCGGTCGTCATCGCGGTGCGATACCAAGGACCGAATCCGGACCGCACGACGCAGGACGCGTCAGGGTAGCGCGCGTGTGAAGCGGTGACGAGATATCCGGGCATGCGTGCGCCGGTCGGCGTGACCTGCAGCGACACGCGCACGCTGGGATTGGGCCTCAATCCTTCGAACTCTTCGATCGTCGCCGCGTACGCACTTGTGCGCCCGAAGCGCTGCTCCTGCAGCTTCACGATGCTCGCGAGCACGCGCTGCACTTCGAAGCTCGCCGACTCGGCCCACCGCACGTCCTCCGCGATGCCGTCACCATCGCACGCAGGTTCGCCTTCGGGGAAGGCCTTCTTCTCCTTCGCCGTGCGCGGGTACTCGTCGGCGCCTAGTCCGATGTGGATGACACAGCTGCCTTCGAACGCGGTGCTCGTGATCTCCGCGCCATACCGGTTCGATTCGGGGCGCACGAGGCGCGCCGCGTTCCCGGCCGATGCGCGGAACCGCGTCTTCGTGAGATCATCCGCGTAGCGGCCGTTGTCGGCGAAGTATGCCTCTTGGGCGGTGACGAGGTTGCGGAGGTCGCTGACGGCTCCGGCGATCGCTGGACGCGCCGTCGGTGGGGCCGCTGCGGCCGGCGTCGCGACCTGCTGCGCGCCGAGCGGTGCGGCCAGCACCAGAGCGCTGGCGAGGAGATGGAGGGCAAGGGTCGGGGTTCTCACAGAGACCTCGTTGTATTGGTGTCCCGATACAGTGCATCTCTGCACGGATTCTGTCAACCCCCGCAACGGCAACGGGCGCCCCGGACAGAGTCCGGGGCGCCCGTTGCTTCCCGCGACGCTTCGCTGATTACGGTGCAGCCGGGATGGCCGCCTTGATCACCGGGCTCATCACCCAGCGGCCCGAGCTCCCTGCCAACTTGCCGAAGCTCTGCGAGACGTCGAAGTCGACCACGAGCGTGGTGGACTCGTCCGCATTGATCTGGAGCGCGTTGCCCGCGATGAGGACCTTGAGACCCGACTGTGCGAAGCTCGGCATCTGCAACTCGCCGGTCACGACGGCACCGACCGGAAGGCCGGCGTACGTGGGCGACGAGGCGTAGATCTCGCGCCGCGTGGTGTCGGCCGCGATCACTTCCACATAGCCGCCGCTGATCACGAAGCGGAGCTGGCGATACGTGCCAACCGGGATGTCGACCGAGTCCAGGATCGCCATGAGCGAATCCTGAAGCGTGAGAAGGTCGACCGTGATGTCCTCGTTGCGCAGCACGATACGGCCGTTGTCATTGGACGAGTCGGCCTGGAGGTAGATCTGGTCGATCGTCACGACCGCCTTGCTCACGTCGCCCGGGGCGTCGGTGAGGAGCAGGGTCAACTGGCCCGTCTTGAGCGCAGTCGGACCATCGTCGCAGGAGGCCGACGTCACGAGCAGGAGGGCCGCGGCGAGCCCGGCGGCGATACGACGAATGAGGGACGGAGTCATGGCATGTTCCTGACGATGGGGAATTGGTCGCTCGGCGAGCCTGCGCCGTGTCTATACCGGAATGACTCTGCGGTCGCGGCCGAAAGTCACATCTCCCATCTCACTGCTGCCCTACTTGAACGCCCCGATCCCCGTGACCGCCTGCCCGATGATCAGCGAATGCATGTCGTGCGTCCCCTCGTACGTGTAAACACTCTCGAGGTTCGCCATGTGCCGCATGCTGCCGTACTCGGCGAGGATGCCCACCGCGCCGAGCAAGCGGCGCGCTTCGCGGGCGATGTCGGTCGCGATGTCGACGTTGTTGCGCTTGGCCATCGAGACCTGCTGCGGCGTGAACGTACCGGCGTCCTTCATGCGGCCCAAGTGGAGCGAGAGGAGCTGCCCCTTGGTGATCTCGGTGATCATGTCGGCGAGCCGCACCTGCTGGATCTGGAAGCCGGCGATCGGCTTGCCGAACATCACCCGGTTCTTTCCATACGAGAGCGCTTCCTCGTAACACGCGATCGCGGCGCCGAGCACGCCCCAGGAGATGCCGTAGCGCGCCTGCGTCAGGCACATGAGCGGGCTCTTGAGTCCGCCAGAGTTGGGCAAGATCGCGTCGGCCGGGAGGTGCACGTTGTCGAAGACGAGCTCGCTCGTGTCCGAAGCGCGGAGCGAGAGCTTGCCCTTGGCGTCCTTCGCCTTGAAGCCCTTGCTGTCGGTCGGTACGAGGAAGCCGCGGATCGAATCGCCCACCTCGGTGTCGGCATCGTCGGTCTTCGCCCACACCACGGCGACGTGCGCAGTCGATCCATTCGTGATCCACATCTTCGCGCCGTTCAGGATCCAGGTGCCGTCGGCCTGCTTGCGCGCGCGGGTGATCATGCCGGCCGGATTCGACCCGTAGTCTGGCTCAGTGAGGCCGAAGCAGCCGATCTTCGTGCCCTTGGCCATTTGCGGGAGCCAATGCTGCTTCTGCTCCTCGGAGCCGAACGCGTAGATGGGGTACATCACGAGCGCGCCCTGCACTGAAGCGAACGAGCGGATGCCCGAGTCGCCACGCTCGAGCTCCTGCATGATCAGCCCGTACATGACGTTGTTCAGTCCGGCGCAGCCGTACTCCTCGGGGAGATTGGCGCCGAAGTAGCCGTTCTCGCCCATCTCGGCGATGAGTTCCCGCGGGAAGCGGCCGTCGACGTAGGCCTGGCCGATGATGGGGAGGACCTTCTCGTCGACGAAGGCGCGGACGGAGTCGCGGACGGCGCGTTCCTCTTCGGTGAGGGCGGCGTCGATGTTGAACAGGTCGCCGTCGCGCGCGCGGAGCTGCGGGGAGGCGAGGAAGGACTCGGAGTCGGAGACTGGCATTTTTCAGGAGGAAGAAGGACCGGCGGAATCTAACCGACCGTTCCCGTCGGCGTGTGCGGCTCCACGGCCATCCAGACGATGAGCCGGATATCGGATGTGAAGATCGGCCGGCATGACCAGCGGAGTCTCCTGAGCACAGGTGATCGTTCGCAACGACCCGAGCGCATCGCGGACAATCTCACCGTTCGTCGCGAGGGGAACGAACCGGAACAACACCTTCTCGTCGACGAGAGCGCAGAAGCAGTGCCCACGAGTGTCTCCCTGAGCGACACCAGATCCCGCCGCCCCAGGAAGCGCGTGGAATTCGCTCCTCCAACCCGAGCGAGATCGCCTTGCGCAACTCCTGCCGCTACTCCTCGCCCGAGTGCGCCGAAGCCCCTTCTCCTCCTCTCGCCAGCGAGGAAGCTCTTCCCGAGACCGACCGAGTCGGCGATGAGCACGCCGTTGTACTTCTCGAGGGACCGCCGCACGTCGGTAAAGCTCGCGTGCGGCAAGCCGAGCGGGGAGGCGAGCGCCATCACCTCGCTCTCCCACGCGGCGGGCAGGTTGATCGACGGAGGCCAGACGTGCGCTGCGCGGAGTCGGAAGGTCTCCTCGCAAGCGGCGTGAATAGCACCGAGCGCTCCGGGCATCGCGAGCTCGCGCAGCAGGAGCAGGTCGACCGCATCGCGATGCCGTTCGTTGGGCGTTCCGTCGGGCATGACCTTCGTCATCGCATGGAACTTCTGTGCGATGTGGTAGCGGAGCGAGAGGCAGGGGAGCGTCTCCGGTCCGTTGAGGCCGAACGGAGTGAGGGGAACTGCCTGCAGCGGCTCCGCCTCCGTTCGCACGCCATCCGGACGCGTGAGATCGAGCTGGACCGTGGCCCACCTTTGCGATCGGTAGGCGACGCGGATCTCCACCCGCTCGGCGCGCGGTCCCAAGCGCCGAGTTGCAGTGCGGCGAGCGACGGTGAAGTCCTGATACGGATCGCGGAGCGCGACATCGAGCGCCGTGACGAGCTCTGCCTCAGTGCTCTGCGCCTCCACGTCCAGATCCTCGGTAGCACGCGACCGTTCGCGCATGCGGAGTTCGAGTGCAACGCCCCCCTTGAGCACGAATCGTGCACCGCCGGGGCGCGCGGCGGCCCGGTCGAGCGCTCCGCCGAGCATCATGAACGAGACCCAGCGCCGCACGCGCGCCACGGCAAGCCCGTCTCGCATCGCATAGGCGATCACGAGCTTCTCGAGTTTGCCGGCCGACGGCGGAGGAGACTGAGGCGTGCCGGTCACGTCGCTGGCACCCCGTTCCGAAGCTCGGCCACGAGTCGTTTCGCGGTCGGAGCGTCGAGCATGCCGATCTGCCGCGCGTGTGCGATCGCCGGAGAGAGGAGCGCGCTGCCGACGTGCTCGGCGAGGCAATCGCGAATGGTGCGCTCGGGCGTGGTGATCGGCATGCCCTCGAGCCGAGTGATCTCGGCCGGGGCGAGGCTGGCCTGGTGCACGACGAGGTGGGCAGGGATCTCGCGCTGCACGCGAACGCCCGCGGGGATGGTGATGTGAACCTTGGGCGGATCGATGTCCGAGATCTCGTAGAGCGAGAGCGCCGTCTCGTGGGAGAGAACGCCTCGCTGGCCATGCGGCCAGAGGGTGGCATGCATGTACTGCTCGAGCGGCTGCGCCGGGAACTCGACGATGCGGTAGACGCCGCGGCTGACGCGCTGCAGCCGACCACGGCGGGCGAGTTGGACGAGCAGGACCGGGTGGATGCCTGCGGCCTCCGCCTGGGCGGATGTCACGTGGCCCATCTGCCGGAGCGCCTTGAAGTGCTTCAGGACAGCCCGGAGCCGCTCCTCATGGTCCCGCCGCCGTGGAATGTTTCGAAGATGTGGCGGACGTCGCGGTCGGAGAGGCCGTATAACAGCGAGACCGCCGCGTCGAGCTCGGCGATCAGGTCGTCTTTCTCGTCGGAGTCCAGGGCCTTGGGTTCGAGGCCGAAGTGCGACGCCCACTTGGCGAAGCGGTCGTCGGGGTGGCGAGGCGGGAGGAGACGGTGCGAACGCGCCCTGCGACGTGAGCGTTCACCGACTCGAGCGGCACCGGAAGTCCTGTCCTCAGGGCGAAACGCGCGCACATGTGCCGCCGCTTCCCGAAAGAGCGGCCACTCCCTTATGTCAGGTCCTATCTCCCGCCGGCCAGCGGCACGCGCCGCGCGAGCTGATCAGCTGCGCTGTCGCGCATCAGAAGCGATTCGTCCAGCGTGACCTGGAACACGACTCGCCGCCGCGCCCAGAGGGCGTAGTCCTCCATCACCATCCCGCCTCGCCGAGCGGCTCCGACAGAGCCGGCAGATGCAAAGACGGTCCCGGCGATGGGGTTCGACATGCGGATCGTCCAGTGCTGCGTGATCCAGTGTCCGGTGGAGAGTTCCGTGAACTCTATGGAACCGCCGGTCCCCGCCGTCCGGTGATGCAGGGGCGGATTCACGTACTCGAACTCGATCCGACGGAGCTTGTACGTCGCGACGTCGAGCCAGAGCGTCCCCGCCACTCCCGTGTAGCGCGGACGGAAGCCGGGTTCGAACCGCACCCCCACCACGTCATCGGCGAGCGTGTCGTCGGGGGCCATGCGAAAGCAGTGCTGCGAAACGAAGCGCTCGTCGGCGAGGAGCTGGGCGTTGGGCGCGTAGTAGGTGGTCACGCCGGGCCCGTTGCGACGAATGAAGCCGAAGCGGAAGAGTGAGTCGTAGTGGGCGGCGCCGAACGCGTCGCCCAGCGGGACGATGCGGAGCGTGGAGTCCGCTAGCTGCACGCTGCCGTCGGCGCCGGGCCGACCTTCGTACTCGATCGCGCGGATCTGCAGCGCCGTGTCGCGCTCGGTGAGCACGGTGCTGTGAAGAACGGTGCGCGCTTCGTTCCAAAGCTGGAACGCGGCGCCGTCGTCACTGCTGCCGCAGATGCGGTTCTCGATCGCCGTGACCGTCACTGCGGCGAGGGTGACGCGGTCGGTGCCGAGTACGAGGTGCAGATCCAGCACCCTTCCCGTCGCGACGAACCGAGGCGCGGCGACGGTGGGGCGCAGGCCAGGTCGTATGGCGCGAAGAGTCACCGTGTCGGGACCACGGAGCCGAAACGCAAATCGACCCTTGGCATCGCTCAGGACCCGCGTCGGCGGACTGGCGATCGAGCGCAGTTCAACGAGCACGTGCGCGGCAGGGGTGAGCGAGTCGGGGAGCAAAACCACGCCGGTCACCGACTGTGCCGCGAGGGTCGCCGGGCAGGCGAGAGCCGCAAGCGCGGCGAGCGCGGCAAGCGCGCCGAGCGCGCCGAGCGCGCCGAGCAGGATCGGTGAACGGGTCATCGCCCCTAGAACGCGCGAGGACACCGCCCCGTCACGCCGTTGCAATCCTCGCTCAGCAGACCGCGCGCTTGGCGCTCGGCACCGCCCCCACCTCTCGACACTTGCGCCGGAAGTCCGCCCCATGATCGATCGGCAGCGCGTTCTCATGCTGCCACTGGTGCACCATCTCGTGCAGCAACGTCTCGAGCGCCGACGCGAATCCGTCGCGGTGACAGTGGCGCGCCGAGAGCGCGATCTCGGGCCCTCCGCCCTCGACGCCCGGCGCGTAGTGCCCGAGCCGGCGCTGCATGCGCCGAGAAACGCGGATCGGCACCGGCTTGAGCTCGCGCCGAACCGCTCGCCGTTGAGCCGCGTGTGCCACTCGGCGAGTCGCTCCGCGAGTGGCTCGTCGTCGAGGTGCGTCTTCTCCGGCGCGCGCGCCGGCTTGGTGTGGCGCGGCAGTGGGTACGCGACGATCGCGTCGCGCGCGGCCTGTCGTTCCCATTTGCGGCGCGCCATGACGAATCGCACGATCTGCACCTGCATCGCGGTCGGTGCGTCCACAAAGCCCTCGTGCACCCGCAGGTCGAAGCCCTTCACGCTCACGAGAATGCTGCGATTGCGAGTGAGCACGACGCGGCGCACATGTGCGAGTCCGAGCGAGATCAGCTTGCCGAAGAGCGTTTCGGCGGCACGCTCTGCGTCAGCGATTTCCTCGATCTCCTCGGCGAGTTCCTCGGCCTCGGCCACAAGATCGGGGCCCTCAGCGAAGCTCAGGCCGAAGCCAAGCTGGAACTGATCCTGGGCGCGCGCGGTCATCGGGCGAACACGCGGTCCGGCCGCGGAGTGAAGTCGCCGGCGTCGCGGTCCCAGGTGCAGGCGCGCACGGTGAGCGCTTCGGGTGTGACCTCGATCTCCTGAAAGGCAGCCGGCAATCCACCGCGAGTGCGATCGCAGAGTGTGGTGCTATGCGAGACCACCATGCGTCGCGCGCCGACTTCGACGGCGTCGATCCGCGTCTGGTGATCGTGCCCGTTGAGCACGAGGTCCGCGCCGGTACCGAGTGCGTCAGTGATCCCCGCTGCGCGATTCACCAGGCCCCATCTGTTCGAGAGATCGCCGCGCAGGAGATTGTGATGGAAGACCAGCACCTTGAGATCACCAGCGGGCGCAGCCGCAAATGCGGCACGCGCGCGCGCCCACTGCTCGGGCCGGATCGCACCGACAACACTCAGGTCGCGCAGCCGCGTGGTGAGCGTGTACGGTTGCACACCATGACAGGAGTTGAGTCCGACGAACGTCACGCCGGGCAGTTGCAGTGTGGGTTCGAGGTCGGGCGATATCCACTTGCGATACCCGCGCAGGAGCGGCCCGCGCGGTCCGAGCCCTACGGGCTTCCACCACCAAGCCACGTCGTGATTCCCCGGCACGACGAACACCTTCGCGAGCGCTCCCGCGGCGGAGAGGAACGAGTGTGCGGCGCGGAACTGCCCGCGAAAGTTGCGCTGCGTGAGATCCCCCGCGACCACCACGACGTCGTACCGTCGCTCGGCGATGCGCCGCGCGACCGCCGCCAGGTAGGCGACGACCGCGTGGCGCCCGAAGTGGACGTCGGAGATCTGGAGGATGCGCACCGAGCGGTGTGCGCTCAGCTCTTGAGCCGCGCGATCACTGCGTCGGTGTACTGATCGGTGGTCGCCGTACCGCCCACGTCGCCGGTGACGACCTTACGCTCTCGCAGCGTCGACTGGATCGCAGCGCGAATCCTGTTCGCACGCGGCACGTCATTGAGATGGTCGAGCATCTGGCAGGCCGCGAGCATCACGGCCGTGGGGTTCGCGATGCCCTTGCCGGTGATATCGGGCGCCGTGCCGTGCACCGCCTCGAAAATGCCGCAGTCGTAGCCGATGTTGGCGCCGGGCGTGAGCCCCAGTCCGCCGACCAACCCCGACGTGAGGTCCGAGAGGATGTCGCCGAACAGGTTGGTCGTGACGATCACGTCGTACGTCTCGGGCTTCATCACGAGCTCCATCGCGCAGGCGTCGACGATCTTGTCGTCGCTCGCGATGCGTCCCGCGTACTCGGCGGCGACCTTGCGGCCCATCTCGAGGAAGAGGCCCTGCGAGTACTTGAGGATGTTCGCCTTGTGCACGACCGTCACGCGCTTGCGGCCGTGCGTGAGCGCATACTCGAACGCGTACCGCACGATCCGTTCGGCGCCGATCCGCGTGATCACCGCCACCGACTGGGCGACCGCCTGCGGGTCGTTGCCGACCTTGATGTAGCTCTCCGCACCCACGTAGAGCCCTTCGGTGTTCTCGCGCACGAGGATGATGTCGACGTTCTCGAAGCGCGAGTTGGTGAGCACCGTCTTGGCGGGACGCAGGTTCGCGTAGAGATCGAACTCCTTGCGCAACGCGACGTTGATCGAGCGGAACCCCTTGCCGACCGGCGTCTCGAGCGGGCCCTTGAGCGCGAGCTTGGTGCGACGGATCGAGTCGAGCGTGGCCTCGGGGAGCGGATCGCCATGCGCGGTGACGGCGGCCATGCCGGCGAGCTGACGGTCCCACTTGAACTCGACACCCGAGGCGTCGAGCAGTCGCAGGGTCGCTTCGGTGATGGCAGGGCCGATCCCGTCGCCGGGGATCAGGGTCACTTCACGGGGTGTGCTCATGGGGTGCTCTCCAGCTGTGCTGGGCCGCGCGAGGCGGCGTCAGGGTTCGATGATGAGATCGGCGACACGCGTCGCGAGGCCGGCGATCATGCCCGCGCCACCAGGCGCGAGGAGGTCGCCGGCCCAAACGAGATTCCGTGTCCGAGTATCGACCATCACGAGGCGCAGCACGACCCCCTCTCCCTGAGCACGCAGCTCCACGGGAACGAGGGCGAAGCGAGTGTCGCCGAGGGCGGTGACGGTGCGCAGGTTATCGGCAAGGAGTTGAGGGACTTCAGCACCGCTCTTGAGCTCGACGCCGCGCAAGCGCGTCACACCGAGCGCGTAGGGATCGACGGCGTAGGTGGGGTTCCGCTTGGCGCTGCGGACGACGTCGCCGGCGTAGGCCCACTTGCGGCCGAGTCCGCGTTCCTGCAGCACGGCTGCGATGGCGGAGTCGAGCGCGAGTCGCGTGGTGGCCCACGTGACGCCGCGGCTCCAGCCGAGCGAGTCGCCATGCCAGAGCTGGGCCGGGACGATCGCCACGCGCATGGCCGTGAAGGGCGAGAGCGGCGGGCCGACCACGGGGGCCTGCTTCTCCTGGGCGCTGGTGGCGCACGGCAGGAGGACCAGGAGTGCGGTGAGTGCCAGTGTGGCGACGCGCAACGGCATTACGGGCAGATGGGAGATGGGAGATGGGAGATGGGAGGCGGTGCTGTGACGCGGGCTCATGACGACCGCATTGCATCTCACCTCTCCCTTCTCCCGTCTGTTGTTGAGAAAGCTAATCCCCCGCACCGCCCCCCTCCACCACAAACCCTTCCCGCCAACCCCTCCCGCCCCCGCCGCGTAACGCGTAGAATCGTTCCGTCGCCTTCCCCGAACTCGGACCCCCGATGCCCCGTTGGCTCTCGGCCCTCATATGGGCCGCCATCTCCCTGACCGGTGCCGGCTCCATCGGGTTCATCGCGCTCCAGCGGGGCGAGACGATCAACGCGGCCTGGCTGCTCGTCGCGGCGGTGTGCACCTACGCGGTCGGGTACCGCTTCTACAGCAAGATCATCGCCGCGAAGATCTTCGCGCTCGACGCCACGCGAGCGACGCCCGCCGAACGGCTCGCCGACGGCCGCGACTATCACCCGACCAACAAGTGGATCGTGTTCGGGCACCACTTCGCGGCGATCGCTGGGCCCGGCCCGCTCGTTGGTCCGACGCTCGCCGCGCAGTTCGGGTTCCTCCCCGGCGCGCTCTGGATCATCGTCGGCGTGGTGCTGGGCGGCGCGGTGCAGGATTGTGTGATCCTCATCGCGTCGGTGCGACGCAACGGCAAGTCGCTCGGGCAGATGGCCAAGGAGGAGATCGGTCCGATCGCCGGCTACACCGCACTCGTCGCGGTGTTGGGGATCATGATCATCCTGATCTCGGTGCTCGCGCTGATCGTGGTGAATGCGCTCAAGTCGAGTCCGTGGGGCACCGTGACGATCGGCCTCACGGTCCCGATCGCGATGTTCATGGGCGTCTATCTCAAGTACCTGCGGCCCGGTCGAGTGCTCGAGGTCAGTGCGATCGGCATCGTGTTGTTGATCGTTTCGCTCTACGTGGGCCGCTGGGCGGGGGAGCACGCCGTGTTCGGGCCGATGTTCACGCTCGACGGCGTGACGCTCGCCTACGCGGTCATGGTCTATGGCTTCGCCGCGTCGGTGATCCCGGTCTGGCTGCTGCTCGCGCCGCGCGACTACCTCTCGGCGTTCGTGAAGATCGGCGTGGTCCTCGCGCTCGGCGTGGGGATCATCCTCGTGCTGCCGCCGCTGCAGATGCCGGCGATCACGCCGTTCATCGACGGCACGGGACCGGTCTTCGCGGGGAAGGTCTTCCCGTTCGTCTTCATCACGATCGCGTGCGGTGCGATCAGCGGCTTTCACGCACTGATCGCGTCGGGGACCACGCCCAAGATCCTCGAGAACGAGGCCGACGCGCGGTTCATCGGCTATGGGGCGATGCTCACCGAATCATTGGTGGCGATCATGGCACTGATCGCCGCCTGCGTGCTCACCCCCGGCGTGTACTTCGCGATCAACGCACCGGCCGCCGTGATCGGCACGACCGCGGAGAGCGCGGCGGCGATAATCGCGACCTGGGGCTTCACGTTGAGCCCGAGCGAGCTCACAACGCTCGCCGCACAGGTACAGGAGAGCAGCTTGCTCTCGCGCACCGGCGGCGCTCCGTCACTCGCCGTGGGCATGGCGAAGATCTTCTCCGACCTGCTCGGCGGCACGACTTCGATGGCGCTCTGGTACCACTTCGCGTTGATGTTCGAGGCGCTGTTCATCCTCACGACGGTCGATGCCGGCACGCGGGTGGGCCGCTTCATGCTGCAGGATCTCGGCAAGCACATCTGGGCACCGTTCGGCCGCGTCTCGTGGTACCCAGCGGTGGTGCTCTCAAGTGCGCTGTTCGTGTCCTGCTGGGGCTTCTTCCTCTACCAGGGCGTCACCGATCCGCTTGGAGGAATAAACTCGCTCTGGCCGTTGTTCGGGATCGCCAACCAACTGCTCGCGACGATCGCGCTCTGCGTGGGGACGACCGTCATCATCAAGATGGGCAAGGCGAAGTACGCGTGGATGACGATCCTGCCGATGACGTGGTTGGTGATCGTCACGATGACGGCGGGTTGGCTCAAACTCTTCGATCCGAATCCGAAGCTCGGATTCCTCGCGCACGCGCGCTGGGTGGCGGAGAAGCTCGCCGCGGGTGAGTTGCCACCCGGTATCGCCGACGCGGCGGGTGCGGCCCGACTGATCTTCAACGACCGGCTCGACGCAGCGGTCGCGGCGTTCTTCATGATCTCGGTCATCGTGATCCTGGCCGACTCCATACGCGAATGGTGGGCCGTGCTCAGCGGGCGCAAGCCGATGGTGTCGAGCGAGGAGCCGTACACGGCGCGCGCCGCGGCGTGAACCAGCTGCGACGGCTGACGATCGCGGCGCCCGAGGACGGGGCGTCGCGATATCCGGTCAGTGTGCCAGCGGTGCGCGAGGCGGCGCTCTCGCCGACGTCGCAGCGTGCATTGATCCTGCTGGCGTGACCGGGAGCGACGATCTGGTCGGCGGCATCTCTGTTTGCGGAACGGCAACTGCTTTCACCACAGGGGCACAGGGAAGTCTTGTCCATTCGGCGACCCTCGCTGCCGCTCCCGTGAGACGTGATGACGGGCACAGCACGCGACGAAGGGAGTTGTTCCCCCTGTGTCCCCTGTGCCCCTGTGGTGAAAGCCGTTAGTCGACAAGCGACCCCAGCCCCACGAGCGTAGTTTCCAGATTGCGACCCACACGTCCCACCCGAGCCCGACCCAGCATGCGCCGCCTTCTCGCCGCCCTCGTTCTCCTCGCCGCATCGACCCTCAGCGCCCAGCAGCCGTTCGACCTCTCCGTCCGCAACATCATGCGCGGGCCGGAGCTGTACGGTCGCGAACCGAGCCAGGTACGCTTCACCGCCGACGGACAGTGGATCTACTTCCGCTGGCTCGCGCCGGGCGCAACGTGGAACGAGGACCTCAAGTCGTACCGCGTCGCGGCGCGCGCGGGCTCGACGCCCGAGCTCGTGACCGAAGCGCACATGGACTCTGTGATGCCCGTGCTCGCCGGTGGACGCCGCGCGCACGACGGGCGCCGCGAGATCGTTGCTACAAGCGGCGACCTGTTCCTCCGCTCGCGTAGCGTACCCGCGCGCGGGGCGAGCACCGTCACGGTGCGTCGGCTCACGCAGACCAACGCGCTCGAGTCGGACGCGAAGTTCTCGCTCGACGAGCGCGAGGTGCTGTTCATCCGCGAGAGCAACGTCTACGCGATGGAACTCGCCTCGGGCCTCGTCCGCCAGCTGACCGACATCCGCAGCGGCACCGCCCCTCGCGACGCCGAACGCCTTACCGGCCAGCGCGGCGCGCTCGCCGAACAGCAACGGCTGCTGTTGGAGGTGATCCGCGACGAGCTGCGCGCCGACTCCATCCAGGCCGCGGCGCGTCGCGCGCGCCAGTCACGTGAGCTTCCCATCACGTGGATCGCAGCCGCCGAGCGCATCGCCAACGTCTCGGCGTCGCCGGACGGCAAGAGCGCGCTCATCACGACGGTGACGCCGGCCAGCGGCACCAAGGGCTCGGACGTCCCCGACTACATCAATCCGGACGGCTACCCGCGCATGATCCCCGGCCGCACCAAGGTCGGCGACGCGCAGGGGACGCAGAAGGTCGCGCACCTCGACGTCGCAACCGGCAAGCTCACCTGGCTCACGCTCTCGCCCGACTCGAGTGTGGCCGGCGGCGCGCAGGTCGGTGAATGGAGCGACGACGGCAGGTACGCACTCCTCTTCGTCACCTCGGCGGACTTCAAGCATCGTTGGCTCTGGTCGGTCGCGAGCGCGGGCGGCACGACGACAATGGTCGATCAGCTGCGCGACGAGGCGTGGGTCAACGGACCCTGCTTCGGCTGCATTGGCTGGACGCCCGCCGGCAAAGCGTGGTTCGTCTCCGAGGAGAGTGGCTACTCGCATCTCTACTCGGCCAATGCTGACGGCACCGGCAAGCAGGCACTGACGAGTGGCAACTGGGAAGTGCTGCAGGTCGATCGCTCCCCAGACAACATGAACTTCGATCTCGTGACGAGCGAGCCGTCTCCGTTCACGCGTCAGGCGTACCGCATGGCGATGACCGGTGGCGCTCGCACGCGACTCACGACCGGTGATGGCGGCCATGCCCTGGTGTTCTCACCGGTCGATGCGAACATGATGGCGACCGTCTACTCCACGCCCAACACACCGCCAGAGCTCTTTCTCGCGCGCGCGGGTCAGGCGGCGATGACGCGGCTCACCACGTCGACGACCGCAGAGTTCCGCTCGTATGCGTGGAAGGTGCCGCCGATCGTCATGCTCGACGGCGAGGACGGTACCAAGGTGCCGGCGCGCGTCTACGATCCCAAGGCGTTCGGCAAAGCGTCCAACGGTGGGGCAGTGATCTTCGTGCACGGCGCGGGCTACCTGCACAACGTGCACAACTGGTGGTCGACCTACTCTCGCGAGTACATGTTCCACCATCTGCTCGCCGAACGCGGCTACACCGTGATCGACATCGACTACCGCGGGTCAGCAGGCTATGGCCGCGATTGGCGCACGGCGATCTACCGCTGGATGGGTGGCAAGGATCTCGACGACCAGGTAAGTGGTTCCAAGTATCTGACCAAGACCCATGGGATCGATCCCGAGCGGATCGGTATCTACGGCGGCAGCTATGGCGGATTCATGACGCTCATGGCGCTCTTCACCAAGCCGCAGTACTTCGGCGCTGGCGCGGGACTGCGCTCGGTCACCGATTGGGCGGGCTACAATCACGGCTACACCGGCCGCATTCTCAACCTCCCGCAGGACGACACCACCGCATACCGCAAGTCGTCGCCGATCTTCCTCGCCGAAGGGCTACAGGACCCGCTCCTGATCGCACACGGCATGGTCGACACCAACGTGCAGTTCCAGGACGTGGTGCAGCTCTCGCAGCGGCTCATCGAGCTTGGCAAGACCGACTGGGAGATGGCGGTCTATCCGGTGGAGGACCACGGCTTCGTCCGACCGAGTTCGTGGACGGACGAGTATCGGCGGATCCTCGAACTGTTCGACCGGACGATCGGACCCAACGGAACGAAGGCGCGTCGGTGAGCGACTGGCTCGCACGGCTCGCTGCAACGGTGCGGCGGATCATCGGCGCGCCCGACTATGCGGCGTATGTGGCGCATGTGCGGGCGTGTCACCCGGAGCGCGAGCCAATGAACGAGCGCGAGTTCGTGACGGAGCGGTTGAACGCGCGTTACGAGAAACCGGGATCGCGCTGCTGCTAGGAGCAGTTGCTGGGCGCCACTGTGCGGCGCAACCGCTGGCGCGACACGTCAGGCCGCGACGCGCGTCCGCTTCGGAACGAGCACGAGGAACAGCACCGTCGCGACAGCCGCGATCGTCGCCCCCATCACGAACGCAGCCTCGGCCCCGCTCCGCTCCCACACGAGCCCGAACACCACCGACGCCGGCAGCGCCCCCAATCCGAGCGCCGCATTGAACCACCCGAACGCGGTCCCCCGTCGCGCCGCCGGCACGAGGTCGGCGACGAACGCCTTCTCCGTCCCCTCGGTCGCGCCGAAGTAGAGCCCGTACACCACGAACAGCGCCCAGGCGTGCCACTCGACGCTCGCAAGTGCGAAGCCGAGATACACGAGCGCATAGACCACCCAGCCACCGAGGATCAACGGCCGTCTCCCTACGCGATCCGAGAGCGCGCCACCGAGCACCGTCGACCCCGACTTCACCACATGCAGCAGTGCCCAGAGGATCGGGATGAGTGCGGTCGCGACGCCGAGCTGAGAGGCGCGCAGCAGCAGGAAGGCATCGGTGGAGGTGCTGAGCGTGAAGACGAAGAGCACGGTGAGGTACCGCCAGAATGCCGAGCCGAGCGGCGCAGCAGCTGGTCCCACGGGACTCGCCGTGACTGCACCGACGGGACTCGCCGTGACTGCACCGACGGAAGCGTCTGCGCGTCGTACCGCGATCTCCGTGCGCGACTCCTGCACGAACACCACCACGAGCACGACCGCGACGATGCCCGGGACGGCAGACCACAGGAAGAGTTCGCGTAGCTCGACCCATCCCAACGAGAGCACTGCCCACGCGACCAGCGGTCCCACCACCGCACCCAAGTTGTCGGCCGCTCGATGCACGCCGTACGCGTACCCGCGCTGCGACGGCAACGCCGAATCGGCGATGAGTGCATCGCGCGGCGCCGAGCGGAGGCCCTTCCCGAAGCGATCGGTGAGCCGGATCGCGAGCACCTGCCCCATGGTCTGCGTGAGACCGATGAGCGGACGCGCCAACGACGCCAACGTGTAGCCCACCACCACGAACGGTTTTCGACGCTTGATCCGGTCGGAGTACCAACCCGCAGGCAAACGTAGCAAGGACGAAACACTCTCGGCGAGCCCCTCGATCACGCCCAGCGCCGCTGCCGACGTGCCGAGCACCGTGGTGAGGAACAACGGCAACAACGGGTAGATCATGTCGCTCGCGACATCGGTGAAGAAACTCACCGTCGCGAGGATCCGCACGTTGCGCGAGAGCGGCGGACGAGCGGGAGACCCGCCACCCTTCACAGTGCCTTCCGCGGGCTGAGTGAGTTCTTCCTCGTCGGTCATGGCAACCGCACGCCGGCGCCGGGGCGCACCTGCAGCCACTCCGCCTTCCCCGCCCGGTTCGGGAACGCATCCGCATACGAGGCCTTCCAGCGGTCACGCACTTCGTCCGCCCTGTCGCGATCGACCACGGCCCACACCGCCCCGCCGAACCCTGCCCCGAACGCCGTCGATCCATGCGCACCAGCCGCCATTGCGGCGCGCGCGAGGAACATGGTCTCGGGGATCTGGTTGCGCAGCGCGGTCTCGGCGCGCTGTTGCGACTCGACCGCGAGCCGGCCGAGGAGTGCGGCGTCCGCGGTAGCGAATGCCTGGAGCGCCTGCGGGACCAGCCGCTCTGTCTCGGCTCGGAACTGCTCGATGCGAGCGAGGAACCAGGGCGCGTCGGGTGCGTTGCGCGCGAGTGCAGTCAATCTCGCCGCGGCCTCTGGCGACGACCGCAGCGCCGACCCGAGCGATGCGTCGAGGCGCCCCGTGTCGCAATTCCAGAGCCTGAGGAGGTCGCGCACCACGTCTGATGCACGATTGTAGTCCGCGAGGGCTCCGCCGGTCTTGGTCGCGCGCACCCCGCTCACGCCGACGAGGATGCTCCAATGCGCGGGGAACGATGCGCGCCCCACGCGCGTGGCGGGCAGATACGAATACGCGCCCACGGCGTCCGCCTCATTGCACACGATCGCGACATGGTCCTGCGCGCCGCCACGCGTGCCCACGCCCTTGTCGCCGGTGAACGGACCGAAGGCGGCGCCCATCTCGATCGCGCCGCAGTACTCGGCGAATGCGAGTGGCGTCGAGAGATGGTCGCGCCAGGCGCGCCGCTCCCGCAATCGGTTAGCCTCGGAGACGGCCAGCGTGAGCATGGTGACGAATGCGCTTGAGCTCGAGAGTCCGGATGAGCGGGGCAACGTACTCGACGATCGTACACGCACGCCGACCTTGAGCGGCGAGAAGTCACGTGCGAGGCGTCGAGCGACCGCAGTCACATACGTGCCGCCATGCGTGCCGCCCGTGCGCGTATCACGGCGCAGTGGGACGCGCGTGCGGCGCCCGGTGGTGATGTCCTCCACCTCGATCATCGGTCGATCGATCGGTTCCCACTCAGCGGTGATGCCGTCGTCGAGCGCGCAGGTGAGCGACGGGCCGCCGCCATAGTCCACGTGCTTGCCGAAGAGTTCGATGCGGCCGGGTACGAAGATCCGGCGCGCGTTGTCGCGCGCACCGTCACGCTCCGGATGATGCGCGGAGTCGTTCACGGCGAGGGCACGCGGCCGGCCAGCCGCGCCTCAACGGTCGCGACATCACCGCGTCGCGAGAGATCGAGCACCGGAAGCCTCTGCCGCACCGCACGGAACCGCACCCCGCGCGCGATCGCACCGCGCACGGCATCGCTCAGCTCAAGCTCTCCGCGCACCGACGGACGCACGCGCGCGCAATCGTCGAAGATCCCGGAGTCGAACCGCCACAGGTTCATCGACACCCATTGCTCGGCGGCGCGCAGGAGCAGGTGGTCGAGTGCAGGCTTCTCCACGATCTCGCGCAGCTCGTCCGCCGTCGAAAGCTCGAGCAGCGCGAACGCACGCACGCGCGCCGGCTCGATATTGCCCAGCGACGAGAGCGCCTCGGCGTCGTACGCGACGAGCCCCGGCCCGTCGAGTGCGACGAGCGCTTGCACCGACTCGGCAGGGTAGAGATTGTCGGCGTTGAGCATGAGAAAGTGCGCCGTGCCTGCCGCGTCGTGGGGACCACACTCGTCCACGGCCTCGCGGGCGGCGATCAGCGCATCGGCGGTGCCACGCGGCTCCACCTGCTCGGCGAAGCGCACCCGGATCCGGCGTGGCACCTGGTCACGCCCGTAGCGACCACGCAGCGCCGTCTCGCGCGGCGCCACGACGAAGACCACGTCGGTCACGCCGCCGTCCGCGAGCTCATGCAGCACATGGTCGAGCAATGGATGCCCGGCCACTGGTATGAGCCCCTTCGCACCGACGGCCGCAGCCGCACGCTGCGCCTCCGTGAGCGCAGCGCCGTCCTCGGCACGCATCCGCGTGCCGAGCCCGCGCGCGAGGATCACCGCGGTCGTCGCACGCGGAATGGCCGCACGCGGAATGGCCGCGTCGCCGTGCCGCGGTCCCACTCTGCTAGTCCGCCTTGGCCGGCAGCCAGAAGCCCTGCAGCACCTTGAGCACCCCGGCGCCGCTCACGACGAAGACCACCGCCCAAGCCGCCGCGAGGGGCGCATTGCCCATCAGGAACGACCCCACGCCGAAGAGCGACGCGTACACGAAGAAGATGCCGCACACCCAGCCGAGCATCGCCTGCGAGATCGAGTCGGGCGACGAACTGATGCCGGTCGCGGCGCGCACGCGCTTCCAGCCCGGACCGGCCGGTCGCACGAGCGCGTAGAACGACTCGAGAACCTTCTCGTCCGTCTTGGGCCCGAGGAACGCCGCGGTGATCCAGACCACGGTCGTCACGCCGACCGTGCCCAGCAGCGAGGTCGTCGCACTGATCTCCATCCCGCGCGCCTTGAGTACCTGGAACGCGATCGCCGTCACGAACGAGGCGGCCATCGCCGCGATCTCGGCGCTCGCATTCACACGCCACCAGTACCAACGCAGCAGGTAGAGCAACCCGGTGCCTGCGCCGATCGAGAGC